>CANJQT010000025.1 GCA_947476475.1 Paracoccaceae bacterium | reverse complement strand
GTATCGCGGCGTCGGCGTGCTCGCCGAACGGGCGGGCGTCGACCTCGACGATCCCGGACGCGTCGGCGCGGTCGCCCAGGCTCTCACCGCCGAGCTGCTGGACGATCCCGCCCTGCGCACGCGGGCGGCGGGCGAGCTGGCCAGCCGCGTGGCCGTTCATCCCGAGGTCCGCGCCGCGTTGCTGGACTTCCAGCGGAGCTTCGCGGCCCGCCCCGGCGGGGCGGTGCTGGATGGGCGCGACATCGGCACGGTGATCTGCCCCGAAGCCGAGGTGAAGCTTTATGTCACCGCAAGCCCCGAGGTGCGCGCCCATCGGCGGTGGCTGGAAGTGGGTGGCGACGAAGCGCGGGTGTTGGCAGAGGTTCAGGAGCGCGATGCGCGCGACATGGGGCGGGCAGAGGCGCCCCTGTCGGCGGCGGCGGATGCGGTGGTGCTGGACACGTCTGACATGAGCATCGAGACTGCGGTGGCGCAGGCGGTAGAGCTTGTCCGGCAGCGGTTGGCGCGCGGGGCGTGAGGCGGCGGGTCTGGCGCGTTTCGCAGGGGCCTGCCGCAAGGAATGTCAGGGATTAACGGTTGGATTTCCGTTGTCGGCAAGGGCGATGTGGCTTGGCAGGGATTTCCTAGCGATGACATCGTTAAGGCTTTCGCCGTGGCGTTCTGTCATTAAGGCCACCACCAGAAACGAAAAGGCGACGCCAATATAAAGCAGATTGTCCGATGATTTTGATTTGCTAGACATAATCTTGAACGGTCCATGAATTGTGATGTGCCCTGTCTGCACTGCGAATCGGGTAAGGGAAGGGCGCAAATGCGCGCAGAATTTGACCTTTTCGTGTGAAGGCGTCACAGAGGGCGAAATCAGGGCATAAGGCCCGCTGGGCTGGACATACGGAAAGACGAGAATGAAATTCACCCTCTCCTGGCTTAAGGATCATCTGGAAACCGAAGCGGCGCTGGAGGATATCCTTTATGCGCTGACAGACCTTGGTCTTGAGGTGGAAGACGTCACAAATCCGGCGGCGCGGCTTCAGCCCTTTACGCTGGCCAAGGTGCTGCATGCCGAACAGCATCCTGACGCGGACAAGCTGCGGGTGTGTCGGGTGATGACCGATGAGGGCGAAAAGCAGATCGTCTGCGGGGCACCCAATGCGCGGGCGGGGATCACGGTGGTTCTGTGCAAGCCGGGCGACTATGTGCCGGGCATCGACGTGACGCTGGGCGTGGGCAAGATCCGCGGCGTGGAGAGCCATGGGATGATGGCGTCCGAACGCGAGCTGGAACTTTCCGACGAACACAACGGCATCATTGAACTGCCTTCGGGCGAGGTCGGGGACAGGTTCGTCGACTGGCTGGCCGCGCACCGCCCGGCCGCCGTCGATCCGATGATCTTTGTGAAAATCACCCCGAACCGCCCGGATGCCTTGGGCGTGCGCGGCATCGCGCGCGATCTGGCAGCGCGGGGGCTGGGCAAGCTGAAGCCGCTGGCCATCGACCCGGTGAAGGGTCTTTTCGACAGTCCGGTGAAGGTGCGCATCGACAGCGCACTGAAGGAAAAGGGCTGCCCTCTGTTTGCAGGGCGCACCATTCGCGGCGTCAGGAACGGTGCCTCGCCCGACTGGTTGCAGGCGCGGCTGCGGGCGATCGGGCTGCGGCCGATTTCGGCGTTGGTCGATATCACCAACTTCTTCACCTTCGCGCTGAACCGGCCCCTGCATGTCTTTGACGTGGCCAAGGTGAAGGGTGATCTGCGCATTCATCCGGCACAGGGCGGCGAAGAATTGCTGGCGCTGGATGGCAAGACCTATGGATTGCGCGAAGGGATGATGCTGATTTCCGATGATCAGGGGCCGGAAAGCCTTGCCGGGATAATGGGGGGCGAGCATTCGGGCTGCACCGAAGCGACGTTGGATGTGTTTTTGGAAAGCGCCTTCTGGGATCCGATCTCCATCGCCACCGCCGGGCGGGCACTGAAGATCAACTCGGATGCGCGTTACCGGTTCGAACGGGGCGTGGACCCGGCCTTTACCCTGCCGGGGCTGGAACTGGCGACGCGCATGATCCTTGATCTGTGCGGCGGTGAGCCGAGCCATGTGGTGATGGACGGCGCGGTGCCGGATGTGAGCCGCGCATACCGGCTTGACCCGGCGCGGGTGATTTCGCTTGTGGGTATGGATATTCCCGAAGTGGAACAACGCGCGACGCTGGAGGCGCTTGGCTTTACCCTGAATGGTGACATGGCGACCCCGCCGACATGGCGGCCCGACATTCTGGGCGAGGCGGATCTGGTCGAGGAGGTGGCGCGGATCGCGTCGCTGACCAAGTTGCAGGGGCGGCCTTTGCCGCGCGCGCGTGCGGGCGTGCCAAAGCCGGTTCTGACGCCGATGCAGGTGCGTGAAAAGGCGGCGCGGCGGATGCTGGCCGCGCTTGGCTACAACGAGTGTGTGACCTATTCCTTCATCGACGGCCCTTCGGCGGCGCTGTTCGGTGGCGGCAGTGAGGCGACGCGGATCGAAAATCCGATCTCGTCGGAAATGACCCATATGCGGCCCGATCTGTTGCCGGGTCTGTTGCAGGCCGCAGCGCGCAATCAGGCGCGGGGGTTCATGGATCTGGCTTTGTTCGAGGTTGGTCCGGCTTTCACCGGCGGCGAGCCGGGTGAGCAGGTCTTGCAGGCTAACGGCCTTCTGGTGGGGGCAAGCGCGCCGCGTGATCCTTTTGGTTCGCGCCGTGCGGTTGACGTTTTTGACGCCAAGGCCGATGCCGAGGCGGTACTGGCGACGATCAACGCCCCCGCGAAGGTACAGATCGGGCGCAAGGTGCCGGGCTGGTTCCATCCGGGCCGGTCGGGGATGATGGCCTTGGGGCCGAATGCACTGGCGGTTTTTGGCGAGGTTCATCCCAAGGTGCTAAAGGCGATGGATGTGAAGGGGCCGGCAGTGGCCTTTACCCTGCATCTGGCCAATATCCCCTTCCCGAAGGTCAAGTTTGCGACCCGCCCCGCGCTGGTGATTTCCGATCTTCAGGCGGTAGAGCGCGATTTCGCCTTTGTGGTGGGTAAGGAGGTCGAGGCGCTGACCTTGGTCAATGCCGCGCAGGGTGCGGACAAGGCGCTGATCGAACGTGTGTCGGTCTTTGACCAGTTCACCGGCGACAAGGCCGAGGCGCAAATGGGGGCGGGCAAGAAATCGCTGGCGATCAGCGTGCGCCTTCAGCCTCGCGAGCGGACCCTGACCGAAGAAGAGATCGACGCGGTGAGCGCCAAGATCGTCGAGAAGGTGGCCAAGGCGACCGGCGGCGTGCTGCGCAGCTGACCGGCCTCAGGGCGCGGGCCGGGGGCTGGCCATGGCGGCCAGTCCCTTTTCAAGATCATACACGGGGCGGTAGCCCAGCCGTTCAACCGCGTGGGTCGGCGGGCAGGTTCCTTGCGCGGTGTAGAGTGCGAAAAGGCCGACGTCGGGCTTCAATTCGCCCGCAGGGCGCAGGTTGCGGCTGATGCGGACAAGCCGTTCGAACCGGGCATGGCCCAAAAGGCGGCGGCCAAGGGCGCTGACCCGGGCTGCAAGGCCGGGGCCGGAAGGGCGTGTGGTCGCCGGAGCCGCCGGGCGCAACTGTTCGGCGGGCAGGTGGCGGATCTGGCCCCGCCCGAGCAGGTTTCGATAGCCGCCGATCAGATCTGACCAGAGGAAGGGCGCGGGGCCGTTGACGATGAATCGTTCCTGCCCGAGGCCGGGAAGAAGGGCCGCCCGCAGCGTGGCCTGCACCAGATCTTCGACATGGACCGCCTGACAAAGGCCTTCGGGGCGGGGCAGAACCACGCCGCCGCCGTAGAGCGCATCGACAAACCTGTCAGTCCAGAGCGCCGAGCCCGGACCCCAGACAAGCGTGGGCTGAAGGATGGCCACCGGCAGCGGGCTGGTCATCAGCCGCCGTTCCATGGCGATTTTCGCGATGCGGTAGGGGCCGCCGCCAGGCCGGTTCATGGGCGAGGCTTCGGTCAGATGGCCGGTGGGCCAGTCGTCATAGACGACGATGGAACTGGCGTGGATCAGGCGGGCGTGGCCTTCGGCCTCGGCGGCCTGAAGCAGAGTGTTGAAGGCGGCAAGGTTCGCGTCGCCAGACTGGCGGACATCATAGGCGAAGTTGAAGATCAGATCCTGCCCGGCGACGGCGGTGCGGGCGATGGCGGGGGTGGCCATATCGCCCTGAATGATCCGGACCCCGGCGGTGTCGGACCGCGAGCGGGCGAGATGGGTGACATCTGCCCCCACGGCCAGCAGCGCCGCCGTCAGCCGCCGACCGATGAAGCCGCCTGCGCCAGTGATCAGGGCCTTCTTGCCCTTCAAGGCGGAAAAGTCAGATGGGATCATGTCAGTTGCGCCCGAATTCGTCGTCGATGCGTTCTATATCATCTTCCTCCAGATAGGTACCGGTCTGAACTTCGATGATTTCGACCGGGATCTTGCCGGGGTTGGCCAGTCGGTGCAAAGCCCCGATCGGAATGTGGGCGCTTTCGTTTTCGTGCAGGCGGCGTGTTATGCCTTCGATGGTCAGTTCCGCCGTGCCGCGCACCACGACCCAATGTTCGGCCCGGTGATGGTGGCGCTGGAGCGAAAGTCTGGCACCGGGTTTGACGACGATATGTTTGACCCGGAAGCGGTCGCCCTGATCCTTGGTTTCATACCAGCCCCAGGGCCGGTGGGCGCGCTGGGGTTCGCTGGCGGCGGGATGGCCCTGTGAGGCAAGGTCGGCCACGAGGGCGCGCACATCCTGTGCGCGGTCGCGTGGGGCCACGAGAACGGCATCGGCGGTTTCGACGATGGTCAGGTCATCGACCCCAAGGGCGCAGACCATCCGGCTTTCGGCGCGGATCAGGTTGCCACGGGCGGATCGGGTAATGACGGTGCCGCGCGTGGCGTTGCCATCCGCGTCCTTCGCCGAGGCTTTCCACAGGGCATCCCAGTCACCTAGGTCTGCCCAGGTGAAAGCCGCCTCGGTCACGAAGGCCCCGGTGGTCTTTTCCATGAAGGCGTGATCGAAGGACCGGGCGGTAACACGGGCAAAATCATCGCCGGCGATCTGCATTCCAAGGTCGGTGCGCAGGTTGGCGACCGCGCGTTCCATCAGAGCCACATCATCTGGCAGCAAGGCACGCATCGCATTGATCAGCCAGCCGGCACGAAAGCAGAAGATGCCCGCGTTCCACAGACTGCCCGCTGCGATCAGGGTTCTGGCGGTGGCTGTATCGGGCTTTTCGACGAAGCGGGTGACCGGGCGCTTTCCGGTTGGATCGGGCAGGCCGGGCTGGATGTAGCCGTAGGCCGCTGACGGTTCGGTGGGGCGGATGCCCACAACCGCCACGCCTTCACGCGTGACACTGGCCGCAGCCCGGCGGACCGCATCGCGGAAGGCTTCGTCATCGTCGATCAGATGGTCAGAGGGCAGGATCGCCAGCAGCGAATCTTCATCGGTCGTTGCGGCTTGAACGGCGGCCAGCAGGACGGCAGCCATCGTGTCGCGACGTTCCGGTTCCAGAAGAATCGACGCGGTGGTGGCGACGGCTTCGGCCTGATCCCGCAACAGGAAGCGATCAGGATGGCCGCCGATGATCAGGGGTGCTGCAAAATCGGGCTGACCCGTCACGCGCAGCAACGTGTGCTGCAAAAGCGTCCGCGCGCCGGTGAGCGGCAAAAGCTGTTTGGCCATGCCAGTCCGCGACACTGGCCAAAGCCGGGTTCCGCTGCCACCGGACAGGATGACCGGGCTGATCGCTTTGTTCATGGCTCGGGTTTCCTTGTGCGCCTGCCGCCCGCGTGATTTGCACCAAGACTAAGGGGGCTTCATGTCATACTCAACCGGAACGCGCATTGCGTGAGGGAAATAAACTGTAGCACGTCTGGGTTGTTTCGGGTGTTGTGGGGCGGCGGCATGGATGGAGGACGGCGCAGGGATGTCGGTGGGGTTCGGGACAAGCGGGTTGCGCGGGCTGGTCACGGAATTGACCGAGGATCTGGTGGCGCGTCATGTGCAGGCTTTCGTCGGGATGCTGGGCCCGCAGCGGATGGTAATGATTGCGCGGGATCTGCGCCCGTCATCGCCGGGCATTGCCGGGATGGTCCGCCGCGCACTTGTCGGGATGGGTGTTGATGCAGTGGATTGCGGTCGGCTGCCAACCCCGGCGATGGCGCTTGCGGCACAGGTTCGGCGCTGCCCGGCGATCATGGTGACAGGCAGCCATATTCCTGCCGACCGCAACGGGCTGAAATTCTATTCGCAAAGCGGCGAAGTGACCAAGGCGCAAGAGGCCGAGATGGCGCGCGCGGCCGCAACCCCTGCGCGGTATGGCGGGGCGGCGGTTGTCTTGAAGGACGCGACGGCAGCGCCGGGTTATCTTGCACGCTACCGCGACTTCTTTGGCAATGCGCCGCTGGCGGGGATGCGCCTTGGGGTTTGGCAACACAGCAGCGTGGCGCGCGACCTGCTTGTTAATCTGCTTGCGGCGCTGGGCGCGACGCCGGTTGCACTGGGGCGATCCGACCGGTTTGTTCCGATCGATACCGAGGCGATTTCGGCCGCGGTTGCCGCGCAGTTACGGCTTTGGTCGGCGGCCCATCAGCTGGACGCAATCCTGTCGACGGACGGCGATGCCGACCGCCCGCTTCTGGCCGGCGCCGATGGCGCGCTGATTCCCGGTGATGTGCTGGGAGTGCTGACGGCGCGGGCATTGGGCGCGGATTGCGTGGTGACGCCGGTGACATCCTGTTCGATGATCGAGACGTCGGGGGCCTTTGCACAGACCTGCCGGACCAGGATAGGGTCGCCCCATGTGATCGCCGGACTGGAGGCAGCCTTGCGTGAGCGGCCTTGCCGACCGGCTGGGTTTGAGGCGAACGGCGGGTTCGTGCTGGGCTTTGCGGCAGAGCGGGCCGGGCGCCGCCTTGCGGCACTGCCGACCCGCGACGCCTTTCTGCCGTTGCTGGCCCCGCTGGTGGCCGCGTGCGACAGCGGCGTGCAGCTTGAAGCGCAGGTTGCGGCCCTGCCGCCGCAGCGCATGGCGTCGGGCAGGTTGGCGGCGGTGCCAACGGACTTGTCGCGGACTTTGCTTGACCGGCTGGCCCGCGACGCGGCGGAACGGGCACGGTTTTTCGCAGACCATGGCCCGGAAGCAGGACTGGATCTGACCGACGGGCTGCGGGTCAGCTTTGTTAGTGGCGTGATCCTGCATCTGCGCCCTTCGGGCAACGCGCCCGAGTTGCGCGGCTATGCCGAGGCGGCCAATGCCGCCGACGCCGAAGCGGGCGTGAAAGCGTTGCTGGCGCGCGCCCGAGCGGGTTTGGACCGGTGCGGATAAGGGGGCCGACGGCAAGGAACGGCTGATGGCGGCAGGCCCGTTTCAGACAGTCTGCGCATTTGAAAATTGGTTAATAAAGGGTTAAGCATCTGCAAGCAGGCAGATGGACCTGAGCAGGTGGCTCGGTCTTTTCCAGTCGCGGTGTGGTGGATGCGGCGGTGGGCGGAAGAGAATGACAACACTCAGCTTCTATGCGCGCGGCGACGGATCATCGGCGAACAATGCCGCCCTGAATGTTGAAAACCAAAGCCAACAGCAGACGGTGCTATTGACGTTCGACAGTGGAACGTCGGGCGATCTTATTCTGGAATATAATGGTGGCGCCACGGATCCGGACACCACCGTTATCATCAATGGCATCAGTTACAGTTTCAACGTTGAGTTGACCGGCGTACTTCCGCTGGGCAACCCCAAGACGCCTGACCCGCTTGAGGGTAAGACGGTCACGGTCATCTCGGTCGACATCAACGGCAGCATCGAGCGATTTTTCTTCGTCAACGATGGCAGCGGCACACTGGCCCTGATGAACGGGTTCGGAAACGGCGCCATTGCGCTGACCAACGTGACTTACACGCCGCCGCCGGTTCATATCTGCTTTTGTGGCGGCACAAAGATTCTGACCCCCACCGGGTATCAAGAAGTTGCCGCGCTTGAGGCTGGTGATCTTGTCCTGACTGACGCAGGCCAAGCAAAGCCAATCGTCTGGGTCGGGCGCAGCGAAGTGACCTTATCCGAGTTGCTTCGCGCGCCGGAGCGTTGGCCGGTCTGCATCGCGGCCCATGCGATTGCACCCGGTGTGCCATCTTCCGACCTTCTTGTTTCAGCGCAGCACCGCGTGGTTCTGGCCGACACGACGGCAGAGCTGTTGTTTGGCGAAGAACGGGTTCTGGTGGCAGCCAAGCACCTTGTCGGTTTGATAGCTGATTGGGTGAAGCCGGTTGCCGCCGTGACGTATCATCACATTCTGCTTGAGCGTCATGACATGCTGATGTCGAACGGACTGGCGACGGAAAGCCTGCAGCCCTCGATCAGATCTTTTGCGGGAATCTCACATGAGGCGCAGCGGTCACTTGCGGACGCGGTGCCCGATGGTGCCTTGCCGGGGTATTTCAGGCGGCAGGATGCGTTGCGCAGCCTGAAGCCGCATGAAGCCAGAGTGCTGGCCGAACGCATGTTTGGCAGGACCACAAACCTTCATCGTGCCTTGGGCTAATCTTCGGACTTGATTGTCAGGGCGGTGTGACCGGAAATCCGATGACGCTTGGCCCCTGTTTCAGGTGAAGATGCGCCCGCCCGTAGCGGATGTCACCTCATCGGCAGCGGCGCGGACCAATGCGCCTAGTCGCGGGGTTTCGGTCAGGTTGATACGGAATGTCGGGCCAGAGATGGACAGGCCCGCGATGGGTTCGCCATGCGCGTTAAAGATGGGGGCAGCGACGCAGCGCATCCCTTCGGCGCGTTCCTGATCGTCAACCGCGTAACCCCGCGCCCGTGTTTCGGCAAGATCGGCGGACAGAGAGGCCAGATCGGTGTGCGACTGCGGGGTGAAGCGGGCCAGACCGCGATCCCCGATGATCTGCGCCACGCGGGCGAGGGGTAACCAGGCCAGCAGGGCCTTGCCGATCCCGGACACATGCATGGCACCCAGCGTGCCGGGCGGGAAGAAGGCGCGTATCGCCTCGTGGGTTTCGACTTGCGCCAGAAACAGAACCTGATCGCGGTGTTCGACGCCAAGGTTGGCGGTTTCGCCCGTTACGCGCATCAGATGGTCCATCGGCTGGCGGGCGCGTTCAACCACTTTCGTCCGTCGCAGAAAACCCGACCCCACCCGGAAGGCGCCGCCACCCACATGCCAAAGCTGCCCCGGTTCCTCCATTTCGACAAAGCCGTGGGTCTGAAGGGTGACAAGCGCCCGATAGACGGTGGGCGCTGACTGATTGGTGCGCTGCGCGAGGTCGGTCAGCGACAGCCCGTTTTCCTCGCTGACGACGCGCAGGATCATCAGGGCACGATCCAGCGACTGAACAGTGTTCTGCTCGGTCTTGTCGTTGAAGCTTTTCGGGCGTCCGCGCGGGCGGGGATCGGACATGATTTGACTCTCTGAAAAACGCTTTTGTCAGATGAAAAACTAAAAACTGATACTTTTCAACTGGAAAGGACATCTTTCCCGGTTCCGGAAAGGCATTTCGAAAAAATTGCATGTGCGCGTGCCAGTCCCTAGCCTTTCCAGTGCAACACAGGAGTGCCGTCCATGCCCAGCCAGAATCCGGTCTTCATTCCCGGTCCGACCAATATGCCGGATGTGGTCCGCAAGGCCTGCGATATGGCCACGCTCGACCACCGCTCGGCCGCGTTCGGGCGCATCTTCACTCCGGCGCTTGCCGGCGTGAAAGAGGTGCTGGGAACCACCTTGGGCGAGGTTTTCCTGTTTCCTTCCACCGGGACCGGTGGCTGGGAGGCGGGGATCAGCAATACATTGTCGTCGGGCGACACGGTGCTGGCGGCGCGGTTTGGCATGTTTTCCCACCGCTGGATCGACATGTGCCAGCGTCACCGGCTGAATGTGCAGGTGATCGAGACACCTTGGGGGCAGGGTGCGCCTGTTGACCGGATCGAGGCGGCGCTGAGGGCGGACCGGGATCACATGATCAAGGCGGTTCTAGTGACGCACAACGAGACGGCGACGGGGGTGAAATCTGACATCGCCGGGGTGCGCCGCGCGCTTGATGCGGTGCGTCACCCGGCGCTTTTGTTCGTCGATGGCGTGTCTTCCATCGGGTCGATGGAGTTTCGCATGGATGCCTGGGGTGTCGACATAGCGGTGGCGGGAAGCCAGAAGGGTTTCATGTTGCCAGCAGGGCTGGCGATATTGGGGGCAAGCCCGAAGGCGCTGGCGGCGATGGAAGCGGCCACGCTTCCCCGCACCTTCTTCGACTTTCGCGACATGCGCAAAGCCTATGCGACTGGCGGCTATCCGTATACCCCGGCTGTGGGGTTGCTGAACGGGCTGGCCCTGTCGTCGCGGATGCTGCTGGACGAGGGGATGGAGACGGTCTGGGCGCGCCATTACCGGATCGCAGAAGGGGTGCGCCGGGCGGTGGCGGCGTGGGGCCTGAAACCCTGCGCGGCATCGCCCGACCTTTACTCTGACACGGTGACGGCGGTGGTGGTGCCGGAAGGCTGCAATGGCACCGATCTGGTGAAGCTGGCCGCCGAAAAATATGACGTGGCCTTTGGCGTGGGGCTGGGCGAGGTGGCGGGCAAGGTGTTCCGCATCGGCCATCTGGGCAGCCTGACCGATGTCTTGATGCTGGCGGGTCTGGCCACGGCGGAAATGTGCATGGCCGATCTGGGCTGGCCGGTGAAGCTGGGGTCGGGCGTTGCTGCGGCGCAGGACTATTACCGGACGCATGGACTTGGCGCGGTGAAGGCCGCGGCCTGACCCCACCCCTTCCCTTCCCACACGGGGGAGGGAGGCGCCCCAACGGCCGCATAGAGCGAAGAGGATGCCATGTATATTCCGACTTACAGCGATGTCGAAGCCGCCCATGCGCGGATCATGCCCTATATCCACCGCACACCGGTTCTGACCTCGAGCTTCCTCAATGCGCTGACCGGGGCAGAGCTTTATTTCAAATGCGAGAATTTCCAGAAGGCGGGGGCGTTCAAGGCGCGGGGGGCGTCGAATGCGGTTTTCGGCCTGACGGATACCGAGGCGGCGCGCGGGGTTGCAACCCATTCCAGCGGCAATCACGGGCTGTGTCTGAGTTATGCGGCCGGGCGGCGGGGCATACCCTGCACCGTGGTGATGCCGCGCACCGCGCCGCAGGCCAAGAAGGATGCGGTGAAGGGGTATGGCGGGCGCGTGGTGGAATGCGAGCCTTCGACCAGTTCGCGCGAGGCGGTGTTTGCCAAGGTGGTGGCCGAGACTGGGGCGGAGTTCGTGCATCCCTACAACGATCATCGGGTCATTGCCGGGCAGGGCACCTGTTCGCGCGAACTGAATGAGCAGGTGCCGGGGCTGGAGGCCGTCGTGGCCCCGATTGGTGGCGGCGGGATGATTTCGGGCACCTGCCTGACCCTGTCGACCGTAGCGCCGGGCGTCAAGATCTATGCTGCCGAGCCCAAGCAGGCTGACGACGCGGCGCGGTCTTTCCGGGCGGGCCATATCATTGCCGATGACGCGCCGGAAACGGTGGCGGACGGGCTGAAGGTGCCGCTGAAAGAGCTGACATGGCAATTCGTGCAAAAGCACGTGACCGATATACTGACTGCGGAAGAGGATGAGATCATCGAGGCGATGAAGCTGATCTGGAAGCGGATGAAGATTGTGATGGAGCCGTCAAGTGCTGTGCCGCTGGCGACCATTCTGAAAAACCCTGAAATCTTTCGCGGCAAGCGCGTCGGCGTGATCATCACCGGCGGGAATGTCGATCTGGACAAACTGCCCTGGATGTAGGGCCAAGGAGCTGACCATGAACAAGGCTGTGAATTTTGCCGACTTCGAAGTGGGTTACGACATCCCCGCGAAACCGGGGATGAAGGAAGCTGACATTCAGACGCCCTGCCTGGTGCTTGATCTGGATGCGCTGGAGCGCAATATCGTGAAGATGGGCGATATCGCCAAGTCGATGGGCGTGCGCCACCGCGTTCATGGCAAGATGCACAAGTCGGTGGATGTGGCCCTGTTGCAGGAACGGCTGGGCGGATCGTGCGGGGTCTGCTGTCAGAAGGTCAGCGAGGCCGAAGCTTTTGTGCGCGGCGGGATCAAGGATGTGCTGGTCTCCAATCAGGTGCGTGATCCGCAGAAGATCGACCGGCTGGCGCGGCTGCCGAAGCTGGGGGCGCGGACCATCGTTTGCGTCGATGATCTGGATAACGTCAAGGACCTGTCAGCGGCTGCGGTGCGCCATGGCACAGAGATCGAATGTCTGGTCGAGATCGACTGCGGCGCCGGGCGCTGCGGGGTGAAGACCACTCAGGATGTGGTGGCGATTGCAAAGGCGATCGACGCAGCACCCGGGCTGAGGTTCAGCGGCATACAGGCCTATCAGGGCGCCATGCAGCACATGGATAAGTATGAGGATCGCAAGGCCAAGATCGATCTGGCGGTTGATCAGGTGCGCGACGCCGTTCAGGGGCTGAAGTCACAAGGATTGACCTGCGCCATTGTCGGTGGCGGCGGGACGGGCAGTTACTATTTCGAAGGCACCTCGGGGGTGTTCAACGAACTGCAGTGCGGGTCCTATGCTTTCATGGACGCTGACTATGGCCGGATCCTTGACAAGGATGGTCACCGGATTGATCAGGGCGAATGGGAAAATGCGCTGTTCATCCTGACCTCGGTGATGAGCCATGCGAAGGCCGACAAGGCCATCGTTGACGCGGGGCTGAAGGCGCAGTCGGTGGACAGCGGCCTGCCGGTGGTGTTTGGCCGCACCGATGTGAAATATGTGAAATGTTCGGACGAGCATGGGGTGGTCGAAGACCCGACCGGAGCGCTGAAAGTGAACGACAAGCTGCGGCTGGTGCCGGGCCATTGTGACCCGACCTGCAACGTCCATGACTGGTATGTGGGGGTGCGCAAGGGCGTGGTGGAAGTGGTCTGGCCGGTGTCGGCCAGGGGCAAGGCCTATTGAGGGAAGGCGGGGGGCTCTGCCCCCGGCCCCCGGAGTATTTTGGCCAAGATGAAAGGGTAGAAGATGTGGGTGGTGCCTGAGGCGGCGATAGCCGGGTTGATCACGCCAGAGGCGGCCTTTGCGGCAGTCGAAGCGACGTTCGCCGCGATGGCGCGGGGCGAGGCCTATAATTTCCCGGTGGTGCGTGAAGCCCTGGGCGAGGGGCGGCAATATGGGTTCAAATCCGGCCTTGACCGCGCGGGGGGCACGCTTGGGGTGAAGGCGGGGGGGTATTTTCCGGGTAATGCAGCCAAGGGCATGATCAACCATCAGTCGACAGTTTTTCTATTTGACCCTGACACGGGCCTGCCGACGGCGATGGTGGGGGGCGGGCTTTTGACCGCGCTCAGGACGGCGGCGGCCTCGGCCATATCCATTGACCGGTTGGCCCGGCGGGATGCGAAGGTGCTGGGGATGGTAGGGGCCGGGCATCAGGCGGCGTTCCAGTTGCGTGCCGCCGCGCGGGTGCGGCAGTTTGAGAAAGTGATCGGCTGGAACTATCATCCCGAGATGCTGGGCAAGCTGGCAGAGGTGGTGACCGAGCTGGGCCTGCCGTTCGAGGCGGTGCCATTGGAGCGCATGATCGAGGCAGATGTGATCGTCACCATCACCTCTTCGCCGGCGGCCTCGCTGATGAACGATCATGTGCGTGCGGGCACGCATTTGGCCTGCATGGGGACCGACACCAAGGGCAAGCAGGAGGTGGAGGCCGTCCTGTTGGCGCGGTCGCGGGTCTTTACGGACGAAGTGGCGCAGTCTGTGTCTATCGGCGAGGCGCAGCATGCGGTGGCGGCGGGGCTGATCGGCGAAGGTGACATCACGCCCATTGGGGCCGTGATCGCCGGGCTGGCAGAGGGGCGGCGATCGGCGGAGGAGATCACGCTGTTCGACGGAACCGGGGTCGGATTGCAGGATCTGGCGGTGGCTTCAGCGGTGGTGAAGCTCGCGGTGGCGCGCGGTGTGGCTGTGTCGGTTACAATCTAACCTTGGCGGGCGGTGCGCGGGCGGTTGCGCCGCGATTTTCTTTCTGGTCTGACTGGGGCGTCAGACCTGAGACGGAGTGTGCCCCATGAGCCTGCGTGTTGCCGTGAACGGCTTTGGCCGCATCGGGCGGTCCGTGCTGCGCGCTGCGGTGGCGGGCGGGCATACGGATATCGAGATCGTGGCGATCAACGATATCGCGCGCCCCGAGATGGCGGCCTATCTGTTCGAATATGACAGCACCTTTGGCCCGTTCCGGGGCGAGGTGCGGCTGGAGGAAGGCGCGCTGGTCGTGAACGGGCGGCGTATCCGGCTGACCGGAGCGCGCGATCTGGCGGGGCTGGATCTGAGTGACATCGACATCGTGATGGAATGCACGGGCCGTGCCGGCAACCGTTCGGTGGCCGAGGCGGGGCTGGCTGCGGGCGCGCGCAAGGTGTTGGTTTCCGGCCCGGCGCTGAGCGCGGATTACACGGTGGTACTGGGGGCGAACGAGGGGGGATTGCGGCCCGGTCATCGGGTGGTGTCGAACGCCTCTTGCACCACCAATGCGCTCGCGCCTTTGGCGCGGCTGCTGGACAGGGCTTTCGGGATAACGACGGGATGGATGACGACCATCCATTGCTATACGGGCAGCCAGCCCACGGTTGATGCACCGGCGGCAGATTTCGCGCGGTCGCGCGCCGCCGCCCTTTCGATGGTGCCGACCACCACTTCGGCGCAGAATCTGCTGGACGTGGTTTTGCCGGAACTGGCGGGGCGCATTGAAGGTGCAGCGGTGCGGGTACCGGTGGCGAGCGTTTCGGCGGTGGATCTGACGGTGATGCTGCGGGACAGACCGGGGCGGGAAGCGGTGAATGCAGTGCTGGCGGCGGCCGGGGGGGTGATCGGCGCGACAGACCGGCCGCTGGTGTCAAGCGATCTGCGGGCGCGACCTGAAAGCATTGTCATGGCATTGCCTGAAACCCGGGTGACGGCGGGCGGGCTGGTTCGGGTCTTTGGCTGGTATGACAATGAATGGGGTTTTTCCAACCGCATGCTGGATGTGGCGCGGCTGATGGGCTGAGGCGGGCGGGGCTGACCTGCACAGTTGCTGCTGGCGGCTGCGGATTGCGCGGGGAAGCGCTTGCCCCCGCGCAGTTCCTTGGCGCAAGGGTGCGCTCTGCATGTGCGCCGCCGAACGGGCTGAAACCCGGGATCAAGGTGTCGACCGGGGCATTATGGGAGCGCGCGGGCGGTGCCATGAAGGGGTAAGCGTTGGCGGGGGCGATAATTCTTTTCGCTAAGAGCTTGTGTTTTGTCGCAATCAGGCCCATGTGCTTGGGGCGCAATACGTATCACTCGATTCTTCTGTCTCCTTTGGGCTTCAGTTCTCGATCATGATGTGACTGAGCCAGGCCATCGCATTAACGCGGATGGCGTCTAAAAGGAGTACTCACGATGGCCAATGGCACCGTGAAATGGTTCAATGCAACCAAGGGTTTCGGCTTCATCGCTCCGGCGAATGGCGGTAAGGACGTGTTCGTTCACGTTTCGGCCATGGAACGCGCTGGGATCCAGCGTCTGGACGACGGTCAGGCAGTGACCTTTGACATCGAATCCGGCCGTGATGGTCGTGAATCGGCGATCAACCTCGCGCTGGCCTGATTTTTCAGACCTAAGCCTGAGTTTCGGAACGGGGAAGGCGCAAGCCTTCCCCGTTTTCGTTTGGGGCTGTTACTTCTTTTTCAAGAACTCGGTCAGGATGACGATGCGCTGACCTTCGACGCGGCCTTCGATATGGGCCGCATTGTCAGCCACGAGGCTGATGCCGCGCACAGCCGTTCCGCGTTTGGCGGTGAAGCCCGCGCCCTTGACGACCAGATCCTTGATCAGGATGACCGTGTCGCCCTGTGCCAGAACGGCGCCATTGCTGTCGCGGTGGGTGAGCGCGGAGGGTTGGTTTACCCAGGCCTCTGCCTCGGGCGAAAGCTGCATGGCTGCGCGGGTCTCGGTGGCCCAGGCCGCGTCTACTTCGCCAAGTTTGCGCCATACCGCGACCTGAACGGCGGGCTCTTGCGCCCAGGCCGCCCCTTCAAGGCAACGCCAATGGGCTGCGGGGGCATCGTCAGACCTGCAGGTGGGGCAAAGGTAGATGGCATCGTTTTCAGGGGCAACATCGGCGGGCGAAAGGTGGTCAGAACCCCCGCAGAATTCGCAGGCGTCGCCTGAACGTGCGATCAGGTTGGCTAAGGTGGTCATGGGCTGGTCCTCTCGCGCTTTGGCGATGACCTATCGAACCGGACGGCGGTGCGCCAGTGGCCCGCCAAAGAAAACCCCCGCGCCCCTTCTTGGGCGCGGGGGTGGATTTCTGGTGGTGGTGCCTTTCAGATGTCGCCGCTTGCGGCGGCGTTCTTCAGATCGGACGCGGAGCCATGGGCGCCGTTGAACATGGCGTTCAGGCTGACGGCCGCGATCGTGGCCAACAGGATGCCGCTGTCAATCAGCGGGTGTATGTCATGCGGCAGCCATTGTTTGAAATTCGGCGCGACCAAGGGGATCATGCCAAACCCGAGCGAAACGGCCACGATGAACAGGTTGTTGCGGTTCTTGGCAAAGTCGACGGCCGCAAGAATGCGGATGCCGGTCGCGGCCACCATGCCAAACATCACAAGCCCGGCGCCGCCAAGCACCGAAGTCGGAACCGATTCAACCAGCGCGCCCATCTTCGGCACAAGGCCAAGGACGATGAGGATCGCACCGCCTGCAACGCAGACGAAACGCGACTTGATGCCGGTGACGCCGACGAGGCCGACGTTCTGGCTGAAGGAGGTGTAGGGGAAGGTGTTGAAGATACCGCCGATCAGAGTGCCAAGGCCGTCGGTCCTGAGGCCTGCCGAAAGCATAGGCTGGGTTACCTTGCGGCCGGTCAGATCGCCAAGCGCCAGGAACATGCCGGTGCTTTCGATCATCACGACGATCATCACGAGAACCATGGTGACAATCATCACCGGATCAAAGATCGGCGTACCGAAGTGGAAGGGCGTAATCAGCCCGAACCATGCGGCCTCGCCAACCTTGGCGAAAGACATGGTTCCCATCAGCGTGGCGACAAGGCCACCGAAGAGAATGCCCAAAAGGACAGAAATATTGGCCACAAAGCCGCGCCCGAACCGCGCGATCAGCAGGATCGCCACCAGCACGACAGCAGAAAGCGCAATGCTGCCCGGGGCCGCATAGAGCGGGTTGGGGGTCTTTGCCGCCAGTGCCAGCCCTTCGGGGATGGGGGGAATTGTGCTGCCGGCGGCGCCAGCCATTTCGGTTACGGCCTTCAGCCAGTCGGTCTGGGCGGGATCAACGATCTGCGGCGCGGTCGGGCCGACAGGATTGCCGAAGACCCAGTTGATGCCGATCCGCATGAGCGTGACGCCGATCACCAAAATGATCGTGCCGGTCACAACGGGCGGGAAAAAGCGCAGCATGCGCGAGACGAGCGGCGCGATGATCATGGCGATGATACCTGCCGCGATGATCGAACCGAAGATCATCCGCGCGCCGTCAGCGCCGGGGTTCTGCCCGGCGATTGCCAGCATCGGGCCGACGGCGGCAAAGGTCACGCCCATCATCACCGGAAGGCGGATGCCAAACCATTGGGTGACGCCCAGCGACTGGATCAGGGTTACGATCCCGCAGGCAAACAGGTCGGCCGAGATCAGGTAGGCCACGTCGGCTGGTTCGAGCTTCAGCGCACGCCCGATGATGAGCGGCACGGCGATCGCGCCGGCGTACATCACAAGCACATGTTGTAGGCCAAGCGTGAACAGCTTGGGCGGCGTCAGAACTTCATCGACCGCATGGTTGTTTTCGTCCATGTCTTTCTCCCTCGGGGCTTATTGTTCGCGCCGTCTCTGCACTGCCCCAAGAGCGCAGTCCGGTTAGTTGACCCCTTGCGGTGTCTTAAGGGGTAGTCACGATGAAAGGGTCAGGAAACCAGAATTCTTCGAGGTTTCGGGTAGTGCCGATCCGGTCGACCACGGCGAAAAGGCCGGGCCCGGACAGGGGGGTCAGCACGCCGTGCCAGACGTTGCGGCGGATGTTGACGGCCTGGCGCCCGTTGGTGGTGAAGGCCAGAGATGTGCCGGGGGTGCCGCCCTGATCGGGGGCGGCGACGACAAGGAAGGGATCGTCAGTCATGCAGATGAAGGCCTGACTTCCTTCGGGGTGGCGTTCGACGAGTTCCAGGCGGAAGGGCAGCGAAAAACTTTCGGATTTGAAGATCGAGATCCCGGCGCGAGCATCGGCGAAATCAAGCACCGCCCGGTCGTGGAAGCGGCCGCATTTGCCCGCATTGATCAGCCGGTCGGGGGTGCCTGAAACCTCGAGCACCTCGCCGAATGGAGCGAAGGCTTCGGCGGTAAGCGGGTGCGCGAGAATGGTCTGGGTCATTTTCCCTCCGGGCGGAGGCCGGGGGCGCTGCCCCCGGACCCCCGGGATATTTTTGAAAAGAAGAAGATGTGCTTCACCGTCCGAAGGCACCGGTGCCGCGCAGGCGGGCGTGACGGTTGACGTCCTTGTAAAGGAGGTAACGGAAGGGGCTGGGACCGGCGGCATAGCAGGCCTGCGGGCAGTACGCGCGCAGCCACATGAAATCACCGGCCTCGACCTCGACCCAGTCCTGGTTGAGTTTGTAGACGGCCTTGCCTTCGAGGACATAGAGCCCGTGTTCCATCACATGGGTTTCCTCGAACGGGATCACGCCGCCCGGCTGGAAGGTGACGATATTCACATGCATGTCGTGGGCGAGGTCTTCGGGGTCGGCGAAGCGGGTGGTGGCCCAACGGCCTTCGGTATCGGGCATCGGTGTGGGAGCGATGGCCTTGTCGGAGGTGACGAAGGCGTTGGGGGCGGCAATCCCGGGGGCCGGTTCGTAGAGTTTGCGCACCCAGTGGAAGCGGGCGGGCACGTCGTTGCCGTTGTGGATCTTCCAGACGCAGCCTGCCGGGATGTAGGCATAGCCGCCCGGACCGAGGTCATGTTCTTCGCCGTCGAGCGAGAGCCAGATGTCACCTTCGGTGACGAAAATCACCCCTTCGGCACCCGCTTCGGGTTCGGGCGTATCGGAACCGCCGTCGGGGGCCACCTCCATCACATACTGGCTGAAGGTTTCCGAGAATCCCGACATCGGGCGGGCAATCAGCCACAGCCGCGTGCCGGTCCAGCCGGGCAGAGAACTGGTCACGATATCCGAAAAGCAGCCCTTGGGGATGAAGCAGTAGGCGTCGGTGAAAACCGCGCGCTGGGTCATGAGCGCGGTCTGCGGGGGCAGACCGCCTTTCGGGGCGTAATAACCGGTCATGGCAGGATGTCCTTCAGACGAAGTTCGGCGATGCGTTCGACCTGCGCGCAGGCGGTGGTGAATTCCGTTGCCGTGTCATTACTGATGCGGGTTTCAAAGGCGGCAAGGATCGAGGCCTTGGAATTGTCGCGCACGGCGATGATGAACGGAAAGCCGTGTTTGGCGACGTAGTCGGTGTTGAGGCGCTGAAACGTCGCGCGCTCGGCATCGGTCAGCGCGTCGAGCGCGGCAGAGGCCTGTTCGGCGGTCGAGTCCGGGGTGAGGCGTTTGGCGGCCGCCAGCTTGCCCGCAAGGTCGGGGTGGGCGGTCAGGACGCCAAGGCGTTCCTGATCCGTTGCAGTGCGGAAGATGCGGCAGAGCGCGTTGTGCAGGCCAGCTGCGCTGTCATGGGCGGGGCCAAGTTCCAGATCCCAGGCGCGGTCAGCGATCCAGGGGGAATGTTCGAAAATGCCGCCGAACCGCTCGACAAATCGGGCGCGCGACATCTGGCTGGGCCGTTCGAACCGCTTGTGGGGGTGGGTGATGGCCCAATGGCGGGCAATGTCCATGCGGCGCGGGAACCACACACCTTCGTGCCCGCGCGCATAGTCGAGGAAGCGTTTCAGGCCCGCGATCTTGCCGGGGCGACCGATCAGGCGGCAGTGCAGGCCGATCGAGAACATCTTGGCGCGGCCTTCGAGCCCTTCGGCATAAAGCGTGTCGAAGCTGTCTTTCAGGTAGGTGAAGAACTGCTCGCCTTCGATATAGCCCGGTGCTGTGGCAAAGCGCATGTCATTGGCTTCGAGCGTATAGGGGATGACAAGCTGATCGCGAGCGCCGACTTCCAGCCAGTAGGGCAGATCGTCGTCGTAGGTGTCGGAGATCCAGTCGAGTTGCCCGGTTTCGGCGGTCAGGCGCACGGTGTTCATCGAGCAGCGCCCTGTGTACCAGCCGTGAGGGGGTTCGCCCACCACTTCGGTGTGCAAGCGCAGGCTTTCGGCAATTTGGGCGCGCTCTTCTTCCTCGGGCATGTCGCGGTGATCGACCCATTTGAGGCCGTGGGAGGCGATTTCCCAGCCGGCAGCCTTCATTGCCGCCAGTTGTTCAGGGTTGCGGGCCAGGGCCGAAGTCACGCCGTAGATCGTGACCGGGATAGCCATGGTGGTGAACAGGCGGTGCAGCCGCCAAAAGCCTGCGCGCGCGCCGTAGTCGTAGATCGATTCCATGTTCCAGTGGCGCATGCCGGGCCAGGGAGCCGCCCCTGCGATGTCGGACAGGAACGCCTCGGATTGCTTGTCGCCATGCAGAAGGTTGTTTTCGCCGCCTTCCTCGTAGTTGAGCACGAGCGAGACGGCAATCTTCGCCCCGCCGGGCCATGCGGCATCCGGTGGGTTAGGGCCATGACCACGAAAGTCGCGGGGATAACGATTCATGCAGGCCTCCCGGAAGCGGACAGACTATTGATAGTGCGCCGATGGGTAATGGATTATCACCAAAATCCTGAAAGTCCTTTCGGCTTTTGGCGTGGTCGCAATTTTGTGCCGCTGCGTGCATGATACGACAGAGGTTAGGGAGAGTGTGATGGCCGAAGGATATCTGACAACCCACGTTCTGGATACGGCGCGCGGATGCCCGGCGGCTGGGCTGAAAATAGCCCTCTACAAGGTTGCGGGAAACAGTCATCGAAAGATCATCGAGATGGTCACCAATGCAGATGGCCGCACCGATACGCCGATCCTGCCTAAGGCGGCGTTTGCAGCAGGCCAGTATGAACTGGTGTTCTTCGCCGGGGATTATCTGGATGCCACCGGCACGCCGCCCGAAAGCCCGCGTTTCCTGGATCAGATTCCGATCCGATTTGGAATTTCGGATGAGGCGGCACATTACCATGTGCCTTTGCTGCTTTCGCCATTCGGTTTTTCGACCTATCGCGGCAGCTGACCGGGCAGCGGCTCCGGGCGCGACAGAGACAGGTAAAGCGCTTCGAACTGCGGGTGCACCCAGTCGGGATCGAACCGATCCTCGGCCGCGCGGGCGAGGGCGGCCGTGCCCATTGCCAGACGGCGGTTTTCGTCGGCCAGAGCATCCTCGACGGCAGCACGGATGGCTGGCAGATCACCCACGGGCGCAACGCGGCCGACCTGATCGTCGATCAGTTCAACCACACCGGAACAGGCGGTGGCGACAGTGGGGGTGCCTGCCTGAAACGACTCGACAATGGTGAAGGGCAGCGCTTCCCAGCGCGAGGTGAGAAGGAACAGGTCGGCGGCGCGCAAAAGCGCGTGGGGGGCAGAAGTGCGGCCGATGAAGGACAACCCCGGGTCCAGGTTGCGGCGGGCGGCGAGTTCCTTCAGGTGGGCTTCTTCCGGCCCGTCGCCTGCGATGACAAAACGCCAGCCCGGGTGGTCTTTCAGAAGTGATGCCGCGCAGTCAATCAGGATGTCGATGCCCTTTTGCGGGGTCAGTCGCGCGATGGTGACGATCAGCCGGTCGCCGCCCGCCAGAAGCTGATGGCGCAGGGCGGCGACTTCGCCTTGCCCAATGTTGGGGGCGGGTGGCACGCCGAGGCCGATCACCTTGAGCCGGTCAGCCGGCACCCGGCCGATGCGGGACAGATCATCAGCACTTCTGTGGCTGGGGGTGATGGTCAGATCACACATCCGCGCGATACGGCCAAAGCCCCTGATCCGTTCCGGTTCCGACCCGTGGTAGGTGACCACCAGCGGGATGCCGAGTCCGAGGCGGGCCAGGGCCGCGACCAATGCCGGGGCGCTGTCATGGGCGTGGATGACATCGACCGGATTGGCCCGCAGCCAACGGCGCAGGCGCAGAGCGGCCCTGACCACAGCGAGCAGCCGCCAAGGCAGCGCCCCGCCGCGATGGCCGACACTGAGGATATCAAGGTTGAGGTAGTCCGGCTCGTTCGCTTCGTTCACCCAGGGGCCTGGCGATCCGGCCAGCGTCACCTTGTGGCCGCGCAGCCTTAGCCAGTCGCGCAGGGACAGGATGTGGCGACCGATGCCGCCCACAGTCAGCCATGTGCCCATTTCAAGCACGTGCAGAGGGCGTTGGTCGACTGGTCTGGTCATCCGCGGTTCCTGAAAATGAAGTCCGTCTCTATCGGGTAGATCGCCGCCCCGCGCGGGGCAATTGAAACATGCGCGGTGCGAAGGCGCAGGCCGAATTATGTCTTTTGGCAGGACAGTTTCGCCCTTTTGGGTTAAAGCTTGGGATGAACGGAAACGCAAATCGGCTTCTGGCGCGGAATCATTGTGGTTTGCGGCGGTTGGCCGGATTGTTACGGACGGGGCAGTGAATGCTCAGGTTTGTTTCAATTGTGATTTAGAAACGGTTCAGGCGGACCCGCAGCCGGGGCGCCGATTTGGCAAGGGAGAGGCAATCATGGGCGTCGGTCAGAAGATCGCAGCAGAAAACGCCGGGTGGACCTTTGGCAACAACGTGCCTGACACGTTCGTCGATCACATCAAGCAATCCGTGCCGCTTTACGAATCCGGTCACGATCTTATCTGCCAACTGTCGGATTTCTTCGTGAAGAACGACAGCGTGATCTATGAGATCGGCACGTCGACCGGTGAGTTGATCCGCAAGATGGCGCAGCACAACGCCCGCAAGACCGGCGCGCGCTGGGTGGGGCTGGATGTGGAGCCGGCGATGATCAAGGCGGCCGAAAACCATTGCAAGGATGTAGCCAACATCTCGATCGTTCAGGGCGACGCGCGCCATGTCGAGATGGAAAAGGCCGACATGATCATCAGCTATTACACGATGCAGTTCGTGCCGCCGCGCTATCGGCAGGAACTGTTCGACAAGATCTATGAAACGCTGAATTGGGGCGGCGCATTCGTGATGTTCGAAAAAGTGCGCGCGCCGGATGCGCGGTTCCAGGACATGATCATGCAGCTTTACAACGATTTCAAAAGCCGCAACGGTTTTTCCAGCGAAGAGATCGTGGAAAAGTCACGCAGCCTGAAGGGTGTGCTGGAGCCGTTCTCGACCCAGGGGAACCTAGACCTGATGGCGCGGGCCGGGTTCAAGGATATGGTGTCGGTGCAGAAGTATCTGTGTTTCGAAGGGTTCCTGGCCATCAAGTGAGGGTGAGGCCCTGAAAGGACAACGGCGGGGCTTGCCCCGCCGTTTTGCGTTTAAAAGGCTGGTTTGCCTGTCAGGCCGGTTTGACAGCGCGCACCAGCACCAGCATTTCATAATTGGGATCGTGGGTGTCCAGTTCGGTCTGGTCGATTTCCGACGCGGCCAGCCCGTGCAGATTGCAGATGCAGGTAAAGACATTGCCCACGGTCGAAACCTGGACATTTTCGCGCGGGAAATGGGCGTGGAACAGTCGGCGTTTCGACTGGGTGGTGAAATGCCAGTATTCGCCCCAGTCATCGACGCCTTCGCGGCGCGCGACCCTGGTCATCCCGTGCGAGGTGCAAAGGACCACGCCGCCCGGTTTGAGGATGCGGGCGAGGGTGGCGATGGCCTTGTCCACCTCAAAGATCATCTGAAGGGTCTGGGTGATGATAATGCAGTCGAAGGAATTGTCGGGGATGTGGGGTGCGTCGGTAAGATCGGCGACGATGGTTGCCTCAGGGTTGCCCTCAACATAGCTCATCACTTCTTCGCGGGTCACGCCGCTGCCGAACTTGCGGATATAGGTGGCATCACCCATTTCCAACACCCGACCTTTGATGTCGGCGGTGTTTTGGGCGAGGAACTGTTCGATGTAGTAGCGTTCGATCGTCAACAGATCGCGGTCCTTGCCGAAGATGGCGCTGATCGGTGAAAGGCGGCGCAAGCCACCGAAATTGACCGAGCCGACCGGGACAGACTGCAGCCGGTAGCGGCGTTGCTGGGTGCGGATCCAGTTGCGCAAATTCTGGGGCAACAAACGGGTTGCCGCGTCGCGGGTCAGTTTTTCAAGGCGGGCGGCCGGAGTCATGAACAGTCCTGTGCAATGGGCGAACGGAATAGGCAGCTTGGCCGATAAGAACATTCACCGCCGGAATGTCAAACGGCGCATCCGGGCCTGCACGCGGATCGTGCGATTGGTCGAAAATCGCGGCGTATCGGCGCTGCTGTTACCCGTTTTTATGCCAATCGTCCGGCCACTGGATGTTACGCAGTGTCTTTTGTCGTCGTCCGAACCACCGCGCGCTTGGCTGGTCAGCCGTCTGCCTCGCTTGCGATGCGGGCCAAGTATTTGCCGTATTGGGTCTTGAGATAGGGTTGCGCAAGGGCGCGCAACTGGGATGCGGTAATCCAGCCGTTTTCAAAGGCGATCTCTTCGGGGCAGCCAACCTTGAGATTCTGGCGGTCTTCGATGGTGCGGATGAATTCGGCCGCCTCTAGCAGGCTTTCATGGGTGCCGGTGTCAAGCCAGGCAAAGCCACGCCCGAGTTTTTCGACATTCAGCGCACCATCCGCCCGGTAGAGGTTGAGAAGATCGGTGATCTCCAGCTCTCCGCGTGGGGAGGGTTTGATGGTCTTGGCGCGGGCGGGCGCGTCGCCGTCCAGAAAGTATATGCCGGTGACAGCGTAGGCGCTTTTGGGCTTTTCCGGCTTTTCGATGATCGACAGGACCCGGCCGTCACGGTCAAAGTCAACGACCCCGTAGCGTTCGGGGTCAGAGACGCGATAACCAAAAACCGTTCCGCCGCTTTCGCGGGCGTCGGCGGTGGCCAGCCGGTCTGGCAGGCCTTCACCGAAGAAGACATTGTCGCCAAGAACCATCGTCGAAGCTGCTCCGGCCAGGAAATCTTCGGCCAAAATATAGGCTTGGGCAAGGCCGTCCGGCGATGGCTGGACGATATAGGTGAACGCCATGCCCCAGGCCGAGCCGTCGCCGAGAAGCGCCTGAAACTGCGGCAGGTCGCGCGGGGTGGAAATGATTGCAACGTCGCGGATGCCGGTCAACATGATCGCAGACAGCGGGTAATAGATCATCGGCTTGTCATAAAGCGGCAGCATCTGTTTGGAGACCGCATGGGTGATCGGATAAAGCCGGGTTCCCGAGCCACCGGCCAGAATGATGCCTTTGCGGTTGGTCGCCTTCATGCCTTCGTCTCCAGTTCACTGATGATACGAACAAGTCCGGTGCGCCAGTCGGGTTGGCCGATGCCATAAACGTCACGGATGCGGGTGCAGTCCAGCACGGAATTGGCCGGGCGTTTCGCCGGGGTCGGGTAGGCCGACGAAGCAATCCGGGTAACGGCTGGTTTGCGCGGCAGGCTTGATGCAGCAAAGATCGCTTCGGCGAAGTCGGCCCAGCTGCGGGCGGGGGAGCCTGCGAAGTGAAAGATGCCGTTGCGGCCCCGGCCTTCGTGGAAGGCGCAGGCAATCGCCAAAAGCGCCTTGGCGATTTCATGGGCTGCGGTGGGTCCGCCCTGCTGGTCTGCGACGACCGAAAGGATTTCACGCTCGGCCCCGAGGCGCAGCATGGTCTTCACGAAATTCTTGCCATGCGCAGAATAGACCCAGGCAGTGCGAAGGATGACATGCGGGCCGTTGGCAGCGGTGATCTGACGTTCGCCATCGAGTTTGGTGGCACCGTAGATGCAAAGGGGGGCTACCGGATCATCTTCGCGCCAGGGACGGGGGCTGGCGCCGTCAAAGACGTAATCGGTCGAAATGTGAAGGAACGGGATATTGCGGGCGGCGGCCGCGCGGGCCATGGCGCCCGGCGCGTCGCCGTTGACCCGTTGTGCCGTGGCCGGATCGCTTTCGGCGGCATCGACGGCGGTATAGGCGGCAGCGTTGATGATGATGTCTGCATCGGTTTCAGCCACCCGCGCGGCGCAGGCCTGCGGGTCGGTCAGGTCGGCCTGGTCGCGGCCAAGGCACAGGATATCGGCCCCGATCAGCGGCGCATTTCGCATGAGTTCGATGGCAACTTGCCCGGTCTGCCCAAAGCACAGAATTTTCATGATCAATCCGCGTGAAACCTGGCCCGATGTTCCCCAGAGGAGGAGCAAAAGCAAGCCTGCATTGCGTTAAATGACTTCAGATATCTGACCGTGCCTTCAGCCCTGCCCCAGGCGCTTGCCGACGCCTTCGCGGTTTTCCAGTCCGCGCCACCATCCTTCATGGTCAAGGAACCACTGGATGGTTCTTTCCAGCCCCTCATCGAGCGTGACAGAAGGCCGCCAGCCCAGTTCGCGACTGATGCGCGAAGGGTCGATCGCATAGCGTTGATCATGGCCGGGCCGGTCGGTCACGAAGGTGATCTGTTCAGCATATGGACGGTTGCCGGGGCGTTTTTCGTCCAGAATGGCGCAGATCTTATGCACCAGTTCCAGATTGGTCGCTTCGTTCTCGCCGCCGATATTGTAGCTGCGTCCAATGGCACCCTTTTGCACTACGGTCAGCAAGGCTGCCGCGTGATCCTCGACGTAAAGCCAGTCGCGGATGTTGTCGCCTTTGCCGTAGATCGGGATCGGAGCGCCCGCGAGCGCCCTGAGGATCACCACCGGGATCAGCTTTTCGGGGAAATGGTAGGGGCCGTAGTTGTTGGAGCAATTGGTAAGCACCACCGGAAGCCCGTAGGTCTCATGCCAGGCGCGAACAAGATGGTCAGAAGCGGCCTTGGACGCAGAATAGGGTGAGCGTGGGTCGTATGGTGTGTCTTCAGTGAATTTTCCGGTGGGCCCGAGCGAGCCGAAGACCTCATCCGTCGAGATGTGGTGGAAGCGGAAGCTGGCCGGTTTGCCTTGCGTCGTCCAATAGGCGCGGGCGGCTTCCAGCATGGTGTAGGTGCCGGTGATGTTGGTTTCTATAAACGCCGCTGGTCCGTCAATCGAACGGTCCACGTGGCTTTCAGCGGCCAGATGCATGATCGCATCCGGCTGATGGCGGGTCAGGATAGCGTCAACGTGGGCGCGGTCGCAGATATCGGCCTGCTCGAAGGCATAGCGCGCGCTGTCCGACACTTCGGCGACGTTTGTCAGGCTGCCGGCATAGGTCAGCTTGTCAAGGTTGACAATTGACAGGCCCTGGCGGATGGCGCGGCGCACCACGGCCGATCCGATGAAGCCCGCGCCGCCGGTGACCAGAAGTTTCATGCGGACGCCTCATAGGCGAAGGGGCTATCGAAGGTGCGCATGGACTGCGCGGCGCGGTCCTTGTCCGAAAGGATCGCTCCGGCTGCGTCAATACCCCAGTCGATGGCAAGGTCCGGGTCATCAAAGCGTACGGCGCCGTCGCAGGCGGGCGCATAGACATCGGAACATTTATACAAAAGTTCGCTGTCCGGGGCGCGGGTGACGAAGCCGTGCAGGAAACCTGCAGGGATCAGTAACTGCCGACCGTTTTCGGCAGATAGTTCAGTTCCAAACCATTTTCCGTAGGTGGGCGAGCCCTTGCGCACGTCGACCGCAACGTCGAATACGACGCCGCGCCCGCAGCGCACCAGTTTGGTCTGGGCATGTGGCGGCGATTGAAAGTGCAGGCCGCGCACGGTGCCCACGTCACGGGAATAGGAGTGGTTGTCTTGCACAAAGTCATAGGAAACGCCTTGGGCGGCAAGGGTCTGTTTGTTCCAGACTTCGGAAAACCAGCCGCGCGCATCGCCAAAGCGGCGGGGGGTCAGGATCAAAACGCCGGAAAGCGGGGTTTCATCGATCTGCATGATAACCTTTACGCAATAATTTGACTGGTCTTAGTCATTTGCAGGCCCTGTGAAAAGGGGAGCGTGAGTTTGACCGGCCATGCCCGACAAGGAAGCACCATGCAACGGACCACTTTAGGGGATTCGCGCCGACGGGGGAAATCGGCAAGGTTCGCGCCGATTGGGCCGATTTTGGAAACGGCGCGTTGCAAATGGCCCGGGTGGTCTGTTGCGTTTCAGTTGGCAGTTTCCCGATCGAAAAAAGCAAGGTTTGGCAGGAGTTTTGCGGGATTGGAATGATTTGCCGTCGCTTGTCCGCGGTGGATCTGCCGGGTGCGGCAATGGTTCGGCGGTTGCAGCATCGCCAGTCTTTCGCCACATTAAGGTGAAGTCTTTGGCCGCGCTGGCCTGCAGGAGCGGCAATTACGCTAAACGATGCCACTTGGGCGATTTGAAACGAGAGGGTGCAGAGAATGAGCGTGACATCCAGACGCGTCCTGGTCACCGGGGGCGCGGGCTTTCTGGGGTCTCATCTGTGCGAGCGGCTGATTGAGGCCGGGCATGATGTCCTTTGCGTCGACAATTATTTTACGGGGCGGCGGGACAATGTGGCGCGACTGATCGGCAACCCGCGGTTCGAAGTCATGCGCCATGATGTGACCTTTCCGCTTTATGTCGAGGTGGACGAGATTTACAACCTCGCTTGCCCGGCAAGCCCCGTGCATTATCAGCATGATCCGGTGCAGACGACGAAAACCAGCGTGCATGGCGCGATCAACATGCTGGGCTTGGCCAAGCGGCTGCGCGCGAAGATCCTGCAGGCTTCGACATCAGAGGTGTATGGCGACCCGGTGGTGCACCCGCAGACCGAAGATTACTGGGGCAATGTGAACCCGATCGGCTATCGGTCCTGCTATGACGAGGGCAAGCGCTGCGCCGAAACGCTGTTCTTCGATTATTACCGCCAGCATAAGATCCGCATCAAGGTCGCGCGGATATTCAACACCTACGGCCCACGCATGCATCCGCAGGACGGGCGGGTCGTATCTAACTTTATCATGCAGGCGCTGGGGAACGAACCGATCACCATCTATGGCGAGGGCACGCAGACCCGGTCCTTCTGCTTCGTGTCGGACCTGATCGATGGTCTGGTCGGGCTGATGGAGACCGGGGATGAGATTACCGGGCCGATGAACATAGGCAATCCGGTCGAAATGACCATCCGCGAGTTGGCCGAAGCGGTCATCGAGATGACGGGATCCGGATCGAAGCTGGTTTTTGCGCCGTTGCCGTCGGATGATCCGGTTCAGCGCCGTCCGGATATCGGGTTTGCAGAGCGTGCTCTGGGGTGGAAGCCAAAAGTGGGGCTGCGGGACGGGCTGATGCAGACGATCAGCTATTTCGAAACGCTGAAGCGCGATCTGGCGCCGCGCGGAGAGCAGTAGTGGTGACCCGGCCAGCCAAATTGGGCAGTCGCATGGCTGCTGCCGCATGGGTGTTTGCGGCACTGCTGGCGATGAGCAGCGTCCTGATCCTTAATGGTCGCCCTTTGTTTTATTATGACACGGTCGGCTATGTTGATCAGGGCCAGACGGCGCTTGAAAAGCTTGGCCTGCTGGACCGGCCCGATGCAGAACAGGCAGAGGCGGGGCAGGCCGAAGGTGGTGCGAAAGTCCGAACCATCGACGGGTCGCGGTCGGTTTTCTATTCGATCCTGGCTGGCGTCGCTAACCAACTTGGACTGTTCGAGGCTATCCTTGCCGTGAATGTCGGCGCCTTGCTTGCCGCTACGTGGCTTTTGGCCGGAATCATCCACCGTACCGTTGCCCCGTTGCGTTCCAGGGCCGGGCTGTCCAGCTTGCCGCTGATCGTCGCGTCGCTGGGTGCCTTGCCGTTCTATGCGGCCTATCTGATGCCAGATCTGATGACCCCGGTGATGATCCTTGCTTTTGCGACGCTGGCTGCCTTCCACCGGGTCATGCAAAAAGGCGAGCTTGCCGCGGCCTTTTTGTTGGGATCACTGGCGCTTATTTCCCACTTGTCCAATCTGGGTGTGGGGGCGCTGATGGTTTTGGGGGTGGCGATGGTATCAATGGCCCAGTCGCGTGCCCGCTGGTGGCTTGCACCTTTGATCGTGGCAGCAGTTGTCGGGGTAGGATTCGCGCAGCAGGCGGCCCTCAGGCTTGCGGCCGAAAAGGCAGATGGCGCATCGGTTGTGATCAAGCCTTTCATCACCGCAAGGCTGATCGCGGATGGGCCGGGATTTGAATGGCTTCAATCTCATTGCCCGGATGCGGCGGTACCGACCTGTTCCCTGTGGACCGCCCTGCAAAAGTCGGACGATCCTTACAGGTTGACGGCTTCGCATATCGTGTTTGAAACAAGCGAAAGGCTAGGCTCTTTCCGTTTGATGAGTGACGTGGAGCAAAAGGCAGTGGCTGACGCGCAGGTGGCCTTTTTCAAAACGGTTTTGCGTGATCGGCCTGTGGCGGTGACGCTGGCCTTGCTGCGCAACACGTTGAAGCAGTCGACGATGATGAACATCGACATGACCTTGCCCTCTGACCAGATCATCGCACAGAATATAAGCGTAACGGGTGCGATCAGCGGGCCGCTGTCGCATGGGCGACTGACGGCAGATCTTGGCTGGGTTGGGGATGTGGTGCAAGGGCAGGGCATTGTCTATGTGGGCTCGCTTGCGGTTGTTATGACGCTTCTTCTTTTGCCAGGGGCGGTGGCGCCGTCGATGCGCGCGTTTGCGGTTGCGATAGTGCTGGGGCTTCTGGCCAACGCCTTTGTGTGCGGCGCAATTTCGCAGCCGGCGACGCGTTATGGTGCAAGGGTGATCTGGCTTTTGCCAATGCTGGCGGGGCTGATGCTGATGGTGGCATCCCAACGCCGCGATGAGGCTGCGCGATGATCACCCCCGAGATCCGCATTTCCGCGATCATGCCGGCTTTCCGGGCCGAAGCTTTGTTGCCGCGCGTGCTGGAACCCTTGATGGCGATGCTGGCGCGGGGCGAACTGGCCGAGGTCATTGTGGTTGACGATCGGTCACCTGACGCGACGGCCGATGTGGCCCGGCGGCTGGGGGCCACGGTTCTGGTCACACCACAGAATGGTGGGCCGGGAGTGGCGCGCAACCTGGCGGCGAAAGTCGCGGTGGGGGATGTGCTGTGGTTTGTCGACAGCGATGTGATTGCCTGGCGCGACGGTGCAGCCAAACTGAAGGCGGCCTTCGCCGATCCCTCGGTGGCGGCGGTGTTCGGCTCTTATGATGAGACACCGGGCGGGGCGGGCTGGTTTTCGCGCTACAAGAACCTGATGCACCGATATTACCATCAGACGGCGCGCCGCACTGCCACGACCTTCTGGGCGGGCTGTGGCGCGGTCCGGGCTGACATGTTCGCGCGCGTGGGCGGATTTGACGTGGAAACCTACCGCGTGCCCTCGATCGAAGATATCGAGCTGGGCTACCGCATCCACGCGGCAGGGGGCGTGATCTGTGTGGACCCCACACTGCTTGGCAAGCATCTGAAGGTCTGGACGGTGAAGAATGCCATCCATACCGATATCTTCCGTCGGGCACTGCCCTGGTCGCGGCTGATCATCGCCCGCGAAGGGTTGGGCGATGATCTGAACACGTCGAAGGCCGAACGGCTGCGCGCAGTTCTGGCCGGGCTTTGGCTGCTTTCGCCGGTCGTGATTCCCTTTGCGCCCGGCCTCTGGTGGCTGCCTTTCGTTTTCCTGGTGCTGACAATTGCCGCCAATATGCGGTTATTCCGGTTTTTCATCCGGCATCTTGGCCCGCTTCGCGCGGTGGCTGCGATGCTTTATCATCAGATATATTATGTCTATTCGGCGGGGGCTTTTGCCTGGTGCCTGTTCGAATATCACATCCTAAGAATAAGGAACCGCCTGCATGTCCCCTGAAGATCAAAGCCCGAAAACCAAAACCCGGTCTGCCGTGAAAGTTGCGGCAAATGCGGTGCCGGCGGTGAAAGTGGCCGAAGGTTTCGAAGGGCTGTCCTTGTCCATCGTGATCCCGGCCTTCAACGAGGAAGGTGCTGTGCGTCACACGATCGAGGACGTGCGCCGCGAGATGGATGCGACCGGTGTGCCCTATGAGATCATTGTCATTGACGACGGGTCAAAGGACCGGACCCTTGAAATCGCCCGCGAGAGCGGGGCGATCGTGGATGCCAATCAGGTCAATACCGGCTACGGGGCCAGCCTGAAGCGCGGTATCAAGTTGGCGCAATATGAATATGTGGCGATCATCGACGCGGATGGCACATACCCCGCGCGCTATCTGCCGCCGATGCTGAAGATGTGCGGGACCCAGGACATGGTGGTGGGCGACCGGGGTGCGGCGATGAAGAACGTACCATGGATTCGCAAACCAGCGAAGTGGGTGCTGAATACCTTTGCCTCGTTCCTGGCAGAGCGGCGGTTGAATGACCTGAATTCCGGACTGCGGGTGTTTCGCAAGTCTGAACTCGTGCCCTTCATTCCGCTGTTGCCGCAAAAGTTTTCCTTCACCACCACGATTACATTGTGCATGTCCTGTAACGGCAAGCGCATGATCTATACGCCGATCGAATATGGCAAACGGGTGGGCAAGTCGAAGATCCGTCCGGTGGACTTTCTGAATTTCATTATTCTGGTCTTGCGGATGACGGTGCTGTTCAATCCGCTGCGGGTTTTCATTCCGCTGGGCCTGATCCTTATGGGGCTGGGGGCAACGAAATTCGTCTATGACATCTGGATGGACAACCTCTCGGAAACCACAATCTTCGCCTTCCTGTCGGCCCTGATCATCTGGTCGCTGGGCCTGATCGCTGACATGATCTCCCGTCTGCATCTGAGGCCCTGATTGTGGCTCTGACGACGAAATCCGCAAGGAAATGGCTGATCAGGGCGGCGGGCTCGGCAGCTGCTTTGACGCTGATCTTCTGGTATTTGCCGACGGACGCGATCCTCGAGGGCTTTTCGCGGCTGACGCCGGGGGTGTTCCTAGGGGTGCTGGCGGCCTTTCTGGCCTGCCATGTGGCGGCGGCTTTCAAGTGGTGGATGCTGATGGACCGCGCACTACCCTTTGGGCAGGCGCTGCGGGCGCATTTTGCCGGGCTGGCTGCCAATCTGGCGTTGCCGGGGGCGGCGGGCGGGGATGCGGTACGGGCAGGGATGGCGCATGTGGCCTTGCGTGACGGGCCAAAGGTTGCCGCCGCGGCGGTGGGGGACCGGCTGATCGACATGGTCGGTCTGGCGGGCCTGAGCCTGCTGGGTCTGGTGTTTCTGGCGCGGGGCGGCAGTCCGGAGCTGGCCTATGGGCTGGCGGTGCTGGTCATGGGGGGCGCGGCGCTGGCGCTGTTCGTGTTCCCGGCGGTGGCGCATGGCATCTGGGCGCGGTTTCCGGGGTTGCCCGCGCGCGTGCTTGTCCTGCGACTGGCCGATGCCTTTGGTGCCTTGGGTAAACGCCCAGGCCTTTTGCTGTTTTCGCTGATCCTGTCGGCCAGCATTCAGGCGGTGCTGATCTGGCTGTCGATCCGCCTTGCGCAGCCGGTCGGGGTGAATATCCCGGTGGCGGCTTGGTTCTTTGGTTGGCCGATTGCCAAGATCATCGCCACCCTGCCGCTTTCCTTGGGTGGGCTTGGTGTCCGCGAAAGCTCGCTTGCGGCGCTGTTGGCACCCTTTGGAGCGGCGCCCGCGTTGGTGGTGGCGTCCGGGCTGGCTTGGCAGGCAATCCTTTATCTGGCCGGTGCGCTTGGCGCATTGGTTCTAACCCTTTCCGGCGGCAGCCTGCGGGCCAAGCCGAAACAAGCATTTGAGGAGCCTTTGCAATGACGGGATTACCCCGTGTGACGATTCTGGGCGCAGGCCCCGCCGGTGCGGCGGCGGCCTATGCGCTGTCAAAGGCCGGCAAGGCCAAGGTGGAAGTGCTGGAGCGCGCAGAGCGCGCGGGTGGCAATTCGACCAGCTTTCAGATCGAAGGCATCTGGTGCGATTATGGATCCCATAGGTTTCATCCGGTTGCGGACCCGTCCGTCATTGGTGACGTGAAGGCGCTGCTGGGCGCCGATCTGCTTTTGCAGCCGCGCCATGGGCGCATACGGTTGGGCGGCCGCTGGATCCATTTCCCGCTGAAGCCGCTTGACGCGCTGTTGCGTCTGCCGCCGCGCTTTGCCGCAAGCCTGTTTGGTGACATGTTGCTGAAACCGTTCCGCAAGAAAGGCAACGGCGCGCGTAGTTTTTCTTCGGTCCTTTATGACGGGTTAGGCCCGACGATTTCGGAAAGCTTCTACTTTCCCTATGTGCGCAAACTCTGGGGGCTGGATCCTGATCAGCTGGCGGTGACACTTGCCGAACGGCGCGTCTCGTCTGGGTCGGTCGGCAAGATCCTTGGCAAGATGATCCGCATGTTGCCGGGGATGAAAGGGCCGACGACCGGGCGTTTCTATTACCCGCGCAGGGGGTTCGGGCAGATCACCGGGGCGATGGTTGATGCGTCGCAAAAGGCCGGGGTGGATTATGCGTTCGGCAGTGATATTCTGCGGATCGAGCGCGACGGGCAACGGGTGACCGCCGTGGTGAGGAACGGCTCGGAGGGCGAGCTGCGCCATGCGGCGGATCAGGTCTTTTCGACCATACCGTTGACCACGGTGGTTCGCCTGATGGATCCGCCCGCGCCCGAGGCGGTGCAGAAGGCGGCGGCAGCGATCCGGTTCAGGGGGATGATCCTGGTCTATCTGATCCTGAAGACCGACCGGTTCACCGAATATGACGCGCATTATTTCCCCGAACAGTCGATCCCGATCAGCCGCATGTCGGAACCGAAAAACTATAATTCGGCCAAGGGACCGAACGGACTGACGATTCTGTGTGCCGAACTTCCGTGCGATCCGGGTGAAAAGTGGTGGTCGATGACGGACGAAGAACTGGGCCGCCATTATGTGCAGTGGCTGAATGATCTGGGGCTGCCGGTCAAATGTGACGTTCTGCGTTGCGAGACACGGCGCATCGGGCAGGCATATCCGGTATATGATCTTGACTACCAAAGGCATTTCGATGTGGTGGACAGCTGGCTTTCGACGCTGGACGGATTCCTGAGCTTTGGGCGGCAGGGGCTTTTTGCCCATGACAATACCCATCATGCCTTTGCGATGGCCTATGCGGCTTCTGACTGCTTGAAGGCGGACGGCGGGATTGACCGGGCGGCTTGGGCCACGCACCGGGCCGAGTTCGAACATCACCGGGTCGAGGACTAGAGCTTGGCTCCGGTCACCGACATTCTGATGTATCACTCGGTGTCCGGGGTTGGCGGAGCGACGGCCACGCCGCCTGCGGTCTTTGCCATGCAGATGCGGGCGCTTGCAGAAACTGGCTTGCCGGTTCTGGACATGGATCAGTGGCTGGCGGCCCGTGAAAGCGGGCAACTGCCGCCCCATTCGGTTGTCATCACCTTTGACGACGGGTTTCAGGACTTTGCCGACGCGGCATGGGCTGAAATGAGCCGCCACGGATTTCGGCCCGTCGTCTACTTGCCGACCGGTTATGTCGGACGGGCAGAGGGTTGGAAGGGCATAGGAAAGCCGCCACGCGCGCTGATGGGGTGGGACAGCATCAGCGCGTTGGCTGACGAAGGGGTTCTGTTCGGCAGCCATACAATCAGCCACGCCGACCTTACATCGCTTGACGACAGCAGGCTTGAGATCGAACTGGCACAGGCGAAATCAGAGTTGGAGCAAAGACTTGCGCGCGCCATCCACCATTTCGCTCCGCCTTACGGGCTTGCCGACCACCGGGTAAGGGCGCAGATCGCGCGACATTACCGATCGTCGGTCAGCACAAGACTGGCGCAGGTAGGGGCGGGGGACGACCCATTCGATCTGCCGCGGCTGGAGATGTTCTATTTCCACGACGAGGCGCGTTGGCGCGACCATCTGGCCGGGCGCGGATGGGCCTATTTGGCGCGGCGCAAGCTGATGCGGGCGGTCAAGGCGGCGGCAGTGAAGCCTTGGGCGGGTCTTTGATGTCGGTCACCCAACAATTCAGCCGGGGCGTCGCCTGGATGGCGATTGGCAATTGGGTTGAACAGGCGGTGAACTTCGCCGTCTTCGTCACTCTGGCGCGGTTGTTGGGTGCCAAGGACTACGGGCTGCTGGCGATGGCTTCAGTCTTTATCGTGATGGCCGAATCCTTGGTGCGCGAAAGCCTGTCAGAGTATCTGATCGCCGCAAACGAGTTGGAGGAAGAGGATCTGAACGCCACCTTCTGGCTGCTGATCGGGCTGGGCGTGATGCTGGCCATACTGCTTTTGTTGCTGGCTGGCCCGGCGTCGCGCACCTACGGAGAGCCGCAAGTCAGGACGCTCATCCTGGCGCTGGCGCCTTCGGTCATGATCGTGGCGGTAAATGCGGTGCCAGTGGCCATCCTGCGCCGGGCCATGGATTTTCGCATCCTTTCGCTGCGCGCGATTGCGGGTGTGGTGCTTGGGGGCGTGGTCGGGATAGGGATGGCGCTGGCGGGCTTTGGTGTCTGGAGCTTTGCCGGGCAATGGCTGGTGATGATTTCCACCAATGCAGTAATGGCCTGGGGGGCGGTCGACTGGCGCCCCGGCTTGCGGACGAGCCAGTTTCACCTGATCCGGGCGGCGCGCTTTGGCGTGAAGGTTCTGGGCCTGCGTGCCGGTGAACTGGCAGCAACCCAGACCCCGATGCTGATGATCGGCGCAACCCTTGGACCCGAAGCGACCGGGCTTTACGCGGTGGCCTGGCGGCTGGTCGAGGCTTTGTCCTTCCTGATCGCCACCCCGTTGCGGCAGGCTTCGCAGTCGGCCTTTGCAGCGCTTGGGCGTGAAGGGGGCGATGCCGGAGCCCTGTTGCTTGATCTGGGCCGAATGACGGGTTTTGTCGCGTTGCCGTTTTTTACCGGGCTTGCGGTATTGGCTGCTCCGATCATCTTGCTGGTCTTTGGGTCGCAATGGCAGGCCGCATCGCCGGTCCTGTCGGCGCTGGCAGCGATGGGTCTCTTCATCTGCATCGGGCGGGTGCAAGGTTCGTTTGCCCTTGCCGCCGGGCGAGCCGGAATGCTGGCGGGGCTGGTCTGGTCAATCGTTGGCTTGATGGCCGGGCTAAGCTGGGTTGCATCGGCACAAGGCATTGTCGCGGTTGCGGCCGCCGTGGTCCTGGCCAATTATCTGGTCTGGCCGCTGTATTTCCGCCTTGCGGCTTCGATTGCCGCGATGCCGGTCAGAGGTTTCATGCAGTGTCATCTGTTGCCGTTGGTGGGTTCTGGCCTCATGGGGGCGGGCGTGCTGTTCCTTGCGGGTCAGCGACCAGAGTGGGGACCATTGGCGCAACTGGCGGTGCTGGTCCCAGTTGGTGTGGCAATTTATGGTGCATTTGCACTTATTTTCATGCGGGGGCGTTTCCAACTGCTGCTAAACCTTGCGCGTGGGCATTGAAGGAAGGCTGACAGTTTGACATGACGAGCTTGCGCATTCTGATGTTCACCACCTTTTACCCGCCCTATTCCTTCGGCGGCGATGCGATCGGCGTTCAGCGCATGGCGCGGGCGCTGGCCGCGCGGGGCCATCAGGTGACAGTCGTACACGACGAGGACAGTTATCTGATCCTGGGCGGCAAGGTGCAACCCAAGGGCGCACCAGACGGTGTAGAGGTCATCGGTCTGCGGGCGAAAAGCGGCTTTCTGTCTAATCTTCTGACCCAGCAGACCGGGCGGCCGACGCTTCATGCGGCGCGCATCCGCGCCATAATCGACGAAATGCGACCGGATATCATCTGGTACAACAATACATCCCTGGTCGGTGGGCCTGGGCTTCTGACCTATGGCGATGCTTTCAAGATCTATGAGGCGCATGAACATTGGCTGGTGTGTCCGACCCACGTTCTGTGGCGCCATGGACGCGAGGTGTGCGAGACGCGCGAGTGTCTGAAATGCGTGGTGAACTATCGCCGTCCGCCCCAGCTTTGGCGGTATACCGGGTTGATCGACCGGATGCTGGATAGCGCAGATCTAATCATCGCCAAATCGGCGTTCAGCCGCGACAAGCACAAGGCCTTTGGCCTGCGGCAGGATATGCAGGTTCTGCCCTATTTCCTGCCCGATCTGGATATCGCTGCGGTTGCCTCTTATGCCGACCATCCGCGCCCCTACTTCCTGTTCGTTGGGCGGCTGGAAAAGATCAAGGGCCTGCAGGATGTCTTTCCGGCGATGGACAAATATCCCGATGCTGACCTTCTGATTCTTGGTGACGGGGACTACGCCGACACGCTGAAGCAACAGGCGGCCGGCAATCCCCGCATCCAGTTCCTTGGGCGCAAGACACCAGAGGAGTTGAACGCCTATTACCGGGGGGCTTTGGCCCTTATCGTGCCGTCGGTCTGTTACGAGACGTTTGGCATCATCCTGATCGAAAGTTTCCGTCTGGGTACCCCGGTCATCGCCCGCCGCCTTGGGCCTTTTCCAGAAATTGTCGAAGCCGCTGGGGGCGGGCTTTTGTTCCAGACTGAAGATGAGTTGCTGAACGCGATGCAGCAGATGCAGAACGACGCCGAAGGCCGCGCGCGCATGGCCTGCGCGGCGCGTGCTGCTTTCGAGGATCACTGGCGTGAAGATCGGGTGTTGGCGGCCTATGGGGCCGTTCTGGCACAGGCTGCACGGGCGCGCGGTCACATGGATCTTGCTGCCAAGTTGGAGGCCGGGGCCCTGGAAGCTGCGAAAGTCTGACGCCCCGCGAGGGGCGCCAGGGAAAGGGACATCAAGTCCAAAGGCCGGTGGTGCGCTGGATGAACCAGAAGGCGCCGATCAGTGCGATGATCACCGACCCCGGAATTACGATGCGCTGACGATACCAGGACTTGTTGCCAAACCAGATGCCGACCAGCAGGAAGCAGATGGTGATGACTGTCAGCTGCCCCAATTCAACGCCGACGTTGAAGCTGAGCAGGCCAAGGATGAAATCATCATCGGGGATCTTAAATTCGCGCAGGATCCCGGCAAAGCCCAGCCCGTGCAGCAGACCGAAGCAGAACACAACGACAGGCCGCCACGGGCTAAGTGTCGCGCGCCAGATGTTTTCAACCGCGACATAGACGATAGAAGCGGCGATCAGAGGTTCGACGATCGAAGTGGGCAGATTGACATAGCCGGCGGTGCCCAGCCCCAGCGTGAGCGTATGGGCAATGGTAAAGGCGGTGACCTGGCTTAGGATCGGGCGCACCTTGATTGACAGCAGGAAAATACCCACCACAAACAGGATATGGTCAAGCCCCTTGGGCAAAATATGGGTAAAGCCGATCGAGATGAAGTCACCGATCATACTGAAGACCGAACGCGATTTCACATCATCGATGATCAGGGTCTGGCTCATGTTTCCGCCCTCGATGACCTCGATGTACATAGAGCGAGGATGGGCGGTGACGGTCCGGAACAGGATCTTGCCGAACTCTGGCTTCCAGCCGAAAGCGAACGTCTTGGCTTCGGCTGGAAGATCACCAATGAAGCTGAGCATGGTCTTGCGCGGCTTGGACAGATCACCAATCTCACGGAATTTCACTTCATCAAGCTTGGCCGTGACCGGCGCGTCGTCCAGAAGAATCGTCATGCCGGAAAACAGCTTGTCTTTGAATTTGGCAAATTCCGCCTCAAGCTGATCGGGTGGCAGGCTGCGCAGGCGATCGTATTCCTTGGCCTGCGGGCTTTCACTGGTGTCCTTCACTGCGGGGTCCACCCCGGCGAGGATTGCCTCAAGATTCATATCCAGATGAATCCTGAACGCTTGGTCTTCGGTGTTGAAATGTACAAGCCCGTCTGTTGCATCAAAGGCATGGGCCTGAACCGGGCTTGATGTCACTGACAGGCAAAGAGCGACGACACAAGCAAACAGTAGCGAAAGAGGTGCGGGTGTTTTGATCATGAACCGGGACCATTTCTGATATCGAGAAAGTTTACCTGCCAGAACTGCCCCGCGGATCGGTTGCAATGGACAACTCTGGTACAAATACCTGATGAAACCATCTCACGACATGACATCGAAAAGCC
>CANJQT010000024.1 GCA_947476475.1 Paracoccaceae bacterium | reverse complement strand
TCGATCTGGAAAAGGGTGAGATCCATGCTTTGATCGGGCCGAACGGGGCGGGAAAGACCACCTTTGTCAGTCTGCTGTCGGGGCGGGTTCCGGTTCAGGCGGGCAGCATCCGCTTTCAGGGGCAAGATATCACCCGTTTGCCCGCGCACCGGCGGGTCAGGGCCGGCATCGCCTACACCTTCCAGATCACCCAGATTTTCGCCAATCTGACCGTGTTCGACAATGTGGCGCTGGCAGTGCAGTCGTGCAGCGGGGTGCGGCGGCTGCGGGCGGGGGTGGGTGCCGCGCTGGCGCGGGTCGGGCTTGAGGATCGGGCGGATCAGGTCGCTGGAACCTTGTCCTATGGTCACCAGCGGCTGCTGGAGATTGCCATGGGGCTGGCGTTGCAGCCCACTCTTTTGATCCTTGATGAGCCCACACAGGGGCTGGCGGCGGGCGAGATTGACGGATTCAAGCGGCTGGTCGCCGGGCTGGTGCCAGAAACAACCGTGCTTCTGATCGAACACAACATGGAGGTGGTGATGGATCTGGCCCACAGGATCACGGTCCTGAACTTCGGGCAGGTGCTGGCGACCGGGACGCCCGAAGCGGTCCGGGGCAATCCAGCGGTGCAAGCGGCCTATCTGGGGGGTGCCTGATGCACATCACTTTGCGTTCTGCGGCATGGTCTGCGCGGTCTGGTCCGGTTGGCACAAGTCGGGCCTGGCCGATGGTTCTTTGCCCACCGGTTCACATCTGGTGGCGACGCAAATGCTGACGATTGAGGCAATCGATGCCAGCTATGGCCCCGTGCAGGTGCTGCGTGGCGTTAACCTGGAAGCGCGCCAAGGCGAGGTGACCTGCGTGATGGGGCGCAACGGTGCGGGAAAATCGACACTGATGAAGGCGATCATCGGCCAGGTGCCGGTAGCGGCAGGGCGGATTGTTCTGGATGGGGTCACGGTATCGGCGCTTGCTGCACACCGGATCCCGCGCGAAGGGATCGGCTATGTGCCACAGGGGCGGCGGCTGTTCGGTGACCTGACCGTGGCCGAGAACCTTGAGATCGGGCTGATGTGCCGGGCGCGCGGGCCAAGGGTCAGGGATCATGTGCTGGACCTGTTTCCAAGATTGCGCGAACGGCTGGGGCAGGTGTCGCGCACGCTTTCGGGGGGCGAGCAGCAGATGCTGGCGATTGCGCGGGCGCTGTGTCTGGAACCGAAGGTCCTGCTGCTTGATGAGCCGACCGAGGGGTTGCAGCCATCAATGATCGCCCTGATCCGCGATACGGTGAAGGATCTGAAGGCCACCGGGGTGGCGACGATACTGGTAGAGCAGAGGGTGGACGCCGTGCTGGCGGTGGCGGACAGGGTGGCCTTCATGACCGGGGGGCGGGTGGCCGAAGTCGTGGCGGCCGAAGGGCTGATCGCGACTTCGCCGCAGTTTCAGACCTATGTGGGGGTATGAGGTGAAAGCAGACCGCATGACCGGGCTTGTGGCGGGTGTAGATGTGGGCGGCACCTTCACCGATCTGGTGATCTTCGACCCCGAAAGCGGGGCGGTGCGGCTGGCCAAGGTGCCCACCACGCTGGAAAATCAGGCTTTCGGGGTGCTGGCGGCGCTTGATCAGGCGGGGGCCGATCTGGCCCATGTAGATCTGATCGTGCATGGCACCACCACGACCACCAACGCGGTTCTGGAACGCAAGCTGGCGCGTACCGGCTTGATTACCACCGAAGGGTTCCGCGATGTGCTGGAACTTGGCCGCCGCACAAGGCCGCAGCCCTACGGGATGACGGGTCGTTTTACCCCGGTCATTCCCCGCGACTTGCGGCTTGAGGTTCCCGAACGGATGGATGCGCGCGGGCGGGTGCTGACGGCGTTGGACGAAGCGGCGGTGGCGCGGGCGGTCAGCGCCTTGCGCGACGCGGGCTGCGAAAGCTTGGTGATCCATTTCCTCCATTCCTATGCCAACCCCGCGCACGAATTGCGCGCGGCGGAAATCGCCGCCAGTCTTTGGCCCAACCGCTACATCACCTGTGGGCATGCCCTACTTTCAGAAAGCAGGGAATATGAGCGGGGGGTGACGGCGGCGGTGAATGCGGCGGTGCAGCCCTTGTTGGAACGCTATGTCGGGCGGCTGGCCGACGAGCTAAAGGCCAAGGGTTACGCGCGCGATCTTCTGGTGATGAACGGCAATGGCGGGATGGTGTCTTCCCGCGCGGTGGCGCGCGAGGCGGTCAAGACCGTGATGTCAGGTCCGGCGTCGGGGGTGATGGCGGCGGTCTATACCGGGCGGCGGGCGGGGATAAACAACCTGATCACTTATGACATGGGCGGCACCTCGACCGATGTGGCAATGATCCGGGCGGGCCGCGCGCCGGTGTCGAACGAGATCGAGGTGGAATATGCCATGCCGATCCATGTGCCAATGGTCGATGTGCGCACGGTGGGGGCCGGGGGTGGGTCGATCGCGCGGGTGGATCAGGGTGGCATGTTGCGGGTGGGGCCGGAAAGTGCGGGGTCTAACCCCGGGCCGATCTGCTATGGGCGGGGCGGGCTTAGGCCCACGATTTCGGATGCGAACATCCTGCTGGGCCGCCTGTCGCCGGAACGGTTCGGCCATGCGTTGGATCAGGTGCGCGCGGCCTATGCCGATCAGATCGGCGCCCCGCTTGGCCTTGGTGCCGAGCGGGCGGCCGAGGCGGTTCTGACGCTGGGCAATATCCATATGGCGGGGGCGATCCGCATGGTGTCGATCTCGGTCGGTGCTGACCCGCGCGATTTTGCGCTTTTCGCCTTTGGCGGGGCGGGGCCGCTGCATGCGTGTGCGCTGGCGCGGGAACTGTCGATTCCGCGGGTGCTGATCCCGGCACGGCCTGGGATTACCAATGCGCTTGGCTGTGTGGTCGCCGATCTGCGCCATGATTTCGTGCGCACGCTGAACCGGCCACTGGATGGGGCGGACATGGATGCGGTGGCCGCGATATTCGCCGGGCAAGAGACCGAGGGGCGGCGGCTGATCGCGGATGAAGGGATCGTGGTTACGGATGTGCGGGCGGAATACAGCGTCGATATGCAGTTCATCGGCCAGACCCATCTGCTGCGGGTGCCGTTGCCCGATGGAAGACCCACACGCGATGCCTTGCAGCAGGCGTTCGAGCGGGCCTATTTCGAACGGTTCAAGGTTGAACTGGCGACGATCCGGCCCGCTTTGGTGAACCTGAACCTGTCGGTGATCGGGCGGCGGCCAGAGATTGACCTGACGCGGCTGATCGACCCCGCAGGGCGGCGGGGGGCGGTGACTGACGCACAAACCGGCGTGCGGCAGGTGTGGTTTGGCGGGTGGGTGGATACGCCGGTCTATTGGCGTGACCATCTACCGGGCGACGCGCGGCTGGTGGGGCCGGCGATAATCGAACAGATGGATACGACCATCGTGATCGAGCCGGGCGACCGGATGGAGACGGACGGCGAGGGCAATCTGATCGTGACGGTGGGGGGCTGACGATGGCGAAAAACAACGCAGGTCCGTGCCTGCGCGGGACGGGCGCGGAACGATCAAGGAAAGAGTCTCAGTGATGACAATGCTTGACCCGATCACCCTTGCCGTCATTCAGGCGGGCCTTCAGCAGGTTTGCGACGAGATGGACCTGTCCTTTTCGCGTGCAGCCTTTTCGCCGGTGATCGCCGAGGCGGATGACCGGTCGGACGGGATCTATTCGGCCGAGGATGGCAGCCTGATCGCCCAAGGGTCGCGTGGTCTGCCGGTTTTCGTGGGGACGATGCAGTTTTCCACCCGCCATATCATCGAACGGATCGCGTCGGGCGTCACCAAGGCACCTGCGCCGGGCGATATCTATATCGTCAATGACCCCTATCTGGGCGGAACGCATCTGATGGATGTGCGTTTTGCCATGCCCTTCTACCGGAGTGGTGAAATCTTCTGCTGGTTGTCGAACACCGGCCATTGGCCCGATACCGGGGGTGCGGTGCCAGGGGGCTTTTCGGCCAGTGCGATCAGCGCCGAACAGGAAGGGCTACGCTTGCCGCCGGTCAAGCTGTTCAAGGCGGGGGTGATGGATGAGGAACTGTGGCAGGTCATCTGTTCCAACATCCGGGTCAGCGAACAACGGATCGGTGATGTAAAGGCGCAGGCCTCGGCGCTGCTGGTGGGCGCCGCCCGCCTGTCGTCGATCCTTGACCGCTATGGGGATGCGACAGTCATCGCCGCGATTGCGGAAATGCGGGGGCTGGCGGCACGGCAGATGACCGCCAATCTGAGGCTGATCGCGGAAGGCCAATACAAGGCCACGGCGATTGTCGACAGTGACGGCGTGGTCAATGAACCGCTGACCATCGCGCTGACGGTGACGCGGGCGGCCGGCCGGCTGACATTTGATTTCGCCGGATCAAGCCCGCCCTGCATGGGGCCAATGAATTCAGTCCGCGCCACAACCTTTTCGGCCGTCTATCTGGCGATGCGTCACATCTTTCCCGATGTGCCGATGTCGGCGGGCGCGTTTGAACCCTTCACCATCACCGGGATCGAGGGCACTTTCCTTGACGCCCACTATCCCCGCCCGGTATCGGGCTGCGCGGCCGAGGTCAGCCAGCGGATCGCAGAGGCCGTCTTTGCCGCTTTGGTCGTGGCCTTGCCAGACCGGGTGACGGCGGCGCCGGCGGGCACGTCGGGCAATTTCGGGCTGGGAGGGCATGATCCGGAAAAGGGGCGGGATTATGTGATGTATCAGATCTCGGGCGGGGGCTATGGCGGCAATGCCGATCATGATGGGCTTGCGAACGGCTGTTCGACCATAGGCATATCCAAGGCCCCGCCGGTCGAGATCATGGAGCAGAATTTTCCGGTCCTTTATCGCCGCTATGCGCTGCACGAAGGGTCAGGGGGGGCGGGCATGCACCGGGGCGGCTTCGGTCTGGATTACGAGATCGAGCTTTTGCGCGGGCAGGCGCGGGCCAGTTTCGTGATGGACCACGGGCGGGTCGGGCCGCAAGGTGCCCTGGGCGGTCAGGACGGGGCGGTGAACTGTGTCGAGGTGATCCGGGACGGGCAGATTCTGGTGCCTGACCATCTGTCGAAGGCGCAGGATATACCGCTTTCCCCCGGCGATCGGGTGCGGGTACGCACGCCGGGCGGTGGCGGCTATGGAGATTCGGCGCTGCGCGACCGGGCGCTGGTGGCGGAAGACGTCCGGCTGGGCCGCTATAGTGCCGCCGATGCCGCGCGGCTGTTCCCAGAGCCAAAGCCGCTTGCCTGAGTTGCTTGCAGGGGGGAACGATGGCCCGCGAAAACCTCTGAACGGCGCGCTTCAATGTGCTAGTCTTTTCGCGCATGCTCTGCAGAGGGTGGGGCGCTGCACTGTAGCAATCATGCGAAGGGACTGGAAATGATCAACGAGTTCAAGAATTTCATCGCCAAAGGTAATGTCATGGACATGGCCGTCGGCATCATCATCGGCGCGGCGTTCACAGCGATCGTCAGTTCTTTGGTCGCTGACCTTATCAATCCGGTTATCGGGTTGGTGACTGGCGGGTTGGACTTCTCGAACCTGTACGTGAACCTTGGCAAGGACGAATTTGCCTCACTTGCCGCCGCCCGCGAGGCTGGCGCGCCGGTCTTTGCCTATGGTGCGTTCATCACCGCCGTGATCAACTTCCTTATCATCGCCTTTGTCGTCTTCCTGCTGGTCAAGATGGTCAACAAGGTGAAGGATGCCGCTTTGAAAAAGGAAGAGGTTGCAGCAGCACCGTCTGGCCCCAGCGAACTTGATGTGCTGATGCAAATCCGCGATGCGCTGAAGAAGTAAATTCCAACCGCCGACAATGCAAAAGGCCCGCCAGATGGCGGGCCTTTCTGTTTTCAGCTTCCGCGTCTTATTTCAGCGCGTCTGCGGCAGCGATGTAGGGCAGGTTCAGGGCCTTGCCCACGGCTTCGTAGGTCAGCTTGCCGGCATGGACATTCAGGCCATTCAGCAGATGCACGTCATCCGCACAGGCCTTTTTCCAGCCCTTGTCGGCCAAGGCCAGCATGAAGGGCATGGTCGCATTGCCAAGCGCCAGCGTCGAGGTGCGGGCAACGGCGCCTGGCATGTTGGCCACGCAGTAATGCATGATGCCTTCGACTTCGTAGATCGGGTCTTGGTGCGTGGTAGCGTGCGAGGTTTCAAAGCATCCGCCCTGATCGATTGCCACGTCCACAAGGGCTGCGCCGGGCTTGAGTTCCTTCAGCTGGGCCTTCGAGATCAGCTTCGGCGCCGCCGCACCGGGGATCAGCACAGCGCCGATGATCATGTCGGCCTGACGCGCCAGTTCGATCGTGTTGCCTTCGTTGGCATAGGCGTTCTTGAACGTGCCGCCGAACGTGTCGTCCAGATAACGCAAGCGCGGGATGGAACGGTCAAGCACGGTTACATCCGCGCCCATGCCGGCGGCGATCTTGGCCGCGTGGGTGCCGACGACACCGCCGCCGATGACCAGCACCTTGGCGGGCGACACGCCGGGCACGCCACCCAGCAGCACGCCACGACCGCCATTGGCCTTTTGCAGCGTCCAGGCACCGACCTGCGGGGCCAGACGACCGGCGACTTCCGACATCGGGGCCAGAAGCGGCAGGCCCCCCATGCGGTCGGTCACGGTTTCATAGGCGATGCAGGTCGCGCCCGATTTCAGCAGCGCATGGGTCTGTTCCGGATCGGGCGCCAGATGCAGGTAGGTAAACAGGATCTGGCCTTCGCGCAGCATTGCACATTCGACTGGCTGCGGTTCCTTAACCTTCACGATCATGTCGGCCTTGGCGAAGATCTCTGCCGCTGTGTCGAGGATCTTGGCGCCGACGGCGACATAGTCTGCATCCGAAAAGCCCGCGCCAGTGCCGGCATTCTTTTCCATATAGACGTCATGGCCGTGGGAAATGGCTTCACGCGCCGCGTTGGGCGTCATGCCGACGCGGAATTCCTGCGGTTTGATTTCCTTTGGGCAGCCGATTTTCATGATGGGTCCTTCCCGAATGATGCTGACGGAAGAATGCCCGTTTTGGCACGCAATTGCTTTGCAAAGATCGGTGGTGCATTCCCGGTAATTCCGCAGTATCTTCGAAAAAATACTTAATATGCGAAAGGATCGTGCGCCAATATGGAAATAGACGCGACAGATCGTCGGATACTTTCTGCGCTGCAGAAAGAGGGTCGCCTGACAAATGCCGACCTTTCCGAACGCGCCAACTTGTCGCCTTCAGCCTGCCACCGCCGGGTGCAGCGGCTGGAGGCGGAAGGGTTCATTCATGGCTATGTGGCGCTGCTGGATGCGCGGCGGATGGGACGCCCGACAACTGTGTTCGTGGAAATCACCCTTTCGGGGCAGGCGGACGAGGTGCTGGAGGCGTTTGAACGCGAAGTGCGGCGCGTGCCCGATGTGCTGGAATGTCACCTGATGGCAGGCACGGCAGACTATCTTCTGAAGGTCGTGGCGCAGGATACCGACGACTTCGCCCGAATTCACCGCCAGTATCTGGCGCGCCTACCCGGGGTTGCGCAGATGCATTCCTCTTTCGCGCTGCGCACCGTTTTCAAGACCACGGCGATCCCGGTCTGATCATTCGAAGCATCCATACGAGGGGGCGCAAAGCCCGGCAGTGTCATGCGCGCAGGCCGGTCTCTTCCAACAGTCCCATGCGCTTTGCCTCATAATAATAGCCTTTCGAATACCACATGATCGCGCGGTCCTGACTGCCGCGTGCCACCAGCCAGGCGCCGCGCAGGTATTTCCCGGCGTATTTCAGGTTGGTTTCCGCATCCAGAAGTCCCTCGGCGGGACCATCATAGCCCATGGTACGGGCGGTGCGCGGGTCGATCTGCATCAGGCCATAGTAGCTGCGGTTTTGGGCGCGCGGATTGTAGCCGCTTTCGCGCCGGATCACCCGGTGGATCAACGATTCGGGAATGTCGTAAAGATTGGCATAATGTGCGACCAGCCGCTGCATCTGTGGCGTGTTGCCGGTGAACTGCGGCTCGTTTTTCGGGGAACGTGCGCCACAGGCGGCAAGGGCGGCAAGGCACAGGCCAAGAGCTGCGCGACGGGTGGTGTGGATCATCGTTTGTCCTCCGGGTTTGACTGTCTTAGCCAGACTGGCGGCTGACGCAAACCGCAAAATTGCCCGTAGGCGGCGGTTTGCCAATGAAAAACCCCTGTGGCCGGGCCCCAGGGGTTCATCGTGGTGCGAGGTTTCCCCCGCCAACGTTCCGGGCAAGAGCCGGTGCAAAAGGCTTAGATAGCGCCTTCGCGCTGGGCCTTCTTGCGCGCCAGTTTCCGGGCGCGCCGAACGGCTTCGGCTTGCTCGCGGGCTTTCTTCACGGACGGTTTTTCGAAATGTTGCTTGAGCTTCATTTCACGAAACACACCCTCGCGCTGAAGTTTTTTCTTCAGTGCGCGAAGCGCCTGTTCGACATTGTTGTCGCGAACGCTGACCTGCATGTGGTGTCACCACCTTCCTAAGTTAGAGTTGCAATAAATTGCAGGAAGCGCCCCCTTAGCAGGGCGTGGGGCTTTTGTCTACCGCGCGGGCGGGGTAAGGTTTCCCAATGGACAAGACATCGGTTGATCTGGATGAAATGCGCGCCCGCCTGCTGACCGCGGCGCTGCCCCACGTTGCGTTTGACGGATGGAGCGCGGCTACATTCGCCGCCGCTGCCGCCGATGCCGGTATCGCGCCGGGGATGGCGCGGGTGATCTGCCCGCGCGGCGCGCTGGATCTGGCGGTCGCGTATCATCGCCAGGGCGACCGCGCGATGGAGGCGCGCCTGGCGGCTTCAGACCTTGCGGCATTGAAGTTTCGTGAACGGGTGGCGGCTGCGGTTCGCTTTCGTCTTGAGGCGGCCGACCCCGATGCGGTGCGACGCGGGGCGGCCCTGTTTTCACTTCCTCAGAACGTGGCGGTGGGATCAGCCCTGATCTGGGGCACTGCGGATGCGATCTGGCGCGCGCTGGGCGACAATTCGGCAGATGTGAACTGGTACACAAAACGCATGACCCTGTCGGCAGTCTATTCCGCGACAGTGCTTTACTGGCTTGGGGACGACAGTGCGGGCAAGGCGGCGACGTGGGAATTCCTTTCCCGCCGGATCGAAGACGTCATGCGATTCGAAAAGGCCAAGGCGGATTTTCGCGCCTCGGGTCTGGGCAAGACGCTGGCTGGACCGCTGAAACTGCTGACCCGGATCCGCGCGCCCGCGCCGGCCCCTGGCGACCTTCCCGGACAGAAAGGCTGACCGATGCTTCCCAAAATGATGCGTGCCGTGGAAATCACCCGCCCCGGCGGACCTGAGGTTCTGGCGCTGTGTGAACGGTCTGTGCCGGTGCCGGGCGCCGGCCAGATGCTGATCGAAGTGGTCTGGGCGGGGGTGAACCGGCCAGACGCGCTGCAACGCGCCGGAGCCTATGCGCCGCCCCCCTCGGCGTCGCCCCTGCCTGGGCTTGAGGCATCAGGGCACGTGGCGGCTTTGGGGCCGGGGGTCAGTGGCTGGCAGGTGGGGGACGCCGTGTGCGCCCTGCTGCCGGGCGGCGGTTATGCGGAATATGTGGTGACCCCTGCGGCTCATGCATTGCCGGTGCCGAAAGGCATGGGACTGCGGGAAGCGGCCTGCCTACCGGAAACCTTCTTTACCGTGTGGACCAATGTCTTTGGACGCGGCGGGCTGAGAGCGGGAGAGAGGTTCTTGGTCCATGGCGGCACCTCTGGCATTGGCACGACGGCGATCCAACTGGCCAACGCGTTCGGGGCACGGGTCTTTGCCACCGCCGGATCTGACGAGAAATGCGCGGTTTGTCTGCGGCTTGGGGCCGAACAGGCGATCAACTACCGGACGGCGGATTTTGTCGAAACCTTGCAGGCCCAGGGCGGTGCGGATCTGATCCTCGACATGGTGGGGGGCGATTATCTGCCGCGCAATGTGCGGGCTTTGGCCGATGACGGGCGGCTGGTGCAAATCGCCTTCCTGCAAGGGCCGAAGGTCGAGCTGAATTTCGCCCAGGTGATGGCCCGGCGGCTGACCATCACCGGATCGACCCTGCGCCCGCAGTCGGATCTGGCTAAGGCAAAGATTGCAGAGGCGCTGCGCAACCAGGTCTGGCCGATGCTTGACTCGGGCCGTGTGGCACCGGTGATCGACCGGGAATATCCTCTGGCCGATGCCGCCGATGCCCACCGCCGGATCGAGGGGGCCGATCATATCGGCAAGATCGTGCTGAAGGTGCGCTGAATGTGCGTCGATCCAACGGAGCCGCGCTGACGCGCGGCGAACCTTTCGTGTGCCCGCGCTTTGCGCGCGGGCGCTGCCTCCGGCGGGGATACTTCAGGACAGAAAATAGGAACATCTCAGGCGTGATCGCGGAACAGGTTTCATTTTTCTGTCGCTAAATATCCCAGGGGTGTGGAGGCAGCGCCCCCACTGGACAGGCGCGCCGCTGCCCTGGACCGCACCAGATCATTGCACCTTTTCCATCAGCGCATCTTTCAGCCGGCAATCGCGCGCCACATTCTTTCCGCACGGGCGGGGCGTGAGGTCTTGCGTGAGGCAAAGGCGCACTTCGGCTATACGGCCCCGATTGCAGGTCACGGTGATCATGTTGCGTTCGAGGCCGGGGTTGGCTTCGAGGAAAGTATCTTCAACGACCGAAGCGGGCAGGCGGATATCCCTGGTCAGGTGGGCAGGCAGCGGCGGCGGGGTCACCGCCTTGTCGGCCCTGCGGGCGAGGGCAAAATAATCGGCGGCTGACAGGCCCGAACAGCGGCCATGTTTCTTCCACTTGTGCCAGGCCAAGCCCGAAGATCCCATGATATCGGCCATTGCGGCGGTTTGGGTGCGGGTCACCCCGTGCTGGTCGGATCGGCAGTCGCTGGGCAAGCCACTTTCGTACCGTGGCCAGGGGCCATGTGGGGTGAAACCAAGATCATGGCGCGGACTGCATTGATCGTCGCCCCATGCATCGCCGGTGATGGCGCACCAACTGGGGGTCCAGCCGAGCGAGAGGACCAATAATCGAAGTCGCCCGTCCGTTCTCCTTGGGCCCGCAGCGGGGTGATCGGCAGGCAAGCGAGAACCACAGCCAGTGACAGTTTGCGCATTTTCTCTTTCCTTGCCCGGATCAGGCGACTATATAGCCCCGGAACTTCCCCGAAAACGTGGAAAGGCGGACCGAAAAGGCCGCAGCCGCTTCCCGGCCCGGGAGAGATTTGCCAGCCCCTTGCCGGGCATGATGCGAAGGAGTGATCCGATGACGAAACCTTTGATGGCCAAGGCAACCGCCGTCTGGCTGGTGGACAACACGACGCTGAGCTTTAAGCAGATCGCGGACTTCTGCGGGATGCATGAACTTGAAGTACAGGGCATTGCCGATGGCGATGTGGCGCAGGGCGTGAAGGGCTTTGACCCGATCGCCAACAGCCAGCTTGAGGCGAGCGAGATCGAGAAGGGCCAAAAAGACCCGGCCTATCGGTTGAAGCTGAAATTCAACGCTGCTGCGGTGGGCGAGGAGAAGCGCCGTGGTCCGCGTTATACGCCGCTGTCCAAGCGTCAGGACCGGCCAGCGGCCATTCTGTGGCTGGTGAAGTTCCATCCGGAGCTGGCCGATGCGCAGATCGGCAAGCTGGTCGGCACGACCAAGCCGACCATCGCCGCGATCCGCGAGCGGACGCACTGGAACAGCCAGAACATCTCTCCGATCGACCCGGTGGCCTTGGGTCTTTGCCGTCAGTCGGAACTGGACGCTGCCGTGCAGAAGGCCGCCAAGAAGAAGGCCGCAGAAGGATCTGTGATGAGCGATGACGAGCGGCGCAAACTCGTGTCGACCGAACAGTCGCTGGGCATGCCAACCGAGTCGCGGACCAGTTCGGGCTTTGGCGATCTTGCCAACTTTGCGGCCGCCAGCCGCGAGGAAGAAGAAAAAGCACCGCAGGACTTCTCGAATGCCGAGAGCTTCTTCAATCTGCCCGATGCGGATGAGGATGAAGACGAAGACGATCACAAGTGATCTGACGGAAAACCCCGGCCTTGGCGCCGGGGTTTTGCATTGGAGGATGTGATGGACGCACAGGCTTCTTCCGCTGCCGGCGCATTGGGGCAAGTGATCCGGCAGTGTCGGCAGGCGACCTTTCATCGGCTGGTGTCAGCCAATCCGGCCGTGATCCGCGTTATCGCCGGGGAAAAGTGTGTCGGCTGGGTTGGCGGACATTTGCGCGCGGAGGCGGGGGCGATCGTCCTTCTGCCTGAAAATCTGGCGTTGTCTGTCGAGAATATTCCCCCGAAGGGCGGCATCTATCGGGCAGAGGTTCTGCCCCTTCCCCGCGCCCGGATCGAGGCGGCCTATGCGCGCCTCCTCCCCTCCGTGCGCCAGGGGGCGGCGGCCGTGGCCTGGGCCGCAGTGCCGGGCAGGGACGCAGATCTTAGCTTTGATGCGCTTTTTGCGGCAGGACATGATCTGCCCGATCCGGTTCTGGCGCTTCGCCAGGAAGAGTTGGTTCTTTGGCTGGCCGAGGCAGGTGCGGTGGTGGGGGCGCTGACGCCGCCGCGCCTGTCGGACCGGTTGCGCGCACATCTGGCGGCTGCCCCCGACGTGGACTGGAGTGCGGAACAGGCAGCGCGTCTTCTGGCGATGAGCGTGCCGACGCTGCGCCGGCATCTGGCGGCCGAGGGGACAAGCTTTCTTGCCTTGTTGCAGGATATTCGCATGACCCACGCGCTAGCGCTGCTGCAAACCTGCAAGCTGCCGGTGGCTGCTGTGGCCGCGGCGGTCGGATACGACTCGCCTTCGCGGTTCGCTGTGCGATTTCGGGCGCGATTTGGTGCTTCTCCACATGAAATACGCCGATAGGTGGCGCGATATTGATCGGACTGGCACGGTGTTTGATCGGACCGGGCGCGCGCGCGATGGTTTAAGGCCCTAATCTGGGCTGGCAATAAAGGAGAATTTGCCATGACCAGATTTCTGTCTGCCCTGCCGCTGGCGTTTGCCGCCGGCCTTGCCTTCGCCGCCGCGGCGCGTGCCGAGATGACCCTGACATCGGCCGACATGACCGAAGGCGGCACCCTAAAGGTTGATCAGGTCTTCAACGGCTTTGGCTGCGAAGGTGGCAACCAGTCGCCCGACCTGGCGTGGAGCGGCGCGCCCGAAGGCACCGGGAGCTTTGTTCTGACCGCCTATGATCCCGATGCACCGACCGGATCGGGTTGGTGGCATTGGACGATCTTCAACCTACCCGCAGACACCACCGGGGTTTCAGTGGGGGCTGGAAGCGGCATGGCCCCACTGCCCGAGGGTGCGGTGCAGGGGCGCACGGATTTCGGCCAGCCTGGCTTTGGCGGTGCCTGCCCGCCGCAGGGGGACGCGCCGCACCATTACGTCTTTACACTTTATGCGCTGAAGGTAGCGAACCTTGGCCTCGACGAAAATGCATCGGGCGCAATGGTTGGCTTCATGGCCAAAGCCAATGCGATCGAGGTGGTGACCCTGACCGCGACCTACGGGCGCTAGGCTGCGGGGGCGGGCATCAGAACTGCTTGCGGGCCTTAAGTGCAGCCTCGATCGTACCATCGTCGAGGTAATCCAGTTCGCCCCCCACCGGCACCCCGCGTGCAAGGCTGGTGACCGCCACGCCCGATCCGTCAAGCGCGTCGGCGATATAATGGGCGGTGGTCTGGCCATCGACGGTGGCATTCAGCGCCAGAATCACCTCGCGTGTGTCTTCCTCGGCCACGCGGGCGATCAGGCGGGGGATGCCCAGTTCGTCGGGCCCCACGGCGTCAAGGGCCGAAAGCGTGCCGCCCAGTACGTGATACCGGCCCTTGAAGCCGTGACCGCGTTCCATTGCCCAAAGATCGGCCACATCAGCGACCACGCAAATCTCGCCGGTGGCGCGCTTGGGGTCGGTGCAGATGTCGCATTGGTCGGCGGTGCCGATATTGCCGCAGGTCAGGCATTCGCGGGCATTGGCCGCGACCCCGGCCATTGCAGTGGCAAGTGGGGCCATGACCTGCCCACGCTTCTTGATCAGATGCAGCACCGCACGGCGTGCCGATCGCGGGCCAAGGCCGGGAAGCCGGGCCATCAGTTCGATCAGCGCTTCGATTTCGCGGGTGGCGTCGGACATGGGGCTTCCGGTTCATTCGGCCTGATCAGTCTATGACGCCGAGCGCGCCATCCGGCAAGGGCAGTTGCAGGGTGCGGGCCTTATCCCAGGGGGCGGTCAGCCACTGTGTCCATTCGTCGGGTGTGGTCAGGATTACCGGCATGGCCTTGGGGTGAACGCGCGCCACTTCGGCATTGGGTTCGCAGGTGAGGAACCCGAAAAGCAGGTCAGTCGTCTCGCCGTCCTTCACCTTGCGGACCGAGGTCCATTCGGTGCAAAGCCCGGCAAAGGCACCTTCACCTTCCCGCAGTTCGAACCACTGGTTGCCGCCGGGGCGGGGTTCGGCAAAGCGGCTGAACGGCACCAGACAGCGAAATTCCGGGGCAAGCCAGCGCCACCAATAAGGCGAGCCGGTGTTGCGGATGTTGGTTACGCCACGGTCGGCCTTGCCCTTGATGAATTGCGGCGGTGTCGGCATGCCCCAGCGGCCATGCACCAGTTCGCGCCCTTCGGAATGCGTGCGCACGATTGGTGCTGTGCCGTCCGGCCAGACCTCTCCGGGCTGAAGGTTACCCAGCCGGTCGATCGGCGCATTGAAAAGCCGCCGCATCGCTTCCTGGTTTCGCGTCTGGGTGTAAAGGTTGCACATGCTGCCCCCCCAGACCGGCCTTTAGAACGGCAGCTTCATGTCAGCGGGCAGGCCCATCGCGGCGGTCAGACGACCCATCTCTTCCTTGCTGCGGGCGTCGGCTTTTTTCTGGGCGTCCTTGATCGCGGCAAGGATCAGATCCTCGACCACCTCTTTTTGGGTCGGGTCGAAGATTGCCGGGTTGATATCCAGCGATTTCAGTTCGCCCTTGGCGGTGCAGGTGGCGGTGACAAGGCCCGCGCCGCTTTCGCCGACCACGGTGATACGGTGCAGTTGTTCGGTCAGGTCGGCCATCTTCTGCTGCATTTCCTGCGCGGCCTTCATCATCTTGGCCATGTCGCCAAGCCCGCCCAGATTTCCCAGACCTTTCAGCATCTTCGTCTCCTTAGCTGTCTTCGAACGGATCCCATTCATCCTCGACCTCGGGCAGGGCAGTGATGGCCGCCTCGGTGCGGGTTTCCTGAAGGGTCCGGATATCGGTGATCTTTGCAGTTGGGAAGGCGGCGAAGACCGCCTGCACAACGGGGTTCTGCATCGCTTCAGCCTCGGCAGCCAGTCGGTCTGCGTCACGGTCTTCGGCGATGGTGCTGCCGCCGCCTTCCGACACCACTGAAACCCCCCAGCGCGCGCCGGTCCAGCCTTGAAGCCGCTGCGATAGCGTTGCGGCAAGGTCGCGGGGGGCGTTTTGGGTGGGCTCGAACTCGATCCGGCCGGGAGAGTAGCGCACGAGCCGGAGGTGATTTTCCACTTCGATCAACAGCTTGACGTCGCGGTTGGCGCGGATCAACTCTACCACGGCTGGGAAACTGGCATAACGGGCCAGCGCAATGTCAGGGGCGACGGAGAGCGCGGTGGCAGCACCCGAGGCGGTGGGGGCCGATGCGACGGTGGCACGGGGGGCGGCTTGGGTCATTCCGCTGCCACCGCTGCCACCTCCCGGACCGCGCCCTTGCGGGGCGGGGGTAGAGGGGCCGGGGCCTTCGGACAGGCGGCGCAGAAGCTGTTCGGGATCTGGCAGGTCCGCCACATGGGTCAGGCGGATCACCGCCATTTCGGCGGCCATCATCGCGTTTGGGGCCTGCGCCACCTCCTCTAGCGCTTTCAGCAGCATCTGCCACATGCGGGTCAGCGCCCGCATCGGCAAAGCCTGCGACATCGCCAGTCCGCGCGCCTTTTCGTCGGGCGGAACCGTCGGGTCATCGGCCGCGTCAGGCGTGATCTTTATGACTGAAATCCAATGGGTTACTTCTGCCAAATCGCGCAGCACCGCCATCGGGTCGGCGCCGTCGGCATATTGGCCGGAAAGTTCCGAAAGGGCGCCAGCGGCGTCGCCTTTCAGGATCATGTCGATCAGGTCCAGAACCCGGCCCCGGTCGGCCAACCCCAGCATGGCGCGGACCTGATCGGCGGTGGTTTCCCCCGCCCCGTGGCTGATCGCCTGATCCAGCAGCGAGGTTGCATCGCGGGCAGACCCTTCCGCCGCGCGGGTGATCAGCGCCAGCGCGTCGTGGCTGATATTTGCGCCTTCGGCCAAGGCGATCTTTTGCAGAAGGGCGATCATCACCTCGGGCTCGATCCGGCGCAGGTCGAAGCGCTGGCAGCGTGACAGAACGGTGACCGGAACCTTGCGGATTTCGGTGGTGGCGAAGATGAATTTGACGTGGGCGGGTGGTTCCTCCAGCGTCTTCAAAAGCGCGTTGAAGGCGTTGGTCGACAGCATGTGAACTTCGTCGATGATATAGACTTTGTAGCGCGCCGAAGCTGCCCGATAGTGAACGGAATCAATGATTTCGCGGATGTCGCCCACCCCGGTGCGGCTGGCCGCGTCCATTTCCATCACGTCGACATGGCGGCCTTCCATGATCGCCACGCAATGTTCGCAGACCCCGCAAGGTTCGGTTGTGGGGCCACCCTGACCGTCGGGGCCGATGCAGTTCAGGCCCTTGGCGATGATCCGGGCGGTGGTGGTTTTGCCGGTGCCGCGGATGCCGGTCATGACGAAGGCCTGAGCGATGCGCGAGGCGGCGAAAGCGTTCTTCAGGGTGCGCACCATCGCCTCTTGGCCGACCAGATCGGCAAAGGTTTCGGGGCGGTATTTGCGGGCGAGCACCTGATAACGGGTCGCGGGCTGATCGGTCATGCGGGCCTCGGGAGGGATGTTCCGGGCCACCTTAGAGGCTTGGGCGGGCCGCGTAAACCGGGGCTTGGCGGCGGGGGTGCAAGTGTTGGGGAACGCTGGGTTTACTGGGGCCGCGGCGCGTTTTTGCAACGTATGGATTCACGTATGGCAAACGTATGGTTTTGGTCGGGTGAGGTGGTGTGGGTGGGGGCGTTAACTTTTGAGGGGTGAGGCGGGGGAATCGGGGGGCAGGGGTGCTGATGTGCTCGACCGGGTGGTGTGTGTGGCCTGGATGGTTGAGGCGCCCTTCGCCGGGCTGCGGGCGCTGGCGGCACTGCGATCCTTCCGCTGGAAGGGTCGCGGGCGTGCGTTTGGCGCGCCGTCTTCTTCCCCTTCACTCCTCCAGATCGTCCCAGCGGCGTTTGTGTTTGGCGACGTCGCGGGTGGCTTTGCCGAAGCTGCGGGTGGGCGCGCGGGCGCGCAGGGTGGCGGCGGCGGCAGCGTTGGAACGGTCTTCGTGGGCGAGCTTTTGCCAGCGGGACAGGCGGGCGGGGTCGAGGGTACGCGCCGCAATCGCGGCCTGAATGGCGCAGCCGGGTTCGTGGTCGTGGGCGCAATCGGTGAACCGGCAGGTCTTGGCCAGAGTGATGAGGTCGGCGAATGTAGCCTCGATCCCTTCGGCCACGTCAGAGAGGCGCAGTTCGCGCATGCCGGGCGTGTCGATCAGCCAGCCGCCGCCGGGGATTTCGAACAGCGCGCGGGCGGTGGTGGTGTGGCGGCCCTTGGCGTCATCCTCGCGGATGCCGCCGGTATCAAGCTTGAGGCCGGTCAGGGTGTTGGCGAGGGTTGATTTGCCCACACCGGAGGAGCCGAGGAAGCAGACGGTCTGCCCCGGGCCGCACCATTCGGCCAGCCGCTGGGCGGTGGCCGGGTCTTTGGCGTTCAGGGCAAGGGCGGTGGTGTTTGGCGCGATGGCGGCCATGCGTGACAGGAATGCAGACGGGTCGGGGCATGTGTCGGCCTTGGTCAGCAGAACCACGGGGCGGATGCCGCCCTGATGGATGAGGGCAAGGTAGCGTTCCAGCCGCGCCTCGTTGAAGTCGGCGTTGCAGGAGGTGGTCAGGAAGGCTGTATCGACATTGGCGGCGATCAGCTGGTCGCGCGACACATCGCCCGCGGCGCGGCGAGACAGAAGGCTGGTGCGGTCAAGGCGCCGGGTCAGGAGTGAGCGGGCCGGGTCTGAAAGAACCCAGTCGCCGACTGCAAGTTCGGATGTGGACATGCCGCCCGGCAGCCACAGGGTTGCGGGGCCGTCGAGCGTCAGAACTGTCAGCCGGTCGCGGTGGACTTCGGTCACGCGGGCGGGGAAGAAGCTGGCCTGTTCGTCATCCGAGAGTTGCGATTGGAAGCTGTCGGACCAGCCGAGGCTGGCCAGAGGGGTAATCGGGGTCATGGGGGTGCCCTATGGAATGACATTGAGACTGGCGCCGTTTCGATCACGGAACCTGAGACGGGTCATCGGGGCAAGGCAGACAAGAGTATCGCAGTCATGACCATGGAAGGCATGGGCGAAACCCTTCAGACGCGCGCCCCGGCGCGGGATGTGACAGTGGCGTTCATGACATCCTCCTTCTGCCGGGGGTCGGGGTTCGGGGCGATGATAGGGGGTGCGGGCGCGATGGGCAAGCCTGACGGGCGGGTGGCCACTGGCGGGGCTTTCGGGTAAAGGGGGCGCCAGAGCCGCGGGGAATCTTCGGCCTTGCCCTTGCCAAGCGGCCGACGTGCGGCTATAGGGCGCCACTCAATATCCGTACGTCCGGCCAAAGTGGCATGCCGAGTCGTGCGTTCACCCTCAACGAGGAGATGAAAATGCCCAAGATGAAGACCAAATCCGCTGCGAAAAAGCGGTTTTCGATGACGGCCTCTGGCCGCGTCAAGGCAGGTGTCGCCGGTAAGCGCCACGGCATGATCAAACGCACGACGAAATTCATTCGCGACGCCACCGGCACGATGCTGCTGTGCGCGTCCGACGCGAAGATCGTCAAGAAATACATGCCCTACGACCGCTGAGGAGAGTAACACATGTCCCGCGTTAAATCCGGCGTCGTAACGCACGCCCGCCACCGCAAGGTCATCAAGAAGGCGAAAGGCTATTATGCCGCGCGTTCGACCAACTTCCGCACAGCTACGCAGGCCGTCGACAAGGCCATGCAGTATGCGACCCGTGACCGCAAGGTCCGCAAGCGCAACTTCCGCGCGCTGTGGATCCAGCGGATCAATGCCGCATGCCGCGCCATTGATGAGACGCTGAGCTATTCGCGCTTCATCAACGGCCTGACCAAGACCGGCATCGAAGTGGACCGCAAGGTTCTGGCCGATCTGGCTGTCAACGAACCGGCTGCCTTCGGCGCCATCGTTGAAAAGGCCCGCGCAGCGTTGGCCTGATCCGGTCGCACCGATCATTAGAAAGCCGCAGGCCGCAACGCCTGCGGCTTTTTGCTTTTTGGGGGTGCGTAGCGCGGGCGGAGGCGTGTCTTGCAATCAGGGGCCTCTGTGCTAACAGGAAAGGCGGTGCCCGGACCTTGGGGCACGGCAGCAAAGGAGCCGGTTTGGGCCGGAGGATGCGGATGATTTCGGTGATTATTCCGCATTTCAATCAGCCGGAGCTGCTGGACAGATGCCTGGCCTCGTTGATGCCGCAGGCGGACGGGGCCGAGGTGATTGTCGTCGATAACGGGTCAAGCCTGTTGCCAGAGCCGGTGGTGGCGCGCTATCCCGGGGTTCGGTTGCTGCACGAGCCGGCCAAGGGCCCCGGTCCGGCCCGCAGTCTGGGCGCGCGTATGGCCGGGGGTGATTTTTTGGCGTTCATCGACGCCGATTGCGTGGCGGACGGCGGATGGCTGGCGGCGATTGCGCGGGCGTTCAGTGACCCTGAGGCGCAGGTGCTGGGCGGCGAAGTGTTGATCTTGCATACCGATCCGGATCGCCCGACCGCCTATGAGGCCTATGAAAGCGAATTCGGCTTTCGCAATGATTTCTATGTGATGCGCGAACATTATTCAGCGACCGCCAATATGGCGGTGCGGCGCGCGGTGATGGCGCGGGTGGGCGATTTTGCCGGGATCGAGATTGCCGAGGACAAGGACTGGGGCCAGCGTGCCCATGCTTTGGGCATAGTGATCCGCTGGGTGCCTGACATGATCGTGCGCCATCCGGCGCGGGCGACCTTTGCCGAACTGGCGCGCAAGTGGGACCGGCTGGCGGGGCATGCGTTTGCGATGCAGGGCCAGACAAGGGCCGGACGGCTGCGGTGGGCGGTGAAGGCGGCGCTGATGGGCTTTTCCGCGCCTGCGGCCTTGCCGCGCATTCTGGGATCACGCCGGATCGGGGGTGGGCTGGGGGCCAGGCTGGGGGCCTTTGCGGTTCTGGCGCGGATCAGGTTATATCGGGCGAAACTGATGTTGCGGCTGTTGCTTCAGGGCGGGGCCGGGGAAAAGGCAAGCCGCTGGCGCGATCAGGGTTAGGCGCGGGTGGCCGAAAGGTATGGAACGGATGGACGATCTTCTGACGAAATATATGGGCGCGATTGCCGGGGCCGCCGATGAGGCGATGCTGGAGGATCTGCGGCTGGCGGCTTTGGGCAAGAAGGGCGAGATCAGCCTGAAGATGCGCGAACTGGGCCAGATGGACCCGACCCAGCGGCAGGTGGCAGGGGCTGCCCTGAACGCGCTGAAGGACGAGATCGACGCGGCCTTGCGCGCGAAGAAGGCGGCCTTGGGCGATGCGGCTTTGGACGAGCGGCTGCGGTCGGAATGGCTGGACGTGACGCTGCCGGGCCGCCCGCGCCGTCAGGGGACCATCCATCCGGTCAGCCAGGTGACCGAGGAAGTCACGGCCATTTTCGCCGATATGGGGTTTGCGGTGGCCGAGGGGCCGCAGATTGAAAGCGACTGGTATAATTTCGACGCTTTGAACATTCCGCCGGAACACCCTGCGCGGCAGGAACATGACACGTTCTTCATGGCCCGCGCCGAAGGGGATGCCCGCCCGCCGCATGTATTGCGCACCCATACCAGCCCGGTGCAGATACGGGCGATGACCGAACAGGGCGCGCCGATCCGCGTTATTGCGCCGGGCCGGGTTTACCGGATGGACATGGATCAGACCCATACGCCGATGTTCCATCAGGTCGAGGGGCTGGCGATTGACAAGGACATTTCGATGGCCAACCTCAAATGGGTGCTGGAGGAATTCTGCCGCGCCTATTTCGAGGTGGATCAGGTTGAACTGCGCTTCCGCGCCTCGCATTTCCCGTTCACCGAACCCTCGGCGGAAGTGGATATCCGCTGTTCGTGGGAAGGTGGGCAACTGAAGATCGGCGAGGGCGACAAGTGGATGGAGATCCTTGGGTCGGGCATGGTGCATCCGAAGGTGCTGGCGGCGACCGGGGTGGACCCGAGCATCTGGCAGGGGTTTGCCTTCGGGATGGGGATCGACCGGATCGCCATGCTGAAATACGGGATTCCAGATTTGCGGGCGTTCTTTGAAAGCGATCTGCGGTGGTTGCGGCACTATGGGTTCAGCGCGCTGGACATGCCGACGGTGAGCGGGGGGTTGAGTAGGTGAAAGAGTCTTTGGAAGTTACCCGAGAACTTGCGCTAGCTCTTGCCAATGATCGCGATCCGAAAGGATTCGAGGTCGGAAGTCTCTCCAGACTGCAAGATAAATTGGATTCTCCTGAGCGGTTCAAGTTTATCTTGGAAAACCGTCTGACTGATTTTGAGAGCTATTATTTCGAACTGATGGAAGAACGTGGGCTAATTCGCTTCAAAGACAACCGCAGCCGCGTACACCTGACTGCAAGCGGACAGGATTTTTGCAAAGCAGTTGCCGATGAACGCGTCTGGGAGCATATCCAGAAAGATTAGTCGACTGGGCCATTTGATCTCGACGGGATTATGGCATCGTCTACGACTTGGCGGGGAATTATCGCGGCGGCATCGAATTTCTAGTAGCCACCCGTCGGCAATTTCAGACGATACCGCTTCGTGCAGGAGGACCGACAGGAAAAAGTCCGGTGGACCTTTTCCCGGTCCGATTGGCCGGAGCGTGAGCGCAGGCCAAGGGGTTATCGGCATTCTCTGACATATGGGCACGGGCGGCACCCGACCCGGTGGGGGCGAAGCCCCCGCCGCCCGGGGGGCTTGGGCTGCCCGTGCGGCTTGGGCCGCCCGGGCGCTTAACGTGATCCGGTCTTGCGGCGCGGGGCGATGGCCCCGCGCGGTCGTCGGGTGTGCGGCCCGCTCAGCCTTTGCCGACGTTTTCGCGGAAGGCCACTTCGAAGGCGGCCTGTTTGGCGGCGTCGGCTTCGGTCTGGTTCTGGGCTTTCCAGTCTTCGTAGGGCATGCCGTAGTACAGCGTGCGCGCCTCTTCCTTGGTCATGGCGATGCCGCGGGCGTTGGCGGCTTCCTGCATCCAGCGGGCCAGGCAGTTGCGGCAGAAACCGGCCAGGTTCATCATGTCGATGTTCTGCACGTCGACGCGCTTTTCCATCAGGTGAGCCTGCAGGGTGCGAAAGGCGGCGGCTTCGATTTCGATGCGGGTCCGGTCGTCCATGGTATCCTTTCACAGGCCAGAGGCGGCCAGCACTTCGGTCAAGATGGGGGCAAGGCGGGCGGCCCACAAGGTTTGGCCCGCGGGATCGGATATCAGGTCATTTCTGACTTCGATCAGCACATTCGGTCGGCCTGCATGCAGGCCGTGGCGGTCGATCGCGTCACCGTCGAGGTGGCCGTTGTAGGGCTGGTTGTCGCCGGTCACATAACCTTCGGCCCGCAGGCGGGCGATCAGGGGCAGGGACAGGCGGGCATCCTTGTGGGAATAAAGCACCGCGACTTCCCATGGGCGGGGCGCACGGCCCCTGAGGCAGGGGGTGAAGGAATGGATGGCGCACAGGACCGTGTCGGGGCGGCGGGCGGCGAGGGCGGCCAGCGCCGTATGGTAGGGGCGGTGGAAGGCGTTCAGGCGGCGTTCGGTTTCCGCGGGTCCGACATGGCGGTTGGCGGGAATGATCGTGCCGTCGTAAAGTTTCATGATCAGCGTCGGGTCATCCTCGCCACGGTTCGGGTCGATGACGAGGCGCGAGAATGTGGACAGGATTGCCGGTGCGTCAAGAAGCCGGGCCAGTGCGCGGGTAACCCCGGCTGCCCCCACATCCCATGCGATGTGGCGGCCCATGTCGGCGGCTGCGATCCCGAGGGTGCCACCGTTGGTGCAGGCCGGCACCGCGTTCGAAGCGTGGTCGCAGGTCACCAGCCAGCGGGAAGGGCGGTCGGTTCCGTCTGTTTCATAGGCACAAATGGTCATGTGAGCTTCAAATTGCCGCGTTAGCCTGCTTTAAGCGAACTGAGGATAAAGCGCCAGTTGCCGGAACCGCGGTTTTCGGTCATAGGGCGGGAAATGGTAACGCTAACGGGGGATCGGCCAATGAGACGTTTGCGCAATGTGAAGATCGTTGCAACGCTAGGGCCGTCGTCCAGCGACTATGCCACCATCCGCGCGCTGTTCGAGGCAGGGGCCGATGTGTTCCGCCTGAACATGAGCCATGGGGCGCATGCCGACCAGAAGGCGCGCTATGACATCATCCGGCAGGTCGAGGCGGATACCGGCCGCCCGATCGCGGTGCTGGCCGATCTTCAGGGGCCGAAGCTGCGGGTCGGGGTCTTTGCCAAAGGGTCCGCCGATCTGGCCGAAGGTGCGAAGTTCCGCTTTGACCTTAATCCGGCCGAGGGCAATGGCCAGCGCGTTTGCCTGCCGCACCCCGAGATTTTCGCGGCGCTGGAACCGGGTGCCTCGCTTTTGGTGAATGACGGAAAGATCCGCCTGTCGGTTGATCAGTGCGGGCCGGATTTTGCCGATTGCACAGTGACGATCGGGGGCGTGATTTCCAACCGCAAGGGCGTGAATGTGCCTGATGTCGTGCTGCCTTTGGCGGCGCTTTCGGACAAGGACCGCGCCGATCTGGAATTTGCCTGCGGGCTGGGGGTGGACTGGCTGGCGCTTTCGTTCGTGCAGCGCGCCGAAGACGTGACCGAGGCGCGCGCACTGGCCAAGGGCCGCGCGGCGATCCTGTCGAAGATCGAAAAGCCCGCCGCGGTGAAGGCATTCGCCGAAATCCTTGCGGTTTCGGACGGGATCATGGTGGCGCGTGGCGATCTGGGGGTGGAACTGCCGGTCTATTCGGTGCCGCCGATCCAGAAGCGTTTGGTGCGGGCTTGCCGGGCGGCGGCCAAGCCGGTGATCGTGGCGACCCAGATGCTGGAATCGATGATCGAAAGCCCGATGCCGACGCGTGCGGAAGTGTCGGACGTGGCCACGGCCATCTATGAAGGGGCGGACGCGGTGATGCTGTCGGCGGAATCGGCGGCGGGGCAGTACCCAGTCGAAGCGGTGCAGACGATGGACAACGTTGCGCGTTCCGTCGAGCTTGACCCGACCTACCGCGAAGTGATCGAGGCATCGCGCCGCGCCAACCGCCAGACGGTGGCCGATGCCATCGTGTCTGCGGCCCGCGAGATTGCAGAGACCACCGACATCAAGGCGATCTGCTGCTTTTCGCAGTCGGGCACCACGGCCAGTCTGGTGGCGCGCGAACGCCCGCGGGTGCCGATTCTGGCGCTGACGCCGATCAACGCGACCTTGCGGCGGCTGTGCCTGACCTGGGGGGTGCATTGCGTGCTGACGCCAACGGTTGACAGGTTCAAGATGGCGGTGGTCAGTGCCGTGCGCGCGGCGCGCGACAATGGCTTTGCGACCGAAAAGGATCAGATCGTGGTAACGGCGGGCGTGCCCTTCAACGTCAAGGGCACCACGAACATCCTGCGCGTGGCGCCTTGCGATGAACGGCTGATCTTCAACACCGACCCCGAATAGGCCGCGAACCCCTGAAAAGGGGCGCCGCAGGGTGCCCCTTTGGGGATCGGGCGCCGACATGTTCCGTGCAGCAGCGACCGTGGGTACGGTGACTGCATAACTGGCCGTCGGGTTACGGGCTGCCGGGAGGTGCGACTTGCACTGGGTGGTTGATTTTCAACGCTGACGCTGAATAATCGGGTGATCCTGAAAAGGAGGGCGCGGTGAACAGCGATATGTCACTGGTTCTTGGCCTGCTGTTGGTGTTGTTGGCAATGCCGTCGGCGATTTCTGCCTTTTCGTCGGCGCGGTCGATGCGCGGGACCGTGACGTTGCTTGCTGTCGGAGGGGCGATGATTGCCTGGGCGGTCTATTCATCGCCTATGGGATACAAGGCCGAAGACGTGCCGGATGTGGTGTTGCGGGTGATTGCGGGCTTCATCCGCTGAACGGCGGAAGGCGCGCCTTGGTGCGGCCAGCCATTGCGCGCTTGCGCCCCGGTGTTTTGCCCGTGCCAAAGGCAGAACATTGAACCAAGAATTGGTTTACGTCCTTTTCAGATTTGCCTTGAGAAAGTCGATAAACACCCGAACCTTGGCAGGCAGTAGTCTGGTTTCGGTCAGCGCGTAGACGGAAATTGTTCGGGGGCGCCACCCAGGAAGCAACGGCACCAGCCTGCCGTTTTCAACATCGGCGCAGGCCAGTTCGCGTGGCAGCGCAACTATCCCGGCACCCTGAAGGGCCAGCTTGTGCAGCAGGCCGACATTGTTGGCCTTGAAGTTGCCTTTGACGGCAATTGTCTGCGACGCCTCGGTGTGGCTGACCAGCGTCCACGGCTGATCCGATATCCGCAGGCAGTTATGGTGCAAAAGGCCCTGCGGTGTTGCGGGCATTGCGTGATTGGCGAGATAGGCTGGCGCGGCGAACAATCCCATCTGCGCCTCTGCCAGTTTTCGCGCGATCAGGTTCGGCTCTGTCGTCTCTCCGATGCGGATGGTCACATCGACGGGGTCGGAAACCAGATTGCTTTGGCGTGGGGTGACATCCAGATCAAGGGATATGCCGGGGTAGTGGCGGACAAAATCGCCAAGGATGTCGCTGAGATAGACCAGCGTGAAATCGACCGGAACCGAGGCGCGGATCAGCCCCTTGGGTTGATGGACCATGCCGGAAAGTTCCTCATGGGCCAGACGCGCCTCTTCGGTGATCCGGCGGCAGCGGTCGAAGTAAAACCGCCCTGCCTCGGTCAGTTCGACCCTGCGTGTGGTGCGGTTGAACAGCCGCAAACCGATGTCGCGTTCCAGTTCGGCAATACGGCGCGAAACGGTGGAGTTCGGTAGCCCCAGACGCGCGGCAGCAGCACGAAAACCACCGGACGAGGCGACTTCGATGAACAGTTCCATGTTTCTGAACACATCCATGATTGCCCCGCCAATGGATCAGTGAAATGCGCTGATAGGGCTTTATCATATCTTTTTACAGCAATAGTTTGCCTGCTCTTTGCCAGCATCAGGACGGAAGGGCCGCCAATGACCGATCAGACCTGTGCGCCGACCCGAACCGCAGCAAAAATCGGGGGCGGGCTTTTTCTTCTGCGGTCTGCCCAGCATTACTGGGTGGGTACCGTGAGCGTGACCCCGTTCGGGCTGCCGCCTGTGCGCCGCTTTGGCGTTCATTTGCCGTTTGCCGGGCGCCCATGAACCTGCACTGACAGCCTTCGGAAAGGGCACCAACATGATACAAACCCTGACACCGGGCGCATTGCCGCCCAACCCAAGGATCCTTGTCGTTGGTGCCACGGGCTACCTTGGCGCCAAGATCCTGCGCCAGTTGGAGGCGGAGCCTGCCTTTGCGCTGCGCGCCATGTCGCGGCGCGGCGCGCCTGCGGGTTCGGTGGGGGCGGTCGATTGGGTGCAGGGCGATCTGATGGACCCCGCTTCGCTGGCTGCGGCGCTCGGGGGCGTGGATGTGGTGGTGAGTTCCGCCAATGGCTATATGAAAGAAACCATTGCGGCGGACTTTGAGGGCAACCGCAACCTGATCGAGGCGGCCACACGGGCCGGGGTGAAGCGCTTTGTCTTCCTGAGCATCGTGGCTTGCGACAACGCGCCATCGGTTCCGCACTTCCATGCCAAGAAGGTGGCCGAGGACCTGATCAAGGCCTCTGGCATTCCCTATGTCTTCGTTCGCGCGCCGGCTTTTCTGGATCAGGCGGACGATTATGTGGCGAAGGGGGTAAAGGCGGGGCGTTTCTACGCTGTTGGCGACAAAAGCACGAAATGGTCCTATGTGCTGACCGATGATCTGGCGGCATGCCTTGCGAAGGCCGCGACCCATCCGGACGTGGCTATCTTGAACCAGACGATCGATGTTGGCTGGTGCGATGGGGCGAAAAGTCAAAGCGAACTGGCGGATCTGATTGTCGCGGCAACCGGTAGACCCCTGTCTATCTGGGTGGTTCCGTGGTTTGTCATTCGCGCGCTTGTCCGTCCCATCAGGTTCATTTCCGATCTGGGCTATGACCTGTTGCAGATGTTCATGTTTTTCCGGACGGGCAGGTTCATCGCTGACACCGCACGGCAAGAGCGCTTTTTCGGACCAGCACCCAGTTCGGGCGAGGCGATAGCCCGGTGGGTGAGGCGCAACGGTTTGGGGGGCTGAAGGTCGGAAAATCCTGGCAGCGCCACGGGCAGGCCACCGCAGGTGAAAGGCCGGCCGGGGTAGCAAGCGATGTGGCATATACCCTTGAAATGCCGGGGTATTGAGAAGGCTGGCTTTACAAGGGGAAAGGGTGAGAGGCTGGACAACGACCCAAGCGGGTCTCGTTACGGCTGCTTCCTTCCGGACCTGACCGGGTTGGCGAGGCGCTTATCCGCGCCAACCTCTCGGGCGGTTAGATAGCGACTTGACCGAGGCATTGCAAGGGCGGCGGCCCGTCGGCGACAGGGGTTTGCGCAAGCCAGCGGCACCGCAGGAAACCTTCGGATGTGGTGCCAACCGGGGTGAGGCCCAGTGTTCCCATTTCGTCGATGTGTGCAAGGGCGCCGGGGCCGGTATCGATCCAGCCGCCTGTGCCAGGCGGCAGGGGGGCCATGCCCCAACCGCGGTTGGCGCGCGGCTGAATCAGTGGGCGACTTTCGACATAGCTGCGCAAGATGTCGCGGGTCAGGGTGGGTGCCTCGGCGACCAGTTGCGCGCCGGCCATGTTGGGAAAACCACTGCCGCCCGCCGCGCGGAAACTATTGGTTGCGATGGTAAAGAGCATATCCGCCGTCACAGGTTGGCCCCTGTGGCGCAGGTTGCGCACCCGTTGAGCCAAAGGGTCCAGAAGCCTGCCCCTTTGGTCAAAGCGCGGGGGCTGGGTCGGGTCAATCTGATAGCTGACGCCGGCGATCGAATCGAAATTGTAGGAAGGCGCGTCGGGGTCGATGAGGGGTTGATCGCAGGTGCCCGGCAAAAGGCGGTGAAACTGGGCGGCGGAGCGTTCCAGCCAGTCGGCCAGCATCTGCCCGGTGATGACCAGTGCGCGGATCGAGTTCGGGAAAACATAAAGATCGCAAAGGTGGCGCAGGGCAATCTGGCCGACGGGAATGTCGGTGAAATAGTCTGGCCCGCCCCGGCCACCGCATTTGAAGGGGCTTGCAGCACTTAGGCGCGGCAGGTCTGGGTATGTTCCCCCGTCTGTTGCCCGTCCCAGCCAGTCAAGCTGCGCCTGATGGATCAGGTCAAGGGCGGCACAATCCGCAATGCGGGCGAAATAGCTGTGCATGGCGCGGTCAGACTGGCCGATCGGGCGGCGGATGAAGGCCAGTGTCGCAGCATGATGCGGCGCTGCGGTCTGTTCGACGGTGGGATCGGTGGTGATTGCGGTGGCCATCGTGTGACCGGTGCGATGGCCTGAAATCGCGCGGGCCTCGCAGGTGAAGCCGGCAAGGTTCCAGCCGCCATCATTTGCCAGATCAAGATCAATGACCCCAAGATGCGACCCGCGATACCCCGCCATCACCACGGGCTTGCCGCAGAGGCTGCCGCGGATCGGGTCTATGTCAACGGTTTGCGGCATGTCTGGTCCGGGAAAGGCGATGTGGACGTGGCCGGCGATAAGTACATCAATGCCCGGCAGGCGGGCCAGCGGGATGGCCGCGTTTTCCATGTAGGGCACATGGGCGCTGTCCCCGATGCCGGAGTGGCAAAGTGCGATGATCAGATCGGCCCCGGCCGACTTCAGCGATGCGACCCAGTCTGTCGCGGCTTCCACAATGTCGCGGGTGACGATGCGGCCTTGCAGGTTCCTCTTTTCCCAGATGGCGACTTGCGGTGGCAAAAGCCCGATCAGGCCGATCCGCAGGTCTGCCACCTGTCCGGCATCATTGCGCAGGCGGCGTTTGAGCAGATGGGTGGCGGGTTGGAACAGGTGGTCTTGGGTCGGGCGGGTGCCGCGCTTGCGCAGGGCGTTGGCGCAAAGGACCGGGAAGTTTGCGGCGGACAGCGCGCGTTCAAGGAAGGAAACCCCATAGCTGAATTCATGGTTGCCAAGGGTTGCGGCGTCGTAGCCGACGGCATTCATTGCGGCAATGACGGGGTGGACATGGCCCGCTGCCAGATAGCCGTCCAGCGAAGCGAGTTCGCCCAGAGGGCTGCCTTCAAGGAAGTCGCCATTGTCGACCAGCAGGCAATTCGGCACTTCTGCGCGGGCGGCGCTGATCAGGCTTGCGGTGCGCGCCAGACCTGCGTTGGGCAAGGGTCTGTCAGCCGCGTAATCGTAGGGCAGGATATGGGCATGCAGATCCGAGGTGGCGAGGATCCGTAGCCGGAACCGGCCCTTGCCGGTCGCTGCGATGCGTTGCGTGTTTGAGAAGCCAAGTGGTTGTTCCACATCGGTTCCGTATTCTGTTTTATCCCCGATACGGCAGCAAGCGTGAGCATCCGTGGCATTGCCCGTGCTGTCCGACGTTTCTGGGCAGATGATAGCGACAATTCCGCCGGGATAAAGACCGTTTAGGTGTATTTGTTTAAATTACTGCAACCAAAGGCTGTATGCATGGCGGGCGCGGCGCGTGTTGGAGCGGGAAAAGGGTGCGGGGCTGGCATCGGTCGTTGGCGGCGCTATGGTGAGGCGTGGAGCAATCAGGGGCAGGCCGATGTTTGACGATCCGCAAGTGACGTTTGCCGCTGGCGGGCTGGAGCGGGCGGCGTATCTGCGCGGCGATGCAATCGCCCTGGCGGCGCTATTGGCCCGACCTGATGCGAAAGTAGTGCTGCTTTGGCGCGGCAAGCCACTGTGCAGCGGGACGGTGCTGGCGTTTCTTGAAGCCGACCATCCGGTTCTTGCCAAGGCGTCGACGCCGTTCTTCATCGGATTGCGTGGAGCGGTACCATTCTTTGCCTGCGATATTTCCGCGTGGGAGCCCCCGGCGGACCAGAGACCCGATGCGGTGGGCTTCGTTGATGCAAGCTTGCAGCAGCATCCGCTGATCGCGCCGACGATGGCCTTTGCGGAATTGCGCAGTGTCATGGCGACGTTGCCGCCGTTCGAGGCGGAACTGGTGGCAAGTGCCAAGGCATTGTTTTCGTGGCATGACACACATGGATTCTGCGCCCGGTGCGGAGCAAAAAGCGAAGTTGCCCTTGGCGGTTGGCAACGCCACTGCCCAGCGTGCAAGACCCAGCATTTCCCGCGCACCGATCCGGTGGTGATCATGCTGATAACGCGCGGCAATCAGCTGCTTTTGGGGCGGTCGCCGGGCTGGCCTGAGGGGATGTATTCGCTGCTGGCGGGGTTCGTCGAGCCGGGCGAAACAATTGAAAACGCGGTGCGGCGCGAAGTGGCGGAAGAGACGGGCATCGAAGTCGGGCGCGTGCGCTATCTGGCCAGCCAGCCATGGCCGTTCCCGACCTCGCTGATGATCGGGTGCGCGGGAGAGGCGCAAAGCGAGGTCATTCGTCATGACCCTGTCGAGATTGAAGACGCGCTGTGGATCAGTCGCGAAGGGTTGGCGGAGGTGTTCGCAGGACGCAATGAACGCATACGGCAGCCGAGGCGGGGTTCAATCGCGGCGTTCCTGATGGCAGAATGGCTTGCCGGGCGGTAGAATTGTCGGCGGACCGTGGGCGGTATTCCTGGAGTGGCGATGAAACTTGTTTCGCGAACGGACATTGACCTTTCGGCCGCAGTCCTTTTTCCGGTTTTGACCGACGCCGTGTTTTTCGAGACGATAGCAGTGCGCAACGGCGCACGGGTCGAGAGGCTGGACGCCAATGCGCAGGTTGTGGCCGGTTCGGGTTGGCGTATCCGCGTGCCTTATCGTGGCCGGGAACGGGAGATAACCCAACGGGTCCAGCGGATTGATCCGCCGCGCCGGCTGATGCTGGTTGGAACCAGCGGCAGCTTCCGGTTCGAGATCGAGGCCGTGCTTACACCGATGTCGCGCGAAAGCACGCGGCTGGCCATATCGCTGGATGTGCGTCCGGAAACCTTTGGCGCGCGGCTGTTGCTTCAGACGCTGAAGCTGGGCAAGGGGCGGTTGCAGGCGCGCTTTGACCAAAAGCTGTATCGTGCGGCGCAGGTGTTCCTGCAGCGCGCGGACGACGTGATGCTGCGTCAAGTGTGACATTTGATGAACGGGCTCACTCAAGACTTGCTTTGCCAGACAAGCGCAGGCACCATCCGTAGCATGAACCCTTTGCTTAGGAGAGTTTATTGGGCATCAGTGCCTTGACCCCGCCTCCGCATCCAGAAGAGCATCACGAAACACTTCTGGAGTTTCCCAACAACCGTTTGCTGATCGACCTGTGCGGCGAGTTTGACCGCAATCTGGCCCAGATCGAACACCAGCTTGGCATCCACATCCTTCGGCGCGGCAATCATCTGGCACTGGTTGGCCCCGCAGGCGCGCGCGGGACGGCGGCGGCGGTTTTGCAGCAGTTGTACGGGCGGCTGGAAACCGGGCGGGCCATCGACGCGGGCGAGATTGACGGCGCGATTCGGATGATGGGGGATGCGGGCGTGCCTGCGCCGGTCAGCATCGACGAACAACTGGAGATGTTCAGTCAGGGCCGGATCGAGATACGCACCCGCAAGAAGCAGGTCGAGCCGCGGACCGAGGCGCAGAAGGCCTACGTCAAGAACCTGTTCCAGCACGAACTTGCCTTCGGCATCGGGCCTGCGGGCACCGGCAAGACCTATCTGGCGGTAGCTGTGGGCGTCACCATGCTGATCGGCGGGCATGTGGACAAGATCATCCTGTCGCGTCCGGCGGTCGAGGCGGGCGAAAGGCTGGGTTTCTTGCCGGGCGACATGAAGGAAAAGGTCGATCCCTACATGCAGCCGCTTTATGACGCGCTGAACGACTTCCTGCCGTCAAAACAGGTGGAAAAGCTGATCGCCGAAAAGCGGATCGAGATTGCGCCGCTGGCCTTCATGCGGGGGCGGACGCTGGCAAATGCCTTTGTGGTACTGGACGAGGCGCAGAATGCCACCACGATGCAGATGAAGATGTTCCTGACCCGTCTGGGCGAGGGCAGCCGCATGGTTGTGACCGGCGACCGCACCCAGGTTGACCTGCCGCGGGGCACCGCGTCGGGGCTGATGGATGCGGAACGGATCCTTGACGGGATCAAGGGTGTCAGCTTCAATTACTTCACCGCAAAAGATGTCGTGCGCCATCCCCTTGTGGCCCGCATCATCGAGGCCTATGACCGCGACGATGGAGCCACTGGTTGACACACTGATCGAGGACCCACGCTGGGAGGCGCTGGACCTTGAGGTATTGGCCGAACAGGCGGCACGAGCCGCGCTGGCAGGTGTCGGGCTGAGCAGTGCAGGCTTCGAGATCAGCCTGCTAGGCTGCGAGGACAAGCGCATTGCCGAGCTGAACGCCGACTTTCGCGGCAAGCCGCAGCCGACAAATGTTCTGTCGTGGCCGTCGGCTGAACGCGGGGCGGGTGTCGATGGCAATGCGCCGTTGCGCCCGAAACCCGGGCCGGAGGGCATGCCTGCAGAGTTGGGCGACATAGCCATCGCCTTTGAGACGTGCGAGCGGGAAGCGGCTGCGCAGGGCAAGGCGATGAAAGACCATGTGCTGCACCTGCTGGTGCATGGTACATTACATCTTCTGGGCTTTGACCATGTACGTGACCGCGATGCGACCCTGATGGAAGGGACCGAAGCGCGGGTTCTGGCGGCTATGGGCATTGCAAATCCCTATGAGCAGGGCCCGGAAGACCAGAGATGAATGGATCGGGCGATCAAGATGAGTGAGTCGGCAGACAGTCTTCCAGCCGCTGACGGAGAAGCGGACACACCGGACAGTAGCAGCCAGAAAGGCTTTTTTGGCCGGATACTGAGTGCATTGTCCGGGCCGGACATGGCCGACGACGACAAGCCCGGCATGCGCGGTGCGCCGGTTGCGGCGCAGACCGGTGTGCTGCATGGCGTGGGCAATCTGCGCAAGATGCGCGTTGATGACGTGGCGGTTCCCAAGGCTGAAATAAACGCAGTTCCGGTCACGATTTCGATGGACGATCTGGTGGCGGCCTTCAAGGAAAGCGGCTTTTCGCGCTTGCCGGTCTACAAGGGTACGCTGGATAATCCGCTGGGGCTGGTTCACCTGAAAGATCTGGCGCTGCAATATGCCTTTGTCGAGACGAAGCCCAAGTTCAATCTGGCCAAGATGCTGCGGCCGCTGCTGTATGTGCCGCCGTCGATGACGCTGGGCGTCTTGTTGCAGAAGATGCAGGCCGAGCGGATCCATATGGCGCTGATCATCGATGAATATGGCGGGGTCGATGGGCTGGTGACGATCGAGGACCTGATCGAGCAGGTGATCGGCGAGATCGACGATGAGCACGACGAGGCTGAGGACAAGCTGTGGGTGCTGGAAAAGCCGGGCCAGTATCTGGTTGAAGCCCGCGCGCCGCTGGAGGAATTCGAGGCCGAGATCGGCATGCGCCTGGCCGACGAGGAAGACGGCGAGGAACTGGATACGATGGGCGGGCTGATCTTCATGCTGGCGGGCCATGTGCCGGCAAAAGGCGAGGTCATCACCGACGAGGGCGGCACCGTCTATGAGATTGTAGAGGCCGATCCGCGCCGGGTGCGCCGGATGCGCGTACGATTGCCGCAACCACAGGAATGAGGACGGTGCGGGCATGGGCGGGCCGGGCTTGGCGGCCCTGGGCGGGGTCGGCGCTGGCCGGGCTTCTGGCCGCGACCGGGCAAGCGCCGCTTGGCCTTTGGGGGCTGACCCTGCTGGCGCTGTTATGGCTGATCAACGGGCAGGCGGCGGCGACAGGCTGGCGTGATCGCCTGTGGCGAGGCTGGGCGGCGGGGGCGGGTTATTTCGCGGGCACGCTGTTCTGGATCACTGAACCTTTCATGGTCGATGCGGCGCGCGATGGCTGGATGGCGCCGTTCGCGCTGGTCTTGATGGCCGGGGGCATGGCGCTGTTCTGGATGCTGGCTGCGGCGGTCGCCGGGCTGGGGCGCAGCCCGGTCGCGCGCGCTTTCGGCTTTGCCATGGGACTGGCGGCAAGTGATCTGTTGCGCGGCTATATCTTCACCGGCTTTCCCTGGGCGCTGGTCGGCCATGTCTGGATCAATACTCCGGTAGCGCAATGGGCGGCTTTTATCGGCCCGGCGGGCCTGTCGATCCTGACAGTTGCGCTGGCCTTGTTGCCGGTTGCGACGGGCCGGGCGACGGCAGCGCGAAGCGCGCTGGCGCTGTTGGTACTGGCCGGTCTGTGGCTTGGCGGCATGGCGCGACTGGCGCGGCCCGAGGCACCGCGCGACCCGTCGGTCCGGGTGCGACTGGTTCAGCCGAACGCGACACAGGCGCTGAAATGGCAACCGGGAATGTGGGAGCTGTTTCTGGACCGGCAGATGGACGCCAACGCCGCCCCCGCCGAGGTGCCGCTGGATCTGATCATCTGGCCCGAGACGGCGGTTCCGTATCTGCTTGAGGATGCGGGGTTCATCTTTGACGAGGCGCGGGAAGCGTCTGGCAATGTGCCGATGCTTTTGGGCATTCAGCGGGCCGAGGGCGCGCTTTACTTCAATTCCCTGGTGGTGCTGGATCGGGGTGGGGCGGTCATCGCCAGTTATGACAAGCACCATCTGGTGCCGTTCGGGGAATATGTGCCCTTCGGTGATCAGATGGCGCGCTTCGGGATCAGCGCTTTTGCGGCGCAGGCGGGCAATGGCTATTCCGCCGGGCCGGGCGGCCAGGTTCTAGATCTGGGGCGCGCGGGCAAGGTCTTGCCGCTGATCTGCTACGAGGCCGTCTTTCCCCAGGATCTGCGCACCGCGGAACGCGCCGACTGGATCGTTCAGGTCACCAACGACGGCTGGTTCGGCAATCTGGCCGGACCCTGGCAGCATCTGGCGCAGGCGCGGCTGAGGGCGATTGAACAGGGGCTGCCGCTTTTGCGCGCTGCCAACACCGGAATCACCGCGGTGATCGACGCAAAGGGACGTGTGCTGCAAAGCCTGCCGCTGAACAGCGATGGCTGGCTGGATGCCGATGTGCCACCGTCGCTGGCGACCACTGCTTATGCGCGCTACGGCGATATGCCTGCAACAATGTTGCTTGGCTTGAGCATACTGGTTCTATTTCGCCGACGGCGAGGCTGATCTGGTTGACCTTGAGAGTAGTCGGCCTTACAGCTTTCAGTTGAACTGCCACAACGGCTTCCTGGCGTGGCGGGGATCACCAATGGAGCGTTTCAATGTCCCGTCAAAGCTATATCTTCACCTCTGAATCGGTTTCAGAGGGGCACCCGGACAAGGTCTGTGACCGCATTTCCGATGCCGTTCTCGATGCCTTCCTGGCCGAGGAACCGAATGCGCGCGTCGCCTGTGAGACCTTTGCCACCACCAACCGGGTGGTTGTCGGCGGCGAGGTTGGCCTGTCCGACAAGGACCGGCTGAAGGACTACATGGGCCGGATCGACGGGATCGTTCGCGATTGCGTCAAGGATATCGGCTATGAGCAGGACAAATTCCACTGGAATACGGTGGAAGTGACCAACCTGTTGCATGCCCAGTCGGCCCATATCGCACAAGGCGTCGACAAGGACGGGGCCGGCGATCAGGGGATCATGTTCGGCTATGCCACCGACGAGACGCCCGAACTGATGCCCGCGCCGATTCAGTATGCCCATGCAATCCTTCGCCGTCTGGCCGAGGTGCGCAAATCCGGGCGCGAGCCGAGCTTGCGTCCTGATGCGAAATCGCAGCTGAGCTTGCGCTATGAAAATGGCAAGCCGGTCGAGGTGATGTCGCTGGTGCTTTCAACCCAGCATGCGCACGAACATCAGACCAGTGCCGATATCCGCGCCATTGTCGAACCCTATATCAGTGAAGTGCTGCCCAAGGGCTGGCTGACCGACCGCACCGAATGGTGGGTGAACCCGACCGGAACCTTCGTGATCGGCGGGCCGGATGGCGACGCGGGCCTGACCGGGCGCAAGATCATCGTAGACACCTATGGTGGTGCGGCCCCGCATGGCGGCGGTGCCTTCAGCGGCAAGGATCCGACCAAGGTGGACCGGTCGGCAGCCTATGCCGCGCGCTATCTGGCCAAGAACGTGGTGGCCGCCGGTCTGGCGACACGCTGCTGCATTCAGGTGGCCTATGCGATTGGCGTGGCCAAGCCTTTGGCGATCTATGCCGATACCTATGGCACGGGCCTTGTGCCCGAAGCACAGATCGAACGGGCGGTGGCTGAGGTCATGGACCTGACCCCGCGCGGGATCCGCACCCATCTGGGGCTGAATCGCCCGATCTATGCGCGCACCTCGGCCTACGGCCATTTCGGCCGCGCGCCGGAAGCGGATGGCGGCTTCAGCTGGGAGCGGACCGATCTGGCAGAGGCGCTGAAAAAGGCGGTCTGAGCATACAGGGCTGTGCCAAAAAGCCCGCCCCGGTAACGGGTCTTGGGCTTTTTGGCACAGCTTGTCGGCGGCATGATGCCAGGGTTGGTTAGCCGGTCATCTCTTTGATCTTGCGTTCGGTTTCCGTGGCTTCGCCTCGTAGCCAGGCGACAAATTTGCGGATTTGGGGGCGGCCGGCCCCGTCCGGCCTGACCCACAGGCGGTAGGGGTGCGGCGCCACGAGATGCTCGACGGGTGGGAATGGCAAGACGACTGCGCGGTTTTCAAGGTCATGCATCAGCAGAGACAGGCCGCAGACCAGAAAGCCCACGTCCTTGCGAATGGCTTCGATCCCAACACGAGCATTAGGGCTGACCACGCCGCGCCCGGGGCCTTCCTTGCGACCGCCGAAGGTCTTGAACCACGCCTCCCAGCCGGGATGTTCCGGCGATTCCTTTTGCGACCGCAGGTGCAGAAGCGGCATGCCCTCCATCGGCAGGTCCGGATCCCACGCCGCCATGCGCCGGCTGTTGTCCGGCCCGGTCGCCGGGACGATGACATCCCTGAGCAGGATATCACCGGGTTCAGGGCCATAGGTGACACGCAGATCGGGCGCGCCGAGCCTGAGAGGAATGTCGCCGGTTCCGTTGATGCAAAACAATATGCGGGGATGGTCGCGGCGAAAGGTCGGCAGACGTGGCAAGAGCCAGAGTTCGGCCCAGTCGGGGTCAGCGACAATGTGGATTTCGCTGACGCGCTGGAAATCCAGGGTATCCGTGACCCGGTTCAGAGCGTCGAACGCGAGCGTAAGATCTGCCATCGCAAGTTCGAGCACAGCTGTAGGCGCAAGGCCCGACCTGCCACGCAACAGAAGATCCGATCCCAGGTAATCTTCGAGCGCGCGAATCCGCTGGCCGACGGCCGCCGGAGTGATGCCCAAGCGATCAGCAGCCTGTTTCAGCGAGCCTTCGCGGATCGCATATCGAGTGCCTGCAAAGATCTTAAATGTGTGGTGCGTGACATTTGCTAAAGGCTATCTTTATTGCGTAAAAGTTCAAGCAAGTTTTCTAAAGTATATCTTTCGGACATCAAAGAAAATCAGGTTTGGACTTCCATTGCCATCGGCGCATCCTTGTTCCACGGCATCAAGACAACCCACCGAAAGGAAGACTCATGAAGCGCTATCTTATTGAACGCGACATTCCCGGTATCGGCCAGTTCTCGACCACTGAACTGTGTGGTGCAGCCCGTGCCTCGAACCAGGCCTTGGCCACCATCGGCCCCACAATCCAGTGGCAGCATTCGTATGTGTCCGCAGGCAAGACATTTTGCGTCTATCTGGCCGCCAGTGAGGATGAAATCCAGAGGCACTCTAGCCTGAGCGGCATTCCGATCTCGCGCATCACTGAGATACCGCAAATCATCGACCCGGTGACGGCCAACAACTGAAACCACAAAGTGCAATAAGGACGGCACCCTTCCGTCCCTGTGCAAAGGGTCGGCGGTTGCCAGGTTTCGTCAGGTGATCCTGTACAGAGGCACCCGGCGGGTCGAGACACCGCCCGTCCATGAAAGGGCCTGCATAACAGGCTGGGGCGCCATGGCGCCCCCTTTCGATTCCGAAGGGGGTGTCACGAATGCAGATCTGTGCCGCACGATGGGCAAGGGCCTTTCATTTTCCAGCGCCCGTGCTAGATCGCACCATCCCGATACAGGAGACGCCAATGCCCAAAACCGATGTGTCTGGACTGACCCAGCTTGGCGCGGCGACCCCCGCCCCCGAAAGCCCTGAGCAAGCGGTGCTGGAGAAGGTTCCGGCGGGCCATGCAGGCACGCTTTATGTCGTGCGGTTCACCGCGCCGGAGTTCACCTCGATCTGCCCTATGACCGGGCAACCGGATTTTGCCCATATCGTAATTGATTACGTGCCGAAGGACTGGCTGGTGGAAAGCAAGAGCCTGAAGCTTTACCTGCATTCCTTCCGCAATCACGGGGCGTTCCACGAAGATTGCAGCATCGACATTGCCAAACGGCTGGTCGGGCTGCTGGAGCCGGTCTGGCTGAGGATCGGGGCCTATTGGTATCCGCGCGGTGGCATTCCGATTGATGTGTTCTGGCAGACCGGCGCGCCGCCCGAGGGCGTGTGGATCCCCGATCAGGGTGTGGCGCCTTACCGGGGACGTGGGTAAGGGGCCGATATTTCGCCCCTGACGGGGCGATCCGCCGGGAGGGCTCTGCCCTCCCGGACCCTCCCGGGATATTTAGAGACAGAAAATGAGTGGCGGACAGGTATAGGGAGAACTTGCTCTTGGCTCCGGGCTTGGGTAGAGGCCGTCGATCCTGCGAGGAGATGTCAATGAGTGATGAGCCTGTGGCAGAGCGCCGGAATTTCTATGGCCGTGTGCATGGCAAGACCCTGCGCGCCAGCCAGAAGACCTATCTGGCTGAAGACCTGGCGGGGCTGAGCCTGACCGGTGTGACGCGCGAGGACAATCCGGCGCGGGCGGTGATGGATCTTTCGGCGCGCCTTGGTGCGCGGCCGTTGTGGCTTGAGGTCGGCTTTGGTGGCGGCGAGCATCTGGTGCATATGGCGGCGCGTTATCCCGAAATAGGGATCGTCGGATGTGAGCCGTTCGTGAATGGCATCGCCATGCTTTTGGGCAAGATCCGCGCGGCGGGGGTCAGCAATCTGAAGATCCATCCGGGCGATGTGCGCGATCTGTTTGATGTGTGCGCGGATCAGTCCTTCGGGAAGGCGTTTCTCAACTATCCGGACCCCTGGCCCAAGGCGCGCCATCACCGGCGGCGCTTTGTGACGCCGGGTTATCTGGCGGCGCTGCACCGGGTTTTGCAGCCGGGGGCGGAGTTCCGGGTGGCGACCGACATTCCCGATTATGTGCGCCAGACCCTTGAGGAGGTGCCGCGGGCGGGCTTTGTGCTGCTGGATCAGGGCGGCGTACCCTGGGCGGACTGGATTTCGACCCGCTATGAGCAGAAGGCTTTGCGCGAAGGCCGTGTGCCGCATTACCTGACCTTCCGACGCGTTTAGGACAGGGCGGGGGTTTCCCACCCCCGGGGAGTAATTTCACAAGGTGAAAATGGGCTGGGAAGGGCATGGACCCTTGCTCGGACCTGCGCTATCAGCGCGGAGGATTTGCAGGAGATTGCCATGTCTGGTCACGGTACCGCCCTTCCGATGATTGCCCGCCGGTCGGGGCCTTTGACGGGCCGGGCCGAGGTGCCGGGCGACAAGTCGATCAGCCATCGCGCGCTGATCCTTGGCGCCTTGTCGGTGGGCGAAACCAAGGTGACCGGGCTTCTGGAAGGCCAGGATGTGCTGGATACCGCCGCCGCGATGCGGGCCTTCGGGGCCGAGGTGGTGCGCCATGGGTCGGGCGACTGGTCGGTTTTTGGTGTGGGCGTCGGTGGGTTTGCTGAACCTGAACAGGTCATCGACTGCGGCAATTCGGGAACCGGCGTGCGACTGATCATGGGCTGCATGGCGACCTCGCCGATAACCGCGACCTTCACCGGGGATGCGAGTTTGCGCAAGCGTCCGATGGGGCGGGTGACCGACCCGCTGGCCTTGTTCGGAGCGCGCGCCTTTGGGCGCAAGGGCGGGCGCTTGCCGATGACCATCGTGGGTGCCGCTGATCCGGTGCCAGTGCGCTATGTGGTGCCAATGCCTTCGGCGCAGGTGAAATCTGCCGTGCTGTTGGCGGGGCTGAATGCGCCGGGGCAGACGGTGGTGATTGAAAAGGAACCGACACGGGATCATTCCGAGCGGATGTTGCGCGGCTTTGGCGCCGAACTGACGGTGGAGGATACGGCCGAGGGCCGGGTCATCACCCTGACCGGGCGGCCCGAGTTGCGCGCGCAGACGGTGGCAGTGCCGCGCGATCCGTCGTCAGCGGCCTTTCCGGTCTGCGCGGCGCTTATTGTCGAGGGGTCTGACATTCTGGTGCCGGGTGTCAGCCAGAACCCGACGCGTAACGGGCTTTACACCACGCTAGTCGAAATGGGGGCGGATATCGAATTCCAGAACCCGCGCGAAGAGGGCGGCGAGCCGGTGGCGGATCTGCGGGTGCGCTTTTCCGCGCTGCGCGGCATCGAGGTGCCCGAGGTGCGGGCGGCGAGCATGATCGACGAATATCCGGTGCTGTCGGTGGTGGCGGCTTTTGCCGAGGGGCGGACGGTGATGCGTGGCGTCAAGGAGCTGCGCGTCAAGGAGAGCGACCGGATCGACGCGATGGCGCGCGGGCTTGAGGCTTGCGGCGTGCGGGTCGAGGAAGAGGAAGATGTGCTGATCGTCCACGGGATGGGGGCGGGCGGGGTGCCGGGCGGGGCGACCTGTGCCACCCATATCGACCACCGGATCGCCATGTCCTTTCTGGTGCTGGGGCTGGCCGCGCAAAAGCCGGTGAGCATTGATGACGGCTCGCCGATTGCCACCTCTTTCCCGGTGTTCGAAGCGTTGATGGCGGGCCTTGGCGCGTCGATCGCGCGGGCCAACAAGTAACCGGCCGCTGGCCCCTTCGGCTGCTTGGGGCGGCGGGGGCTGGCCGAGTTGGAGGCGCATCAGGGGATAGGCCGCGTTCCGATCCTTTGGGCGACCATGATCAGGTAGCCGTCGGGGTCTTGCACCAGAAACTCGCGCTGGCCGCCCAGACGGTCGCCCCAGTCGCGCCATTTCTCGCGCGGATCGACGTAGAAGGGCAGGCCTGCGGCGCGGATGGCCAAGGCGACTTCGTCGACGTTTTCAACAAAAATCTGAGTAACGGCACCACGGCCAAAGGGCGGCTGCATCGGCCCTGTTTCCCAGTCGCCATCGCGTTCATAGACCATGACCTGCGCGCCTTCGGGGCGGGTCAGGCAGGCTAGGCGCTGGGCGGGGCGGGTGAAAGCAGGGGTGAACCCAAGGGGACCGGTCCAGAAGGCAAGGGTGCGGGCGTAATCGCTAACCATGAACTCGGCGATCAGATTGCCCCAAGGGGTGGGAGGAGAGCCGGTGCCCATGGTGAATGACTTTCGGTTTGACAGGTTTTCAGCCTAGGGCGACAAGCGGGGCAGGAACAGGGGGCATCGGATGAATTTCACCGTGGCGATCGACGGGCCGGCGGCGGCGGGGAAGGGAACGATCGGCCGGGCCGTGGCCGCGGCTTTTGGATTTGCCCATCTTGATACCGGGTTGCTTTATCGGGCGGTGGGGGTGAAGGGCGGCGATCCGGTGGATGCCGCGCGGGGGCTGGTTGCGGATGACCTGACGCGCGGTGATCTGCGGACGCTGGAGGCGGGGCAGGCGGCAAGCCGGGTGGCCGCAATCCCGGAGGTGCGTACGGCGCTGGTT
>CANJQT010000023.1 GCA_947476475.1 Paracoccaceae bacterium | reverse complement strand
CCCCCCCCCCCCCCCCCCCCCCCCCCCCCCCCCCCCCCCCCCCCCCCCCCCCTGCTCAGACCAAAACCGCGCCGCCAGCCTGTATGGCACCTTCGGTCGACGCATCGCCCAGCAGCATTTCATTGTGCGGTTTGCCCGACGGGATCATCGGGAAGCAGTTTTCATGCTTTTCCACAAGGCAGTCAAAGATCACCGGCCCGTCATAATCCAGCATCTCCTGAATCGCATCATCCAGCTTCGCGGGGTCCGAACAGCGGATGCCCTTGCATCCGAACGCTTCGGCCAGCTTCACGAAATCGGGCAGGCTTTCGGACCAGCTTTGCGAATAGCGCTCGCCATGCAGCAACTGCTGCCACTGGCGCACCATCCCCAACCGCTCGTTGTTCAGGATGAACTGCTTCACCGGCGCGCGGAACTGCATCGCGGTGCCCATTTCCTGCATGTTCATCAGCCAGCTCGCTTCGCCCGCCACATTGATCACCAATGCTTCGGGGTGGGCGACCTGCACGCCAATTGATGCAGGCAATCCGTAGCCCATGGTGCCAAGCCCGCCCGAGGTCATCCAGCGGTTGGGTGCGTCGAAATTCAGATATTGGGCTGCCCACATCTGATGCTGGCCGACTTCGGTAGTGATATAGCGATCGTGCCCGCGGGTAAGGGCCTCCAGCCGCTCGAGCGCATATTGCGGTTTGATCACCGTATCCGATCCGCGATAGTTCAGGCATTTCACCGCGCGCCATTCGTTGATCTTGCCCCACCAGCCCGCCAGCGCAGCCTTGTTCACTTTGCGCCCTCGGGCTTTCCAGACATTCAGAAGATCTTCCAGCACATGCGCCACATCGCCAACGATCGGCACATCCACATGGATGACCTTGTTGATCGACGATGGGTCTATGTCGATATGGGCCTTTTTCGACCCGGGGCTGAAATCGGCGATCCGCCCGGTGATCCGGTCATCAAACCGCGCGCCGATGTTGATCATCAGATCGCAGTCGTGCATGGCAAGGTTGGCCTCATAAAGCCCGTGCATGCCCAGCATGCCGATCCAGCCCTTGCCGCTGGCCGGATAGGCCCCAAGACCCATCAACGTCGAGGTGACGGGAAAGCCGGTCGCATCCGCGAGTTCGCGCAGAAGCTGGCTGGCCGCAGGGCCGGAATTGATCACACCGCCGCCGGTATAGAAAACCGGGCGTTCGGACTGCTCCATCATCTCGACCAGTTCGGTGATCAGCTTGATGTCGCCTTTGACCCGTGGCTGGTAATGGCTGACCTTGGCTTCACGCGGGCCGGAATAGCTGCCGGTCGCGAATTGCACGTCCTTCGGAATGTCGATCAGCACCGGCCCCGGACGGCCCGAGGTGGCTACATGGAACGCCTGATGCAGGGTTTCGGCCAGCTTGTCGGTATCCTTCACCAGCCAGTTGTGCTTGGTGCAGGGGCGGGTGATGCCCACGGTGTCAGCTTCCTGAAAGCCGTCGGTGCCAATCATAAAAGTGGGCACCTGGCCGGTCAGAACCACCAGCGGAATCGAATCCAGCAGCGCGTCGGTCAGGCCGGTGACCGCGTTGGTAGCGCCGGGGCCAGATGTCACCAGCACCACGCCCGGCTTGCCGGTCGATCGGGCATAGCCTTCGGCCATGTGAACCGCACCCTGTTCATGGCGCACAAGGATATGGCGAATGTCGTTTTGCTGGAAAATCGCGTCATAGATCGGAAGGACCGCACCACCGGGATAGCCAAAGACCACTTCGACGCCCTGATCCTTCAGCGCCTGAACCACCATCTCCGCACCGCTCATCTGCCGCGACATTCGTCTCTCCGTCTGACATCCATCAATCCACTCCGCACGTCGTCCGGGTGCGGAACCGGTTTCCCTTATCGCTGGGACAGCGCTTAGCCAACAAAAAGCCCCCGAGGATCATCGGGGGCGCATGGTAACCTGAATGGTCTGCCGTTACCGGCCCACGCGCCACATCCCCCCAAGTACAAGGATCGCCTCCATCGGCTTTCCACCCTTTCGCTGCTGTGCGGCGGACATTAGGCGGGCCATCCGGGGGCGTCAACCGGCAAAATCAGGAATAAAGTGTCTGGATCGGGCTAAATTTGATATTTTTCTTTCAATCCAACGACACCCACCGAAAGAAACGGGAAAAACGCCAACAGATCCGCCCTGCAATGGTCAGGGCTGCCACCAAACCCCGACCCGGCCTGCTGCACCTGGGACAGGCGCGGTCACAGGTCATGCGGCCGTTGGCTCAAATGGCGGCTTGCCTTCCCGCCCACCCGACGAAAGCCCGCGCCGGTTCGTTCCCTTTAGGCCCACCAACGGCCGGGGGCCGGCATCGACTTCGTTTCCAAAGCCGATGCAATGGCCGCACCCCGCAAAATCTAGCCTTGTTGGCGCATCAATTCGCAAAATGACCCGTGACTTGACACAATTTTGCCCCGCCCGTTCGACACGCGGGCCGCAATCCCTAAGCAATCCTTGCTCGACGCGCATTGTCGTATGGCAAGGCACGCGACCTCGGCCATGGCTGAACGTCGCTTTGGTGATTGGAAGGGTCCAAAAGATGGCAAGACTGTTTACATCAGCACGGGCAGGACTGCTGGCGGCCCTGATTTCAGGACTGGCCGGGTTTTCGGCCACTGCGGCCACAATTCAGGGCACCTTGAGCCTTGGCGGGGCAGCGCTTGGCGCTGGTTCGGGCCTGATCACCCAGACCGACGTGGCGAGCGGTTCGTTCAATGTGAACCTGAGCAACGGCCAAAGCACGACCCTCAATCTTTTCCACATCTGGACCGCAGAGCCGACTGTCGACGCTGACGATCTTGTCAGCCGTCAGCTTCTGGCGGGCTTCATTGCCGCTGGAACCGGCGCAAGTGACACTGTGGCGGGGATGGTGCAGGGGTTCAAGGCAGGCACGCTTCATTGGGGTGCCGTGACTTGGGGCGCACCTATCGTTCTTGACCTTGGTCAGGGACAGCAGCTGCTGATTTCGCTCGGAAACACTATTTTCAATCTTGGAAATGGCGGTCTGGGCTTTGGTTCTGGTGCCGGGGCCGATGTGCAGGCAACTCTGACCTATATCATAGCCCCTGTCCCGGTTCCGGCGGCGGGTCTGCTGCTGCTTGGGGGCTTCGGCGCCCTCGGCGCCGCGCGGCGCCGCAAGCAGGCCTGATCTGGCCCGGTCTGCAGCTTCAACCCACAATTCCGAAGAAAGGGGCCAGTCCGGCCCCTTTTTCTTTTGCCGTCCGATGACCCCTGATCTCTCTGGCACAGCAGTTGCCCGGCGTTCAGAAAAACGGCCGGGTCAAGCCCGGCCGTTTCCCCAAAAAACTGTCGCAAGCCTGCCCGTCGTCGGACCGATCAGTCCATCTGCCGGAAGTTCAGCGAAGCACCTTCCTTGATGCCGCTCGGCCAACGCGAGGTGATGGTCTTGGTGCGGGTATAGAAACGGAAACTGTCCGGCCCATGTTGGTTCAGGTCACCAAAGGCCGATTTCTTCCAGCCGCCAAACGTGTGATAGGCCAGCGGCACCGGGATTGGCACGTTGATGCCGATCATGCCCACATTGATGCGGTTGGCGAAATCGCGCGCGGTGTCACCGTCGCGGGTATAGATCGCGGTGCCGTTGCCATATTCATGGTCCATCGCATAGCCCAGCGCCTGTTCATAGGTCTCAGCGCGTACCATCGACAGAACCGGCCCGAAGATCTCTTTCCTGTAGATGTCCATGTCGGTGGTGACATGGTCGAACAGATGCGGCCCAACGAAGAAACCGTCCTCATAGCCCTGCAGCTTGAAGCCGCGGCCATCGACCACCAGCTTTGCGCCCTGCGCCACGCCTGACTCGACCAGCTTCAGGATGTTGGCCTTGGCGGCAGCGGTCACGACCGGGCCGTAATCCACATCATTTCCAGCGGTATAGGGGCCGACTTTCAGCTTTTCGATCCGCGGGATCAGCCGTTCGATCAACGCATCGGCGGTCTTCTGACCAACCGGCACCGCGACCGAAATCGCCATGCAGCGTTCGCCCGCAGCGCCGTAACCGGCACCCACCAGCGCATCGGCGGCCTGATCCAGATCGGCGTCGGGCATGATGATCATGTGGTTCTTGGCACCACCGAAGCACTGCACGCGCTTGCCGTTGGAACAGCCGCGGCCATAGATGTATTCGGCAATCGGGGTCGAACCCACGAAGCCGATGCCCGCAATGACCGGGTTGTCAAGGATCGCGTCAACGCTTTCCTTGTCGCCATTGATGACCTGCAAAACCCCGTCCGGCAGACCGGCTTCCTGGAACAGTTCGGCCAGCATCAATGGGACCGACGGCGCGCGTTCGGACGGCTTGAGGATGAAGGCATTGCCGCAAGCCAGCGCCGGGCCCATTTTCCACAAGGGGATCATCGCAGGGAAGTTGAACGGCGTGATGCCCGCCGCCACGCCAATCGGCTGGCGCAGCGAATACATGTCGATGCCGGGACCGGCGCTGTCGGTGATCTCGCCCTTCAGCATCTGCGGTGCACCGATGCAGAACTCGATCACTTCCAGACCGCGCTGGATGTCGCCCTTGGCGTCCGGGATGGTCTTGCCATGCTCGTGGCTCAGCGCCTCGGCCAGCTTTTCCATGTCGCGGTTGATCAGGCGCACCATCTCCATCATCACACGCCCGCGCTTTTGCGGGTTGGTGGCGCCCCATTTCACCTGCGCCTTGGCCGCGTCAGCCGTGGCGCTGTCCAGCTCGGCCGCCGTGGCCAGCGCCAGCTTCGCCCGGACTTCGCCGGTGGCAGGGTTGAAGACATCAGCAAAGCGGCCCGAAGTGCCCTTCACGTGCTTGCCGTTGATCCAGTGACCAATCTCTCTCATGGGAATCCTCCTCATTTTCTGGATACAGAATAGCCTTGCGTAAATGCTTGGGAAAGGGGCAAGATTTCATACATGTTTTGCGTTTTTGCAAAGGTTGGCAATGGACTGGGATGATTTGCGGGTTTTTCTGGCCGTGGCCCGCGCTGAAAGCCTGTCGGCGGCGGGGCGGCGGCTGAAAATCGACCCGGCCACGGTCGGCCGCCGCATCACCCGCCTCGAAGAGGCGATGGGCGCGCGGCTGTTCGCCAAAGGCCCGCAAGGCTATGCCCTGACCGAAGAAGGTGCCCGCCTTGTGACCCATGCCGAACGCGCCGAAACCGCGATGGCCGGGGCCAGCGAGGCGCTGACGGGGCCGGAAGGGCTGACCGGCCAGATCCGCATTGGCGCCCCCGATGGGTGCGCCAACTACCTTCTGCCACAGGTTCTTGCCCGGATCTGCGATGAAAACCCGGGGCTCGAGGTGCAGATTGTGGCCCTTCCCCGCGTGATCAACCTGTCGAAACGCGAAGCCGACATGGCCATTTCCGTTTCCGCCCCAACCGCCGGGCGACTCTCGGTGCAAAAGATCACCGATTACCACCTGCACCTTGCCGCATCAAAGAACTACCTCGCGCGCACCGGGCCGATCCTGACCCGCGACGATCTGAAAGGCCGCAGGGTGATCGGCTACATTCAGGACATGATCTTCGACAAGGAACTGGATTACCTGTCGGAAATCGGGCCGCAAGCGGTGCCGCTGGCGTCAAATTCGGTGTCGGTCCAGTTCAACTGGGTCCGGGCCGGGGCAGGGGTGGCCATCGTCCATGATTTTGCCATTCCCTCGGCGCCCGAAGTGACGCCGGTATTGAAAGAGGAATTCACCCTGACCCGGTCCTTCTGGCTGATCCGCCATCTCGATGACCGCCGCTCAGACCGCCTGAACCGCTTCGCCGAGGCGCTGAGCCAGGGCATCCGCCGCGAGGTGGCCCGCCTTGAAGCCCAGAGTTGATCGCCGCTTGACAGACTCCCCGTGAAAGGTGGACGCTGGTATTGAAAAGGTCTTTCCAGACAGGAGGTTGCCCATGCAGGTCCATCAGATTCTTCGCGCGAAGCCCCAGGCTCAGGTGATCACCGTCATGCCGGGCTCCAGCGTGTCGGATGCGGCGCGGCTTCTGGCCGAACGGCGGATCGGGGCGGTCATCGTCTCGGACGACGGCCAACGCCCGGTCGGCATCCTCTCGGAACGCGATATCGTGCGCGATGTCGGTCGGCGCGGGGCGATCTGCCTGAACGACAAGGTCGAAACCCTGATGACACGCAATATCGTCAGCTGCACCCCCGACGATACAACCGACTCGGTCCTGGAAAAGATGACTGCGGGGCGGTTTCGCCACATGCCGGTCCTCTCGGGCGGGCGAATGGTCGGCATCATCTCGATCGGCGATGTTGTCGCCGCGCGCCTGTCTGAACTGGCAATGGAAAAGGATGCGCTGGCCGGAATGATCATGGGCAACTGAAGCAACGGCCGCCGCTGCCCCGCCGTTCGCCCCCCCCGCCATTCGCCCCTTGCAAATCGCCCCGCAATATTGTTGCGTGCCGCGCGGCAGAACGGAGCAGACCATGCGCATTGGCCTTTACCCCGGCACGTTTGACCCCATCACGCTGGGGCATACGGATATCATTCAGCGGGCGATGGCATTGGTTGACCGTCTGGTGATCGGCGTCGCCATCAACCGCGACAAGGGGCCGCTTTTCAGCCTGGAAGAACGCGTGGCGATGGTCGAGGCCGAATGCGCGGCGATCATCGCCGTGACCGGGGGCGAAATAGTTGTCCATCCGTTCGAAAACCTGCTGATCGACTGCGCGCGCGACGTGGGCGCCAGCGTCATCGTGCGTGGCCTGCGGGCGGTGGCGGACTTCGAATATGAATTCCAGATGGTCGGGATGAACCGGGCGATGGATGCCTCGATCGAAACCGTCTTCCTGATGGCCGACGCCCGCCGCCAGGCCATTGCCTCGAAACTGGTCAAGGAAATCGGCCGCCTCGGTGGCGACGTCTCAAAATTCGTGCCTCCGGCCGTCGAAAAGGCTCTGATCGCCCGCCTGCAGCGCTGACGGCCCTTACCCTCTTCATCTTGGCAAAAATACTCCGGGGAGCGCGAGGGGCTGGCCCCTCGCTTCTTTGAGAAGGCCTCAGATCAGCTTGCCCATCGCCACCGCCGTATCGGCCATGCGGTTGGAAAAGCCCCATTCGTTATCATACCATGCAAGGATGCGGCACATGCGCCCATCCATGACCCTCGTCTGATCCATATGGAAAATCGAGGACCGCGGATCATGGTTGAAATCCGAACTGACATTGGGCTGATCGGTAAAACCCAGGATGCCTTTCAGCGCCCCACCCGCCGCCGCCCGGATAGCCGCGTTGATCTCCTCCACCGTCGTTTCGCGCGCAGCTTCAAAGACGAAATCCACCACCGACACATTGGGTGTCGGCACCCGGATCGCCACCCCGTCCAGCTTGCCCTTCAGTTCAGGAAGAACCAGACCCACGGCCTTGGCCGCCCCGGTCGAGGTCGGGATCATCGACAGCGCCGCCGCGCGCGCGCGGTAAAGATCCTTGTGCATCGTATCCAGCGTCGGTTGATCGCCGGTATAGGAATGGATGGTGGTCATGAAACCCTTGGCAATACCGATCGCATCGTTCAGCACCTTGGCCACCGGCGACAGACAGTTGGTGGTGCAAGAGGCGTTCGACACAACGATATCCGCTGCCGTCAGCACCTGATGATTGACGCCAAAGACAATCGTCTTGTCCGCCCCGTCGCCGGGGGCCGAAATCAGCACCCGCCGCGCGCCATTCTCCAGATGCGGCAGGCATTTTTCCTTGGATGTGAAAATGCCGGTGCATTCCATCACCACATCCACATCCGCCCATGGCAGATCAGCCGGGTTCTTCAGCGCCGTGACCCGTATCGGCCCGCGGCCGACATCAATCCAGTCGGCTCCGGTCGTCACTTCGGCCGGAAAACGGCCATGGACTGAATCGAACCGCAACAGATGGGCATTGGTTTCTACCGGCCCAAGGTCGTTGATCGCCACCACCTCGATATCGTGCCGTCCGCTTTCGATGATCGCCCGCAACACATTGCGCCCGATTCGTCCGAAACCGTTGATAGCCACCTTTACCGTCATATCCGTCTCCTCCAGGGGAAGGTCGCCGCATTGCGGGGATCATGTTACCGCTAACATCAAAAGGCAGGCAAAAGTCAACCGGAGACTGGCACACTCAGCGCCAGAATTCGAGCCAATCTACCAAGGTGATGAATTTTCGGGCCAAAAACACCTCTGCGGCGGCATGCCAGAAGATGCGGTCCAGAATCAGGAACAGAAGGATCAGCGCGGCCAGAACCGCAGATATGCCATTCGTCATGGGCGGGGGGCGCGCCCCCCATGCTCCTTACTGAAGAAGCCGCCCCATTGCGCCGGCCACATCGGCCATCCGGCAAGAGAAGCCCCATTCATTGTCATACCAAGCCAGCACGCGCACGGTACGGCCGCCGACGACCTTGGTCTGATCGGGGGCAAAGATACAGCTGTAAGGCGTGTGGTTGAAGTCAATCGACACCTTCGGCTCAGGGTCATACGACAGGACCATGCCCATATAGCCTGCCGCCGCTTCCCTTACGATTTCGTTCACATCCGCAACCGACACGCTTCTTGCCGCTACGAAGGTCAGATCTACCGCCGAAACGTTCGGCGTCGGCACCCGTATCGCGGTTCCGTCCAGCTTGCCCGCCAGTTCTGGCAGCACTTCGCCCAACGCCTTCGCAGCCCCGGTCGAGGTCGGGATCATCGCCATCGCCGCCGCGCGGGCGCGGTAAAGATCGCTGTGGCGCCGGTCCAGCGTCGGCTGGTCGCCGGTATAGGAATGGATGGTGGTCATGATGCCGGATTCAATCCCGATCGCGTCATTCAACACCTTGGCCAGCGGCGCCAGACAGTTGGTGGTGCAGGATCCGTTCGAGACGACATGATGGTCCAGCGTCAGCTGGCGGTGGTTGACGCCGTAAACCACGGTCTTGTCTGCGCGCTTGGCCGGGGCAGACACCAGAACCCGCTTTGCCCCGCGCGTCAGGTGAACGGCGGCCTTGTCGCGGTCGTTGAAATTGCCGGTGCATTCCAGCACCACGTCGACGCCTTCCCAATCCAGCTCTTCCGGATTGTAGGTGGACATGACTTCGATCGGCCCACGCCCCAGATCAAGTGTGTTGCCCGCAACCTTCACTGGCCCGCCAAAGCGCCCGTGAACGCTGTCATATTTCAACAGGTGGGCATTTGTCTCGATCGGGCCGGTCGCATTGATGCGCACCACCTGAACATCATTGCGGTTGGCCTCGGCGATATGCGCCAGCGTGCAGCGGCCGATGCGGCCAAAGCCATTGATACCGATGGTGACAGTCATTCGCACTCTCCTGGGAACTGGTCCGCCCGCCGGGCGGAAAAGTCGTCGCAATGCTTGTTACACAAATAATGCGCATTTCGAAACCTGAAAACGACTGTTTTTCAGCATGTTAGCGAAAACATCGCCTGTTAGCGGAAACGAAAGCGACAATCCCCCCGCCAAACAGGAACTGTCGAATGCCCGGCGCTTCTTGCCATCGTCGGCAAAGCCATTAGTCTGGCCGTGATAAACCTTGTGGGGAACGATGAGCGGTTTACTGGCTTTGTTGGATGATGTGGCGGCCCTTGCCAAGGTTGCGGCCGCCTCACTGGATGATGTGGCCGCTCAGGCGGTCAAGGCGGGCACGAAAGCTGCCGGAGTGGTGATCGACGACACGGCGGTGACGCCAAAGTATGTGCATGGATTCGAAGCAAAGCGCGAACTGCCGATCATAGGCCGCATTGCGCTGGGGTCGCTGAAGAACAAGCTGCTGATCCTGTTGCCGGCAGCCCTGCTCTTGTCTTCCTTCCTGCCGGGCGCGGTCACGCCCTTGCTGATGGTCGGCGGCGCCTACCTTTGTTTCGAGGGGGCAGAGAAGCTGTTTCATGTGCTGTTGCCCCACACCGACCCCGAGGTGGAAGAGGATTTCGATGTCCGGGACCCCGCCCATCTTGAAGAAGAAAAGGTGGCGGGCGCGATCAAGACCGATTTCATCCTTTCGGCCGAAATCATGACGATCGCCCTTGCCGCCATCCCGTCGCCGTCTTTTTGGATGCAGGCGCTGACGCTCGCCATCGTCGGCATCGGCATCACGGTCGCGGTCTATGGCGCGGTGGCACTGATCGTGAAAATGGACGACATCGGCCTGTTCCTGGCCCGGCGCGGGCGGCTTTCGCTGACGCGCGCCACAGGGCGGGGGTTGGTCGTGGGAATGCCCAAGCTGATGGCGGTTCTGTCGACCGTCGGCACGGCGGCTATGCTTTGGGTCGGCGGGTCGATCATCATCCACGGGCTAGAGGAACTGGGCTGGGGTTGGCTTGGCCATCACATCCACGACTGGTCTGTGGCCCTCGGCCACGCGGTTCCTGCGGCGACAGGCTTTGCCGAATGGGCCACCAAGGCGGCACTGGATGGCATCTTCGGCGCCGCACTGGGTCTGGCCCTGATTCCGGTTGCTACCCGGTTCATTGGACCGGTCTGGGCGCGGCTGATTGCGCGCAGGGCTTAATCAAAAGGCGCGCCTGCGGCGCATTCCATCCCTCGCCACGCGGGCCTTGCGGCCCACGTGGCTCAAAGGCCTCCGGCGGGAGTATCTGCGCCAGCTGAAAGGCTGATCCCATTCATCTTGGCTGAAATACTCGCGCGGGTCGGCGCGCCAAAGGCGAGACGAAATCAGAGCAGGGCCTTGGCCCTTGCTGCCACGTTTTCGGCGGTGATGCCGAATTCGGCGTAAAGCCGTTCTGCCGGGGCCGAGGCGCCGAAGCCCTCCATGCCGACGAAGGCGGACTTCGCCTCGCGTCCGCGCTCGCCCAGCAGGAACCGGTCCCAGGGCTGGCGAACTGCCGCTTCGACGGCCACACGCGCCGGGCCCGCAGGCAGAACGCGCTTGCGGTAGCTTTCCGGCTGGGCCGCGAACAGCTCCATGCAGGGCATCGACACAACGCGGGTGCCGATGCCTTCGGCCTCCAGCAGGTCACGTGCCTTCATGGCGATTTCCACTTCCGATCCGGTTGCCATCAGGATCACCTGACGCTTGGCCTTGGCTTCGGCCAGGATATAGCCGCCCTGCGCGGTCAGGTTTTTTGCGGTGTGGGTCGTGCGCACCGTCGGCAGGTTCTGGCGCGACAGCGCAAGCACCGAGGGCGTTGTCGTGGTGGTCAGCGCCAGTTCCCAGGCTTCGGCGGTTTCCACCACGTCTGCCGGGCGGAAGGTCCAGGTGTTGGGCGTCGCCCGGCAGATCGCCAGATGTTCGACCGGCTGGTGGGTTGGTCCGTCTTCGCCAAGGCCGATGGAATCGTGGGTCATGACATAGACGGCGGGCACACCCATCAGCGCCGAAAGCCGCATGGCACCACGCGCATAATCGGTAAAGCACAGGAAGGTGCCGCCGTAAGCGCGCACGCCGCCATGCAGCGCCATGCCGTTCATCGCCGCAGCCATCCCATGTTCACGTATACCGTAATGGACGTGCCGCCCCTTGCGGTTGTCGGGGGTGAAGATGCCCAGATCGGCGGTCTTGGTCAGGTTTGATCCGGTCAGGTCGGCCGAACCGCCGATGGTTTCGGGCATCACCGGATTGACGGCTGCCAGCACCATCTCAGATGCCTTGCGGGTAGCGACCTTGGTCAGGTTCGCTGTTGCCTCTGCCTTGACCGCGCGGATGGTGGCGGCCAGTTTCTTTGGTGCGGCCCCGGTCATCTGGCGGGTGAATTCGGCCTGTCTGGCGGGCGACAGGGCGGCGAACTGGGCCTCCCATCCCGTGCGTGCCGCGGCGCCGCGCGCCCCGATGGCACGCCATGCTGTCACGATATCGGCGGGGATCACGAAGGCGTCATGGTCCCAGCCATAGATGGCCTTTGTAACCTTGATCTCGTCCGGGCCAAGCGGCGACCCATGTGCGCCCGCCGAGTCCTGCTTTTTCGGGCTGCCAAAACCGATATGGGTCTTGCAGTCGATCAGCACTGGCCGGTCGGACTTTTTGGCAGCTGACATCGCGCGGTCGATGTCCATCGGATCATGGCCGTCGCAGTGCAGCACCGTCCAGCCCGCAGCGGCAAAGCGTGCGCGCTGGTCGGTCACGTCCGACATCGAAATCGGCCCGTCGATGGAAATGTTATTATTGTCCCACAGCACGATCAGTTTCGAGAGTTTCTGCATGCCGGCAAGGCCGATCGCCTCGTGGCTGATGCCTTCCATCAGGCAGCCGTCGCCGGCGATCACCCATGTGTAGTGGTCAACGATCTTTGCCCCAAAGCGGGCGCGCATGCTTTCCTCGGCCATGGCAAAGCCCACGGCGTTGGAAATCCCCTGACCCAGCGGGCCAGTGGTGGTCTCAACCCCCGAGACATGGCCATATTCCGGGTGGCCGGCCGTGATTGCCCCCCACTGGCGGAAGTTCTTGACCTGATCCAGCGTCACGTCGGCATAACCCGTCAGATGCAAAAGCGCATAGATCAGCATCGACCCGTGCCCGGCCGACAGGATGAAGCGGTCGCGGTCTGCCCATTTCGGGGCACTTGCGTCGAATTTCAGGTGCTTCTCAAACAGGACGGTCGCCACATCGGCCATACCCATCGGCATGCCGGGGTGGCCGGAATTGGCGGCCTGAACCGCATCCATGGCCAAAGCGCGGATCGCGCAGGCTTTCATCCAATGATCAGGGTGGCTGGCGCGAAGCGTTGCGATATCCAAGGTGGCGTCCTTTGGCTGATGTCGGGTGTGCGGGCTTGATAGGGGGCCGAACCGGCAAGATCAAGCACGGCCCTTAAGGCATTGGCCGAAAAGGGGGCGCGCAGGGGCGGCGGATTGGCTAATATTGTTGCAACGACGTGCGCGACCGATTCGGCATTTGCGGATGGATGGATGGCGGACGGGCAGAAATGTGGGGGCCAGAGCCTATGGACGATATTGCCGAACTTGAGCGACGCATCCTTTATGCGATGGAACGGGTTCGCGTTGGCCTGGACGGGCTGGTCGATCTTGCCCCGGTCGGCCTTGCCCCGGCGCAGCCCGCCGACCAGTCCGGCGAAGCCGACAGGCTGCGCGCCGATCTGGAGGCCGAACGCGCCGCCAACGCACAGCTGACCGAACGGGTCAAGGCGATCAAGGACCGGCAGGAACACCTGATCCGTGGTCTGGAAGACCGGGTGGCGCAACTGACGGAAAGCCTGGATGCGCAGGGGGCGGAACTTCAGCGCCAGCGGCGGCTGAACGGCGAACTTACCGCCGCCAATCAAAGGCTCAGCGATGCCGCCCGCGCCAATCTTGCCGACCCGGCGATGTTGAACGAGGTGCTGGCAACCGAGCTTGACGCCTTGCGCGCCGCACGGCGGGCCGAAATGGCCGAGATGGAAGACATACTGGCGGAACTGAAGCCGCTGATCGGCGAGGTGGCGTGATGGCGGAAGTGCGGATTTCCATAGGCGGGCGGGAATTTGATGTTTCGTGCCAACCCGGCGAAGAACATTTCCTGCGGGCCGCAGCCAAACTGCTCGACAACGAAGCTTCGGTGCTGATCGCCCAGATCGGCCGCCTGCCCGAGGCGCGGATGCTGCTGATGGCGGGCCTGATGCTGGCCGACAAGACCGCGGGTCTGGAGGATCAGTTGCGCGCCTCCGAAGAACGGGCGCTGGCTGCCGAACGTGCGGCGGCAAGCACCCGCACCATTCATGAACGGATCGAAGTTGCGGTTCTTCCGCAGTCGGTTCTGGATACGATGGCCGAAATCGCCGCCCGTGCCGAAGCCCTGGCCGACAATATCGAAGAACGGCTGGCTGGCTGACACGGCCTGCGGTGCCGGGTCGCGGACCCTGACGGCGAAACGAAAAAGGGCCGGGTTCCATCGCGAACCGGGCCCTTTGTCTTGGCCGTGATCGCGCGTCAGCCCATCGCCTTGATCAGCACGCCAAGTGCCTTGGCCGGATCATCGCTGCGCCAGATCTCGTCGCCGATGGCGAAGAAATCCGTGACCGGGGCCAGTGTCCGCATCAGCGCCTCGTCCAAGGCACCTTCGGCCACCACCGGCACCTCGATCATGTCGGACCACCAGGCAAACAATTCCGGTTCGGCCTGCGCCCCGCCCGCCAGCGCGGTCACACCGACCGGGCCAAAGGCCACATAATCTGCGCCAGCCTCGCCCGCACTCATCCCCGCATCGCGCGATGTGCCACACCAGGCCCCGATGATCGCATCTGGTCCCAGCTCCTTGCGGGCGGCACGCACCGAACGCGAACTGTCCAGCAGATGCACCCCGTCCAGCCCGTGTCGGGCGACAAGCGCCACATACCTGTCGATGACCACCGCAACATCCCGTTCATGGGCAATGGCACGCAGTGCGTCGGCGACGCGGCCAAGCTCGTATTCATCGGTTCCGGCCAAGGCAAGGCGCAGGCAGGCGACCTCGTTTGCATCCAGAACCTTTGCAAGGGTCGCGGGGAAAGTCACAAGATCCACCACCGGGGGCGTGATCAGGTAAATCTGCGGACGATCGGCAGCGGCCATGGCGGATCCTTTCTGTTTGGCCCGCCTTAACCCAGAAAATCCGCCTTGGCTACTTCGCGGGCAGAGATTTTACAAAGGCCAGCGCCAGCGCCGGCAGTTTTGCCCGAACCGCGTCATCGGCCATGCCGTCGTCAGACACATCCACCATCCCGGCCATCGGCCTGCCGGTAAAGGCCATCGGCCCCACGCCCGGCAAGGCAAGCGCAGCCTCATAGCTGTCCTTGCTCACCCGGAACATCGCGCCGTATGTGTGGGTGCCGCACAGCATGTTTCCGTCGAACATGAAACACAGGCCGCCGAACATCTTCTTTTCAGTTACCGGCAGGTCCGCCAGATCGGCGCGCAGCAGTTCGGCCAGTCCTTCGTCATAAGCCATGGACATGCCTCCTTGCGGATAAGGGTGCCCCTATCGTATCAGGCGCGGGTTCAGGGGAACAGAACCATGGCCGATCTTACACCTGTCTTTGTGCTAGTCCGCCCGCAGATGGGCGAAAACATCGGTGCCGCCGCCCGCGCGATGCTGAACTTTTCGCTTGCCCGGATGCGGCTCGTCGACCCGCGCGACGGCTGGCCCAATCCGCGCGCCGTGGCGATGGCCTCGGGGGCAGCGGGCAAGGTTCTGGATCATGCCGGGGTCTTTGCGACCCTGCCCGAAGCCGTGGCCGACTGCGCCTATGTCTTTGCCACAACCGCGCGCGGGCGTGACCTCACCAAACCGATCATGACCCCCGAACGCGCGATGGAACATGCCCGCGCCCTGTGCGCTCAGGGGCAGAAGGTGGCGATCCTTTTCGGCCCCGAACGCGCGGGGCTGGAAAACGACGATGTGGTGCGCGCCAATGCCATCATCTCAATCCCGGTGAACCCGGATTTTGCCTCCTTGAACCTTGGGCAGGCGGTGCTTTTGTGCGCCTATGAATGGATGCGTCAGGGCACCACCATGCCACCCGAAGTGGTCGAAATGGCCCGCACCGAATTTGCCAGCCACATCGAGGTCGAAAAGCTGGGCGATCATTTTGAACAACAACTGGATGCGGTGGGCTTCTTCTTCCCGGAATCCAGGGCCGAAGGCATGAAGCAGAACCTGCGCAATCTCTGGAGCCGCATGGCCCTGACCCGCGCCGATGTGCAGACCTTCCACGGCATCCTGCGCCAGATCGTGCGTCGGCGCGATCCGCTCTGAGCGGGCCGCACAAGGCGCGGCGAACGGCCGGAATTGGCCTCGCTCAGGTTAAAATCCGGTTAATGTTAACTTGTAAAATTACTTATAATCATGAGGTTAGCGGTTTGTCCGAACTCGGACAAAGTCCTGTCCCGCCTCTTGCGCCGCGCGATTTCCGCCCTGTTGCAGCGGTTCGCCACCCGATGTTCCGGCTGGCTCACCCCGCCCCGCAGCCCGGTCCCTCTCTTGAAGCCCGCGAACCATCAGCCTAGTGTCCCGTCAAACCATGAGGGCATGATGAGCGGCAAGCGAAGCATTTTCGAAGAGGTCGGGGCAGAGGCCAAGGCCTCCCCCCCGCCGCAGGGCGGGATGATCGACGGGCCGCGCCGGGGGCGCACTCCGGTCCGCTACTGGCTGGTAGCGATCTTCCTGCTGGTGGCGGCAATGATTCTGGTGGGCGGGCTGACCCGGCTGACCGATTCAGGCCTGTCTATCACCGAATGGAAACCACTGACCGGCGCCCTACCACCCCTGAATGATGCCGACTGGCAGGCCGAATTTGCCCGCTATCAGGCCAGTCCCGAATACCAGTTGCAAAACAGCCAGATGACGCTTGAAGGCTTCAAGTCGATCTTCTGGTGGGAATGGGGCCACCGCCAGATGGGCCGCACGATCGGCATGGTCTGGGCACTCGGCTTCGCTTTCTTCTGGGCAACCGGGCGGATCCCGGCGGGCTGGACGGGGCGGCTTCTGGGGCTTGGCGCGCTTGGCGGCCTTCAGGGGCTGATTGGCTGGTGGATGGTGTCCTCGGGTCTGTCGGGCCGGATGGTGGATGTGGCCTCTTACCGGCTGGCAACCCATCTCGGCCTCGCCTTCGTGATCCTAGGCCTGACGGGCTGGTATATCCTGTCGCTCGCCCGCCCCGAAGGCTGGCTTTTGCAGGCCCGCCGGTCGCAGGAACCAAAACTGTTCTCGCTGTCCACCGGGTTGATGCATGCAACCTTCCTGCAGATCCTGCTTGGTGCCCTCGTGGCCGGTATCGACGCCGGTCGTGCTTTCCCGACCTGGCCCCTGATGGGCGAAAACTTCTTTCCCGCCGACGCGTTCTATGTGCCTGACGGCGGTGGTCTCTGGCGGGCCTTCTTCGAAAATCCGGGACTGGTGCAGTTCCTGCACCGGATGATGGGCTACCTGGTCCTGGCCTTCGGGATCGTCGTCTGGCTGAAAGGCCACCGCTCCGTTCATCCGCGCACCAAGGCGGCGTTCGACCTAGTGGGGGCGATGCTGCTGGTTCAGGTTGTTCTCGGTATCTTCACCGTCCTTTACGCAGCACCGCTGCATTTGGGGCTGGCCCATCAGGCCGGGGCCATCGTGCTGTTCATCCTGATCCTGCGTGCCCGCCACCGCGCGCTTTATCCGATTGTCACCTCACTCAGGGGCCAGAACCAATGACCGCATTTGATGATCTGATGTCCTTCCAGCGCGAAACCGAGGCGCTGGCGCAAATCGCTGGGCGTTTGGGCTGGGATCAGGAAACCGTGATGCCGCGCGGTTCCGCCGAACAGCGGGGCGAGGAAATGGCCGCGATGGAAAGCGTCCTGCACGCGCGCCGCACCGACCCAAAGCTGGTCGATTGGCTGGCAGCGGCAGAAACCCCCGACGCAGCGGGCAACCGCGCGCTTGATCTGATCAGCCGATCCTATCTGAAGAACGCGCGGGTTCCGGCGAAACTCGCCACCGAAATCGCGCGCGTGACCAGTGTGGCGCAAGGCGTCTGGGCCGATGCGCGCGAGAATAACGACGTGGCGGCTTTCCTGCCGACGCTGGAAAACGTTGTGGGGCTGATCCGCGAAAAGGGTCAGGCGCTGGCCGACGGCGGCGATGCCTATGATGCGCTATTGGATGACTACGAACCCGAAGCCTCGGGTGCCGACATCGCAGCGATGTTCGACGCCATGCGCTCCCGTCTGGTGGCGCTGCGCGAGGCGGTTCTGGGCGCCGCCCATCAGCCCGCCGCGCTGACAGGTACGTTCCCGCAAGCCGGCCAGATGGACCTAGCGCGCGAGGTCGCGGACGCCTTCGGCTATGACTGGACGCGCGGGCGGCTTGATCTGGCGGTGCATCCCTTCTCGTCAGGCTCGGGCAACGACGTGCGCATAACCACCCGGGTCGCTGAACAGGACCCGTTCAACTGCGTCTACTCGACGATCCACGAGGTGGGCCACGCCTGTTATGAACTGGGGATTGATCAGGCCTATCTGCTGACGCCTCTGGGGCAGGGCGTCTCGATGGGCGTCCATGAAAGCCAAAGCCGGATCTATGAAAACCAGATGGGCCGCAGCCGCGCCTTCACCGAATGGCTGATGGGGCGCATGCAGGCCAAGTTCGGTGATTTTGGTGCGGCGTCCGCTGATGCTTTCTACGCCACGGTCAACAAGGTCCATCGCGGCTATATCCGCACCGAAGCGGATGAGGTGCAGTATAACCTTCACATCATGCTGCGCTTTGATCTGGAACGCGATCTGGTCGCGGGCCGGCTGGGGGTAAAAGATCTGGAAGAGGCGTGGAATACCCGCTTCCTCGGGGATTTCGGCTATGCGGTCGACAAGCCCGCGAACGGGATATTGCAGGATGTCCACTGGTCTTGCGGCCTGATCGGCTATTTCCCCACCTATTCGCTTGGCAACCTCTATGCTGGCTGCCTGCATCAGGCCCTGCGGCAGGCGGTGCCCGATCTGGACGCCAGCCTTGCCCGCGGCGATGCGCGCCCGGCCACCGACTGGCTGCGTGCCCGGCTTCAGCAGCATGGCGGCCTACGCATGCCGGCGGCGACGATCGAACATGCCTGCGGTTTTGCCCCCTCTGCCGAGCCGCTTCTGGCCTACCTTGAGCAGAAGTTCCGCGCGATCTACCGGCTTTGACAGGGGCACAGAAACGCGCGGTTCTGCTTTTGGCCATCGGCCAGACCATGACCTATTCCGGCGTCTATTATTCCTTTCCCGCGATCCTGCCGGATCTGGAGGCGGCGACAGGTTGGTCGAAAGCCACGCTGGCGATGGGGCCGACGATTTCTTTTCTGCTCATGGCTTTGCTCGCCCCCTTCACCGGGCGGCTGGTGGACAGGGGCCTGGGCGGCGAGATGCTGGCCTTCCTGCCGGTTCCGGCGGCGCTGGCCATCGCGTTGATGGGGTTTGCTGCCAGCCCCTTCTGGTGGCTGGTCCTTTGGGCGCTGGTCGGCGTGGCGCAGGCCGGGTGCCTTTATGAAACCTGCTTTGCCTTCCTGACCCGCCGTCTGGGCGACAGCGCCCGCGCCGCTATCGTGCGGGTGACATTGGTGGCGGGCTTTGCCGGAACCCTATCCTTCCCGCTGGGCCATTGGCTTGCAGCGGCCTTCGGGGCCTCGGGCGCGCTGATCGGTTTTGCCTGCCTGATGATCTTCGTCGGCGTGCCTGCAAACCTGATAGGCGCGCGGATATTGCGGGCCAATACCGTGCTTGCCGGGGCCGAGCGCAGCGCCGCCCCGCATGGCATGGTCCGCATCTCATTGGCCAAACCGGCCTTCTGGGGCATCGCTGCAATCCTTGGGCTGACTTATCTTAACCACGGCATCCTGATCACCTATGTGCTGGAACTGTTCGGTTCGCGCGGCGCGAGTGCCGGGATGGTGACACTAGCCGCCGCGACAATTGGCCCGTGTCAGGTCTTGGGGCGGTTTCTGTTGATGCTGAACGAGGCGCGCGTGGGCAATCGGCGCGCGACCTACTTGTCGCTTGCCGGATTGTTGACCGGTGCGGCGGCGCTTTGGTTGGCCGGAGTGGCGCCCGCCGCGATCTTCCTGACTGCGGCCTGTCAGGGGGCAGGGATCGGCATCATGTCGATCATGCGCCCGGTTCTGATTGCCGAACATCTGGGGCGAGAGGGGTTTGGCGCGGTTTCAGGCGTAATTGCCATATCACCTATCCTGGCCTCGGCGGCGGGTCCGTTGGTGGGTGCCTGGTTGCTTACGGCAGGCGGTCCAGGGCTGGTAATCGGCGTCTGTGCGGGGCTGGCACTATTGGCGATGGGCGTTTGGGCCGCCATAAAGCCTGCAGCCGTGCGGCAGGGTTAAGACCAGTCTGGGGCGCGCTTTTCCAGAAAGGCGCTGATGCCTTCTTCGGTGTCGCGCCACAGCATGTTTTCCACAATCACACGGCCCGCATGGGCGTAAGCGTCGGCCAAGGGCATCGCCATCTGATCATAGAAGGCCCGCTTGCCGATCTTCACGGCTGCCGTCAGTTTTCCGGCAACCAGCTGCGCCAATGCCTGTGTTTCTTCGGTCAAACGGTCGGCGGGCACCACGCGGTTCACCAGCCCGACCTCTGCCGCACGCGCGGAGTCGATGAATTGGCCGGTGGTCAGCATCTCGAACGCGATCTTGCGGGGCACATTGCGCGATAGGGCCACCATTGGCGTCGAACAAAACAGCCCGATGTTCACGCCATTCACGCCAAAGCGCACGCCCTGCGCGGCGATGGCCATGTCACAGCTAGCCACCAGCTGGCAGCCCGCCGCGGTGGCAATTCCGTGCACAGACGCAATCACTGGCTGGGGCAGGGCGGGTATCATCTGCATCACTTCGGAGCACAGCCCAAAAAGCGCCTCGTAAAAGTTGCGGCCCTTGTCAGGGGCCTGACGCGCCGCCTGCATCTCTTTCAGATCATGGCCCGCGCAAAAAGCCTTGCCCGCCGCCTTCAGCACCACGACCCGCGTGTTGGCGTCTTTGGCAAGTGCCGCGAGTTCGGCGCGCAGGGCCGTCAACATCGCCGTCGAAAGAGCGTTATAGCTGTCGGGGGAATTCAAGGTCAGGGTTGCTACCCCGGAGTGCTTGGATTTCAGGATCAAGAGTTCCGTCACTTGCCATTCTCCCGTTTTGCCGACAGCTTAGTCGCAGTTCACCCGGGGCGAAAGATGCGAGCTATCCTTACCGAGGCAGACCTGCACGATTTTCTGCAAGTTACTTTCCCGCAAGTGAAGGATGACTTTGCAGTCGAACGACTGACGCCGGAGGGAATCGTTCTGCGGTTGATGGTGAGCGACAAGCATTTGCGGCCGGGTGGAACGGTGTCGGGCCCGTCGATGTTCGGGTTGGCCGATGTGGCCTTTTATTTCGCGTTGATGTCGCGGATCGGCCCCGAAGCACTGGCAGTGACGACCAACGTGGCGATTGATTTCCTGCGCAAGCCGATGCCCGATGCCGATCTGCTGGGCGAGGCGCGGATATTGAAGATTGGCCGTCAACTGGCATCAGGCGATGTGTTGATCAGATCTGAGGGACAGGACGAGGTTGTGGCCCGCGCCGGGCTGACTTTTTCGATTCCGTCGATGAAAAGTGCGGCGCGCGTGGGGTAAAATAGTACCGCCATTCTAACATATTGAATTTACGTAATTAAATATTGTCAGCAGCCCTTGACGCGCCGCGCGAAATGCAGGAGAAGCCCCCATCCGATCTTGGGCTCCCGTTTGGGCGCCCTTTATGACCCGTAACCCGAAGGTCTGACTATGAAAACTTACACCGCAAAACCGGCGGAGATCGAAAAGAAATGGATCCTGATCGACGCCGAAGGCGTTGTTCTGGGCCGTCTTGCCGTGATCGTCGCCAACCGCCTGCGCGGCAAGCACAAGCCGACATTCACCCCCCACATGGACATGGGTGACAATGTCATCGTCATCAATGCCGACAAGGTGCAGATGACGGGCAACAAGCGCGCCGACAAGCGTTATTACTGGCACACTGGCCATCCGGGCGGGATCAAGTTCCGCACCGCCGCCCAGGTGCTGGATGGCAACCACCCCGAGCGCGTCGTGATGAAGGCGGTCGAACGCATGATCACCCGCAACCGTCTGGGCCGTCAGCAGATGACCAACCTGCGCGTCTATGCAGGGGCCGCCCATCCGCATGAAGCTCAGCAGCCCGATGTCCTGGACGTCAAGCTGATGAACCCGAAGAACACCCGGAGCGCATAAGATGGCCGACGAAATCAAATCTCTCGACGATCTGAAGGCCGCCGTCGCGGCAGCGCCGGTTGCTGAAGTGGTTGCCCCCCGGGCTCCGCAGCGCGACAAGCTGGGTCGTTCCTACGCAACGGGCAAGCGCAAGGATGCGGTTGCCCGCGTCTGGATCAAGCCGGGTTCGGGCAAAGTGGTTGTGAACGGCAAGGAAATGGCCGTCTACTTCGCGCGCCCGGTTCTGCAGATGATCCTGCGTCAGCCGTTCACGGTTGCCAATGTCGACGGTCAGTTCGACGTGTTCGCAACTGTTGCCGGTGGCGGCCTTTCGGGTCAAGCCGGCGCGGTCAAGCACGGCATTTCGAAGGCGCTTCAGCTTTACGAACCGACGCTGCGCGGCGCCCTGAAAGCGGCAGGCTTCCTGACCCGCGACAGCCGTGTCGTTGAACGCAAGAAGTACGGCAAGGCGAAAGCCCGTAAGAGCTTCCAGTTCTCGAAGCGCTGAGTTTCTGGACGCAATACGAATCTACTTTGGGAAAAGCGCGGTTTTACCGCGCTTTTTCATTTCCGCCTGTGGATCGAGCGCCGCGACAGCAGTTGCGGGCAACCATTTGCGGATTTATTCTTTCTTAATGGACTTATGCTAGCTGAAACAAAAGCACTCGTATTGCTCACGCATGATAGTTGGGGAAGTTGAGCTAGATGCAGATTCTGTCAGCAGAAAACTCAGCTCGCAACTGGTGCCTTGTGCTTGCCTTGTGGGGCGACAAATATTCAGATGATTATGTGAATGTCCTTGTGCGTTCCGTACTGTCGAAATCGACGAGCTGCACGAAGGTTGTGCTAGTGACAGATCGCTACCGGACCGCGATCGACGCAGTGGTCGTTCAGTCCTTGATCCCGGAATTCTTTCGTTCGCCTAATTTTTTCAGGGGCGGGTATGTAGTGAAACTTTCCATGTTCCACCGGCCATTCCTGCCAGAAGATTTGCCGTGCGTTTTTTTGGATCTTGATACCGTTGTTGTAGGCGATGTCGGTAAAATTGCTGCACTGGTGCGCAATGAGAATGATTATTTAATGCTTCCGCCCGGCAACATTGTTGGTTTCGGCCCGGTCCGGCGGCTGGTCTGGAAGCTGTCAGGTGGAAGATGGTTTGCAACGGGCAATTCTTCGATTGTTGCGTTTCATTCTGCCGCAGTGCCCAGCTTGGCTGAGCAATTTCAAGCCCTATACGAAAGTGGTGTTCGGGCTCCGCGCTATATGACGATAGATGATGTCTTCATTTCTTGGTGCGCGCAGGCAACATTGCAGAAAATACCTACGTCGCTTGGCGTGATGTTCCGGCGCGAATTCTTGTCAAGATCGCGGCTGATTCTGAAGCTGAAATGCAGGTTGCCTTGGGTCATGCGGCGGCGGCGCGAGATTGTTGCAATCACGTTTAATGGTGCGCAATACAAACCCGAAGCACTGTTGAAGCTTGCAGATGGCGAAAAGATTTTCGACAGTAAGGGGCGCTTTGGCTATTGGAATATCGAAAATATGGGCCCCATAAAGGAAAAGATACTGTCCTTTTGTTCCCAGGTAGCCACAAAATAGACAGAAAAAAAGTGGCCGAGCACGAGGCCCGGCCAAGGAAGAGGCGTCCGCTCTGGGGAAGCGTAGCCTGTCCGGTCAGTCTTGCCAGAAAGGGCGCGTTGCTTCGCGCTCTGCTGTCATGGGATCAAGACCGATGTCGCGCAGCAGATGGGCGTCAAGACGTGACAGGGCACGGCGCGCGCGCATGCGTTGCCGCCAAAGGGTGACAAAGGTGGTTAAGGCCAGTGTCATCCCCGGGCCGGCCATCGGGCTGCGTTTGTTGACCGCAATTTTGCTAAAGCTTGTCATGTCTGCACCTATTGTATCAATACAAAGCTAGTTAACTTATGTTGCATGCTTACAAAAAGATGATACAATGTACCAGTGAAACATTGTAATTATGACAATCACGGAATGTGATGACCACAATTTGGCGGCCTGACCTGACACAATTTGATGGGCCGAAGTATTTGGCCCTTTCCCGTGCTTTGCGCGATGCCGTGCGCCGGGGTGAATTGACCGAAGGCAGTCGCTTGCCGCCGGTGCGAGAATTGGCGTGGCAATTGGCTATTACGCCCGGCACCGTGGCTCGTGCCTATCAGATCGTGACCCATGAGGGGTTGCTTGAAGCAACAGTGGGACGCGGCACCTTCGTGGCCGCGCGGGCGCCGCGGCTTGGACCCACTCATCCGATTTTCGAAGAGTTGGATGCCGATCGTATTGCTGCGGTAACCCAGCCGATCGTGGACCTGCGATCACCACAGTTGCCGGATGTGGGGCAGGGCGCCGCAATTTCAGCGATATTGATACAGATTGCCGGCCATCTGGGTCCGGATCACCTGGAGTACCCCAGCCTTCGCCGGGACGTTCCATTGCGCCAGGCTTACGCGGATTGGCTGGGGGATCAGGCATTGGGGTCGTTTGGCGCGGACGACATGGCGCTGACCCTCGGCGGTCAGAATGCAGTGGGAATAGCCTTGCAGTGCTGCTTGCGTGGCGATCGACCCTATGTGTTTTGCGAAGAGCTAGCCTATGCCGGGTTCCGGCGTGCGGCGCGGCTTAACCGTGCCGAAGTCGCGCCGGTGGCATTGGATTCGGAAGGCATGATTCCCGAAGCGCTTGATGCGGCATGTCGGCGTTATGGCGGCAGGATTGTATGCGTGACGCCGGACGCGCAAAACCCGACGGCTGCCTGCATGAGCCTAGAGCGCCGGATTGCGTTGGTACAAGTTGCGCGTGCCCACGACCTTCAGATCATCGAAGATAATTGTTATTCTGTGGCACAGGCCACAGGACCGTCCTTGCGCGCGCTGGCCCCCGAACGGACGTGGCATGTAACCAGCATTTCCAAGAGCATTTCTGCTGGCCTTCGGTTTGGCGCGATTGTCTGCCCAACCGGGCTGGGGGAAGCGGCACGCCTTGCCACGCAGCACAGCTACTTCGGTCTGCCCCGCCCGGTTTCCGATATTGTATACGCCCTGTTTCGTTCGGGCGAGGCTGCGCGTCTGCGTGACCTCGTGCAGGCAGCTTTTGCCCGCCGGCTGGAGCTTGCGCTCAATATCCTTGGCCGACATGACATGCGTTGGCAAAAGGGGTTGAGCTTCATCTGGCTGCCGATGCCGAGGGGGTGGCGCGCCTCGACTTTCACGCGCTTGGCGGAAGCCTCGGGGGTGTTGATCCGGTCTGCTGACGAATATGCGTTGACCGATGGGCGCGCGCCCAATGCCGTGAGAATCGCGTTGGCCGGAGCGGTTCCGGAAAGTGATTTCATGTCTGCTTTGACCAAGATCGCAGAGCTTCTTGACAATCCGCCTGATGATCTTCCTGTTTAATATATTGTTATAAAAGCATAAAAAGTTCTTATCCGGCACGCTTTTTGGTGTTGGAAAAAAATGATCAAATTTTTTGCCTCTACCACAGAGCCTGTGCTAAGGTGCTTTGCACAGCGCAAGGCTTGTGCGAAATATGGTTGAATCGGCCTTCCCAAGGGGCCGTGGCCCTGCAGGGATGGGGGATATGGATATAAAGACGAGATGGGGGCGCTTCACCCGCACCCCAGCATTCAATGGCTATGCCATGATCAGCCCGACAGCATTCTATGCGCTGTTGCTGTTGGCCGCGCCGCTTGGAACTGTTGTCTACCTGTCGTTCATGACGGATGGAGCCGGTGTCCGCGAAGTCATAAATCAGCCGACAATTGGCAACTATTTGACCGCCTGGACCGATCCGATCTATCGCGCGCTAATGCTTAGATCGCTTTTCGTGTCAACGCTGGTGACGCTTGCCACTGTGATCCTTGCCTTTCCCGTCGCCTACTACATTTCGTTCTTCGTGACGCCAAACAAGAAGTCGCTCTGGCTATTTCTGATCACCATTCCCTTCTGGACCTCTTATCTTGTCAGGGTCTTTCTGTGGAAAGTGATCCTGGGTTTCAACGGTGTGATCAACTCTGGCCTGATTTCACTTGGGATCATCGAAGACCCGCTGACCTGGATCAATGTGAATGTAGGGGCGATCGTCGTGACGCTTGCCCATGCTTATGCACCTTTCGCCATCCTGCCGATTTTCGTGGCCCTGGAGAAGATTGACCGTTCGCTTCTTGAAGCCGGCCGTGATCTTGGCGAAACCGCGTTGACAACGTTCTGGCGCGTGACATTGCCGCTAGCAATGCCGGGCGTCGTGGGTGCCGTGCTGATCGTCTTCATCCCGACCGTCGGGGATTACGTGACGCCCGACATCATTGGTGGCGGCAAGATTCCCCTGATTGCCAACGTGATCCAGAAACTTATGCTGGGCATCGACAACATGCCGCTGGGTTCATCCGTGGCTGTGTCTGCCATGCTGATCGTGGGTGCGGCTGCGGCGATCTTCGTTCTTATCAACGCCCGCTTCCTGAAGGTGAAAAAATGAAGCCCAGTGGCAAAGGTCTTTGGCTTTACGCCATCGTCTATCTTGCGTTCCTTTATGCGCCGATCCTGCTCTTGCCGCTTTTCGCCTTCAACGACGGCACCATCATTGCGTTCCCGCTGAAGGGCTTCACGCTGCACTGGTTCGAGGTGATGGCCGAGAAGGACCAGCTTCATATCGCGGTGAAGAATTCGTTGATTGTGGCTTCTGCAAGCGCGGTCATGTCTACGATACTTGCGATCTTTGCTGCCCGCGCCTCGACCCGGTATGACTTCAAGGGCAAGGGGGCGATCATAGGTTTGATCATGCTGCCGCTCGTGCTTCCGGAAATGATCGTGGCTATGGCGCTTTTGGTGGTGGTCCTTCAGGTGTTTGGGGACGGTGCGCTTGGCCTGTTTTCGATGATTGCAGGCCATTCGCTGATCTGTACGCCTTTTGCCATCGCCATCCTTTCAGGGGCTTTCCAGAGCTTGGATAAATCTTTGGAAGAAGCCGCTTATGATCTGGGTGAAGACAGGATTTCGGCTTTCCGGCTGGTGATCCTTCCGCTGGTTCTGCCTGGCATCATCTCGTCGCTTCTGATTTCTTTCACGATATCGATGGACGAATTCATCATCGCCAACTTCCTCGGTGGCACGCAGCAGACACTTCCGGTTTACATCTATTCGTCTTTGCGTTTCCCGAAGGAAATCCCCGTCATCATGGCGGTCGCGACCGGTCTTGTGGCCGTGTCCATCTGCCTGCTCATCATTGCTGAATATTTCCGCCGCCGTGGCGTTGCTAAGACCGGCGGCAAGGATTCCGGAGGCTTCCTGTGACCACGAGACCCATGATCGAACTGAAAGACGTTCAGAAATATTACGGTGATTATCACGCGCTGCGTGGCATCACCGCCGACATCCGCGCTGGCGAGTTCTTTTCGCTTCTTGGGCCTTCGGGCTGCGGCAAGACCACCTTGTTGCGCACCATTGCCGGGTTCGAGGATATCACCTCGGGTGTCGTGATGATCGACGGCAAGGATATGGAAGGTGTGGCCGCCAACCAGCGCCCGACCAACATGGTGTTCCAGTCCTACGCGATTTTCCCGCATCTGACTGTCGAACAGAACGTGGCGTTTGGCCTGCGCAAGGATCCTCGCACCAAAGAGGAAAAAGCCAAGGCCGTTGATGAGGCATTACAGATGGTAGGCCTTAAGGGCTTTGGCAAGCGCGCGGCGCACGCCCTGTCTGGTGGTCAGCGTCAACGTGTGGCCCTTGCACGCGCTTTGATCCTGAAACCCAAGGTCTTGCTGCTCGACGAACCCTTGTCGGCGCTCGACAAGAAGATGCGTGAAAACATGCAGGTCGAACTGATCCGGCTGCAGCGCCAAGTCGGCATCACATTCATACTTGTGACGCATGATCAGGAAGAAGCATTGGTGATGTCCGACCGGATTGCGGTGATGTTCGACGGCGAAATCGCCCAACTCGACGATCCGGAAACGCTATACCGCCTGCCCAAATCCCGCCGCGTGGCCGATTTTATTGGCCATATGAACTTCCTGCCGGCCAAGGTGGTAGACGAAGCGAATGGCGAGATTGATGTGGATGTTCAGGGGCTTGGCCGCTGCCATATCAATGCCAAGCAGGCCCCAGGGACGAACACCGGCGGCGAGGCATCGATCGGCTTCCGCCCGGAGACGCTTACTATTCTCTACGAGGGGCAGAGTGCAAGCGATCGTGAGACGACCGGAAGTGTGGAAGAGGTAGTGTATTACGGCGACATGACATACTACGACGTCAAGCTTGATGGGGTGGCCGATCCAGTTCGCCTTTCCATGCGCAACGTGCCTGGGCGCCCGGTTCTGGATCGCGGCACCAAGACGCGTGTGGCCTGGAGCCCGAGTGCACTCGTGCTGTTCCGCTGAAGATTTCAATGGCTCCGGCGGGGATATTGCTACCACAATGAAGGGCTAACCGTTCCTTGTGGTCGCAATATCCCGGGGGGATCAGGGGGGGCAGTGCCCCCCTTTTTCATTTCAATGTTCCGCCACCATTGACGGGGCGCGGGCGCTCTGGCATCCCCGGTTTGATCAAAGGGGACCAAAATGAACCTGTTTTCCGATATTCGCGCCCTGGTCATCGACAGTCTGAATGCGATGGTCGCCGAAGGTGTGTTGCCCGCCGGGCTTGACATGAGTGCCGTCGCCGTCGAACCGCCGCGCGATGCGGCGCACGGCGATATGGCGACCAATGCGGCGATGGTGCTGGCCAAACCGGCGGGGCTGTCGCCGCGTATGATCGCCGAAACGCTGGCCACAAGACTGGGCGCGGATCCGCGAGTATTACTGGCCGAGGTGGCAGGACCGGGGTTCCTTAATCTTCGGCTGGCACCAGCCATGTGGCAGGGCGTTGTGAACGCTGCACTGATGGAGGGCCGGGATTTTGGTCGGTCCACACTTGGCAAGGGCGTCAAGGTCAATGTTGAGTTCGTTTCAGCCAATCCGACAGGGCCGATGCATGTTGGCCATGTGCGGGGTGCGGTTTTTGGCGATGCGCTGGCCAGCCTTCTGGCTTTCTCGGGGCATGAGGTCACGCGCGAATATTACATCAATGACGGCGGGGCACAGGTCGACGTGTTGGCGCGGTCCGCCTTTGAACGCTATCGCGAGGCGAATGGCCTTTCGCCCGAGATCCGCGAGGGGCTTTATCCCGGCGATTATCTGATCCCTGTCGGTGAGGCGCTGAAGGAAAAGTACGGCGACACGCTTCTTGACAAGGGCGAGCAGTATTGGCTGGCCGATGTCCGCGAGTTTGCAACCGCCGAGATGATGAAGATGATCCGCGGCGATCTGGCCGCCCTTGGCGTGACGATGGACGTCTATTCATCGGAAAAGGCACTTTACGGCACTGGCAAGATCGAAAGCGCGATCAAGGCACTGCGCGATATGGGCTTGATCTATGAAGGCACACTGGAGGCCCCAAAAGGTAAGTTACCCGAGGATTGGGAAGAGCGGGAGCAGACCCTGTTCCGTTCCACCGCGCACGGCGATGATGTTGACCGGCCGGTGATGAAGTCGGACGGGTCCTGGACCTATTTTGCCCCCGATATTGCCTACCATTTCGACAAGGTACAGCGTGGGTTTGATCTGCTGATCGACGTGCTGGGTGCCGACCATGGTGGCTATGTCAAGCGGCTGAAGGCGGTAGTGTCCGCACTTTCGGGCGGGCGCGTGCCGCTGGAGGTGAAGCTGATCCAATTGGTGAAGCTGTGGAAGAACGGCGAGCCGTTCAAGATGTCGAAACGCGCTGGCACGTTCGTCACCCTGCGCGATGTGGTCGAGCAGGCGGGGGCAGAGGTAACCCGCTTTGTCATGTTGACGCGTAAGAATGATGCGCCGCTGGATTTCGACTTCGACAAGGTGTTGGAGCAGTCGAAGGACAACCCGGTTTTCTATGTGCAGTATGCGCACGCGCGGGTTTGTTCCGTGATCCGCAGGGCGGCCGAGGCCGGGATCGCCGCCGATGACGCGACACTTCGTGCGGCCGATCTGGCGCAACTCGCGCATGAGGCAGAGTTGAGTCTGGCCAAGAAGATTGCCGAATGGCCCCGTCTTGTGGAGATTGCAGCGCGCGGTCAGGAACCGCACCGGATTGCCTTCTACCTTTACGAACTGGCGTCAGACTTGCATGCACTTTGGAACCGGGGCAATGATGATGCCAGCCTGCGCTTTGTGCAGGAGGGCAATGTCGCCACAAGCCAGTCGAAAATCGCGCTGGCGCGGGCGGCGGGCGTTGTCATTTCCGCAGGTCTCGCTATCCTTGGGGTGACCCCGGCAGAGGAAATGCGCTGACAAAGGCGCAGTCTGCCGAACTTGGGCGGGCAGGGTGTGCGGTTCAAGATTGCGCATTGGGAAGAGCAGGCGATGGCGGTCCGGAATATGGGCGATTTCATGCCGGATGGAAGGGTGCGTCTTGCCAACGTGGGCCGCACCACAAAAACCGTGCGGCTTGTTGGCGCTGCGATGTCGGCTGTACTGGTATTTGGCATGGGGTATTGGGCCTATAAGCTGGCTGTGCGCCAAATGCTTGGGGTGCCGGTTATTGTTGCGCCTGAAGGGCCTGCACGCATTGCCCCTGAAGATCCTGGCGGAGAATTGGCGGACCATCAGGGCCTGTCAGTGAACATGATCGCGGCTGAGGGCGAAGCAGAAGCCACGGCTGATCTGTTGGTGCTGGCTCCCAAACCGGTCGAATTGCACGCCGAGGACAATGCATCGGATGCCCTGCGGATAACCGGGGGATCGTCGCTTGCGCCCTTGCCTGTCGAACCTGGCCCCAACGCTGGGACAGTTCAGCCCAGCACGACGATGCAAGCGATTCAGCCTGTGGCTGGCCAGCTTAGTGAACCGTTGCCGGAAAGTATCAGTGATCCTGTAGAGTCGCCGGATCTCGAGCAGATCGAGGTTGGTTCTATCGAGGCCGCCTTGATTGAAGCGGGGGTCGTGCCACCATCGGTGTCGTCAGAAAGTGTCGCGGCAGATGTGATTTCAGCCGATATTCCCGGTGTCAGCCGATCACCGATACCGATGGCGAAGCCCGGTATTGTCGTTGCGGCTCAGGCAGTGGCCGAAGCGGCGGATCAGGCAAAGGTACGGGCTATAGCAGTGGATGTGGATTCGGCTTCGCTGGCGCCTGGCACTCAATTGGCGCAGATCGGTTCATATGAAACCGAGGACGAGGCGAGGCTGCAATGGGATTCAATGGTCTTGCGGTTTGGTGCCCTGTTTGATGAAAAGACCCGTGTGCTTCAGGCAGCTGAAAGTGGTGGTCGCAGCTTTGTGCGGCTGCGGGTTGGTGGTTTTGTTACTCATGATGACGCCCGTCGGTTTTGCGCGGCGCTGAAGTCGGGTGGGCAATGTGTGCCGGTGCAGGTGCGCTGATGGCCCCACAGGTCCTTGCCGCAGTCTTCGGGTGCGAAGGGCAAAGCCTGTCACCAGATGAGGCGGCATTTTTTCGCGAAGTCAATCCGGCTGGCTTTATCCTATTTGCCCGCAACGTGGACAACCCTGCACAACTTGTGCGTCTGACGGGGGATCTGCGCGCGTCTGTCGGGCGAGATGCCGTAATCATGGTAGATCAGGAAGGCGGGCGGGTTCAGCGACTGCGGGCACCGCACTGGCGCGAGTGGTTGCCGCCACTTGATCAGGTGACCCGGTCAGTTCCGGGCGGAATGGAACGTGGTTTGTGGCTGCGATACCGGATGATTGCGCACGAACTGCGATCAGTTGGTATAGATGCGAATTGCGCGCCAACGCTGGATATCGCAGGGGACCAGACCCACCCATTCTTGAAGAACCGCTGTTTTGGGCATGATGCCGGAACCGTTGCCATGGCTGGCCGCGCAGCGGCAGATGGGTTGATGGCCGGGGGCGTTCTGCCGGTGATGAAGCATATGCCGGGCCACGGGCGCACTGTCGTGGACAGTCATCTTGACCTGCCTACTGCACCCGCGACGGCGGAGGAACTGCTGCGCACCGATTTCGCTCCGTTCCGGGCGCTGAACGACCTGCCGATTGGCATGACGGCGCATATTGTTGTTCCAGCTTACGATGCTCATCAACCGTCCACTCAGTCAGTGCGAATGATCCGTGTAATCCGAGAGGAGATCGGCTTTCAGGGTCTACTCTTGACGGACGACCTGACAATGGAGGCGCTTGCTGGTGACCTGAGTGACCGCACCGCGCGGGCGATGCTGGCGGGCTGCGATCTGGCTTTGCACTGCAACGGCACACGCCGCGAGATGGAACTTGTCGCCGCTGCCGCCGGGCCAATGACGGCCAAGGCCGGACATCGCCTTGGCAAAGCACTGGCGTTGCGTCGGCCGCCAGACCCCATTGACGTCCAAGCTGCGATGGCCGAACTTGAAGCACTCCTGACCCCCTGAAGGACCGCGCCTGCATGTCCGATCCCAGTCTATTCGAAGAAGACCGCACGTCGGTCGGCGAACGGCTGGCGTCGGAGGCGCTGATCGTCGATGTGGACGGGTTCGAAGGGCCGCTTGACCTGCTTTTGACCCTTTCGCGCACCCAAAAGGTTGATCTGCGCAAGGTTTCCGTGCTGCAATTGGCTGAACAGTATCTTGCTTTCGTGAACGAAGCCAAGGCCCTGCGGATTGAACTGGCGGCTGATTATCTGGTGATGGCCGCGTGGCTGGCTTTTCTGAAATCGCGCTTGCTGCTGCCCCCGGATCCGAACGAGGATGGGCCATCCGGTGAAGAACTGGCTGCGCATCTGGCCTTTCAACTAGAGCGGCTGGAAGCAATGCGCGAAGCGGCGGCCCGCCTGATGGGGCGTTATCAGCTTGGCCGCGACTTCTTCGCACGCGGGGTCACCGAAGATGTGGCGCGTGTGCGGCGCGTCAGCTATACCGCGACACTTCTTGACTTGATGCAGGCCTATGCCCGCATCCGCACCAAAGACGAATTTCGCCCCTATGCTTTCGACAGGGTGCATGTATTCACCATGGAACAGGCGCTGGACAGGATGCGCGGCCTGATCGGATACGCGGGCGATTGGACAGATCTGATGGGCTATCTGCCAGACGGCTGGTCGCATGACCCGATGCGCCGCCGGTCGGCGACAGCGTCGACTTTCGCAGCTTCCCTCGAACTCGCCAAACAGGGCCAGATCGAGATACGACAATCCGAATCCTTCGCCGCCATCACCATTCGACGGAAAGCCCCGTGACCGAAGTCTTCACAGAATCTGAGAAAAGCCTTTTTGAGGCCCCACTGATCGCCGAACAGGAACGAATGGTGGAAGCCATTTTGTTTGCCTCGGCCGATCCGGTCAGCGTGGCCGATCTTGCTGCACGCATGCCACACGGCTCGGACCCGGCCGAGGCCTTGGTGTATTTGCGCAAGCGCTATGAAGGGCGCGGGGTCAATCTGTTGCGTATCGGCGATGGCTGGGCGTTTCGCACGGCGCCCGACCTTGGCTTTCTCATGCAAAAGGAAACCGTCGAAACCCGCAAGCTGTCACGCGCCGCGATTGAGACGCTGGCGATCATCGCCTATCACCAACCTGCCACCCGCGCCGAGATCGAAGAGATCCGCGGTGTCGCCGTCAGTCGTGGCACGGTCGATCAGCTGCTTGAGCTGGACTGGATCCGCTTTGGCCGCCGCCGGATGACACCGGGGCGACCGGTCACGTTTGTCGTGACACAGGTGTTTCTGGATCACTTCGGTCTTGAATCCGCCCGTGATCTGCCGGGGCTGAAAGAACTGCGCGCAGCTGGGCTTCTTGACAATCGGCCGATGCCGGGTTCGGCTGCCATAGGCGAGGACGAAGGCGAAGAAATGGCGGGGCAGACTGAGCTTTTTGAAGACTGACAACGCGCAGCAAGCTGCCCTGATCTGCTTCACGCTGGACCTTTCTGCCCATCCCTGTATAGAAAGGCCAGACCGATCCTTCGGAGGTTTATTGATGAAATTCCTGCTGCGCCTGCTGACCTGGTGGAATGGCCAGACGCTTGGAACCCAGCTTTTCACCTGGCGTCGCGGCGTCAAGGTAGGCGAGGATGCCCAAGGAAACCGCTTTTACCAGACCAAGGACGGAAAGCGCCGCTGGGTGATTTTCAACGGTGAATGCGAAGCATCGCGTGTCAGTCCGGACTGGCATGGCTGGTTGCACTTCACTTGGAACGATCCTCCCACCAAGACCGCGCTGAAACACAAGCCTTGGGAAAAACCGCATCAGGAAAACCTGACCGGAACAGCCCTTGCCTATGCTCCTTCAGGCTCGATCCGCAGCGCCAAGCCCGTTGCGCTGCAGGATTACGAGGCCTGGTCGCCGGAGGCCTGACATGGCTGAGGATATGTCCGAAGTTCTGACCGGTGCGGGGGTTCTGGCGGTTGCCTTGGCCTTTGCCGTCTATGCAGGGCTTGCGCCCAATGTTGGCGTCAGCACTGGCAGCTACCTGTTGAAGGCCAGCTTTCGGTCGGTCGATGGCGTATCCGTAGGTACGGATGTGCGCCTTGCCGGTGTCAAGGTTGGTTCAGTCACCCGACTCGACCTGAACCCGGAGACGTATTACGCAGACGCTACCTTCAGTGTGAAGGACGGGGTCAGCATACCTGATGACAGCACTATTCTGATTTCATCCGAAGGTCTCTTGGGCGGCAATTTCGTCGAAATTCAGCCGGGCGGCAGCCCCGTCACGCTGGAGGCCGGCGCCGAGGTTTTGGACACTCAGGGTGCCGTCGGCTTGATTCAGCTGTTGATGAAGTTCGTTGGCAAGGCTGCCGGATCCGAGGAGTCGTCGTGATCAGATTTGGTGCCGCTTTGGTGCTGATTTCGGCAGGGTTGTTTCCTGCTCTGGCTCAGGATGTTGCCAGCGGCAAGGGCGCTGTGATGCGCGGTCTGGATAAGGTGGCAGGCACGACGATCGACCTTGCGATATTGAACGGCCAGACCGCCAGTCTTGGACCGCTGAGCATCACAGTCAGCGACTGCCGTTTTCCCAGTGACAACCCGTCGGCGGATGCCTTTGCCCATGCCACAATCACCGCGACGGGCAATCTGGTGCTGTTTGATGGCTGGATGATTGCCTCCAGCCCGGCGCTTTCGGCGCTGGATCATCCGCGTTATGATATCTGGGCCATATCCTGTATCAATTCCTGAGGTGTCGGGGTACCCGGCAGGGTGAAGTCCGCGTCTTCTGTGATTGCGTCAGCCAGACGGCGCTTGTAAATTGCCTGCCGGATCTCAGTGGCCCCCAGTGACGCCAGATGCGGTGTCAGAAACTGAGTGTCAAACAGCAAGAACCCGGCGCGCCTGAGCCGGTGGACCAGATAGGTCAGTGCGACCTTTGATCCATCCGTCCTGCGGGAAAACATGCTTTCCCCCATGAAGGCCCGGCCGATCGACAGCCCATAAACTCCGCCAATAAGTTCGCCGTCAACCCAGACCTCAAGCGAGTGTGCGCGGCCAATGCGATGCAAAGCGTCATAGACCGCCAGTAGCGGTGCGTTTATCCAGGTTTCTGGTCGTGCGGCGCAAGCTTCAACGACGCTCATGAAGGCACGGTTGATGGTTATTTCAAAGCGACCGGTGCGGATACGGTGTGACAGCGAGCGGGATAGATGAAATCTATCAAGTTCGAATATCCCACGCAGTCGTGGTTCGATCCAGTGCAGATCCGCGCTGTCGCGGCTTTCTGCCATCGGGAAAATGCCCTGTGCATAGGCGGCCAGCATAACGTCTGGTGTTAGCTTGAATGTGGGTGCCTTTTTCATTTTGGCACAAATATCCCGGGGGGTACGGGGGGCGGCGCCCCCCGATCTTTAACCCAAAGCAGCATCAGCCATAGGTTCGCGCCAGCCACTTTTCCAGCCAGTGGATGGAATAATTGCCGGTCTGGATATCGTCCTCTCGCAGCAAGGCATGGAACAGTGGGATGGTGGTTTCGACGCCCTGGCCATCGACGATCAGCTCAGACAAGGACCGTTTCAGCCGCGCCAATGCCTCTGAGCGGTCGCGTCCGTGAACGATCAACTTTCCGATCAGGCTGTCATAATAAGGTGGAATGACGTAGCCGTCGTAAAGTGCCGAATCCATCCGCACGCCAAGACCACCAGGTGCATGAAACTGTGTGATCCGGCCTGGACGGGGCGCGAAGTCCGGTACCTTCTCGGCATTTATCCTGACTTCAATCGCGTGTCCGTTAACTTGCAGCTCTTCTTGCACGAAGTCCATCGGCAGGCCTGCGGCCACGCGGATCTGTTCGCGGACCAGATCGACGCCGAAGATCGCCTCGGTGACCGGATGTTCAACCTGAAGGCGGGTATTCATTTCGATGAAATAGAACTCGTCATCTTCATAAAGAAACTCGATCGTGCCCGCCCCGATATAGTTGATCGCAGCCACAGCATCGGCACAGACCTTGCCAATCTTAGCGCGCGTCTCGTCGGAAATGACCGGGCCGGGGGCCTCTTCGAACACTTTTTGATGGCGCCGTTGCAGCGAACAGTCTCGTTCGCCCAGATGTACTGCGCGCCCCTTGCCATCACCAAATACCTGGATTTCGATGTGGCGCGGTCGCTGCAGATACTTCTCCATGTAGACTTCATCATTGCCGAAGGCGGCCTTGGCTTCCGATCGGGCGGTACGGAAGGCGATTTCAAGTTCGTCTTCGCCCTGTGCCACCTTCATGCCGCGTCCGCCGCCGCCTGCGGTTGCCTTGATGATGACCGGGTAGCCGATCTCACGCGCTACGCGCTTGGCTTCATCCACATCGGCAACACCACCGTCGGAACCGGGCACGCACGGTACGCCCAATTTCTTCATTGTATCCTTGGCGGTGATCTTGTCGCCCATGATGCGGATATGTTCTGCGGTAGGGCCAATGAAGACAATGTTGTGATCTTCGAGAACCTGCACGAAGGCTGCGTTTTCCGATAAAAACCCGTAGCCCGGATGGATTGCTTCCGCACCTGTGATTTCACAGGCGGACACGATCGCGGGGACCGACAGATAGGACTGCGACGATGGGTTCGGGCCAATGCAAATCGACTCGTCCGCCATGCGAACATGCATTGCATCCGCGTCGGCCGTCGAATGAACAGCCACGGAATGAATGCCCATTTCCTTACAGGCGCGGATCACGCGAAGCGCAATCTCGCCCCGGTTCGCGATCAGGATCTTTTTGAACATGCCGATTTCTCCCGGGCTCACTCGATAATGAGGAGCGGTGCGCCATATTCGACGGGGCTGCCATCTTCGACCAAAAGCCGCTTCACTGTGCCGGCACGCGGCGAGGGAATGTGGTTCATGGTCTTCATGGCTTCGATGATCAAGACCGTCTGCCCTTCCTTGACCTGATCTCCTACCGAGACGAAGACCGCAGCGCCCGGCTCAGGTGACATGTAGACCGTGCCCACCATCGGCGAGGAGACAACCCCAGGATGGCTGGCAGGATCGCCAGACGGGGCCGCAGAAGCCGGGGCAGGGGCAGCAGGTGCCGCCGCAGCAGCTGGGCTGGCGGCTGGGGCAGGCGCATAAGACATCTGCGCCACCGGTGACGGTGCGGCATATTTCTGCACGCGCACGTTCAGGCTGTCATTCTCGCCATATTCACGCTTCACCGAAAGTTCGGCCAGTTCGTTCTTGTTCAGAAGCTCGGCCAGCGCCTCGATAAAGGCAACGTCGCTATCATGCGGGGTTTTGGTCATGAAATCCTCTGCGGGTCCTGTGTCACTGCCCGTCTTTTCGTCGCGGGCGTTTCATGCTGTGGGCCTATATACGCGCTCGGGTCCGGTTAGGAAAGCCGCGATATGGCAGGCTTGTTACCGCAACCGCCCGCGCCGGGGAAATGGCGCGAGCTGCGTTCCAATCGCGGCAATCAGGCCGTGGCCTTGGCCAGCGCCTGATCCAGGTCCGCAATGATGTCTGCGGCGTCTTCGATGCCGATTGACAGGCGCACCACGTTCGGCGCCGCCCCTGCAGCGATTTGCTGTTCCGGCGACAATTGCCTGTGCGTGGTAGAGGCCGAATGGATGATCAGGCTGCGCGTATCGCCGAGGTTGGCCACGTGGCTGAACAGTTCCAGACTGTCGACCAGTTTCACACAGGCTTCATAGCCGCCTTTGACTGCAAATGTGAACAAAGCGCCTGCCCCTTTGGGGCAGATACGTGCCACGCGGTCATGATAAGGCGAGGACTTCAGGCCAGCGTAGGTCACAAAGTCAACGCGCGGGTCTTTTTCAAGCCAGGTGGCGACCTTCTGCGCATTTTCGACATGGCGCTGCATGCGCAAAGCCAAGGTTTCGATCCCCATTAGCGTATAGTGTGCACCCTGCGGGTTCATGGTCATGCCCAGATCACGCAGGCCGATCGCGATGGAGTGGAAGGTGAAGGCCATGCCGCCAAGGGCCGCATGGAAATTCAGACCGTGATAGGCGGGCTCAGGTTCCGACAGGGACGGGAACTTGCCCGACTTCGACCAGTCGAACTTGCCTGAATCTACCACGACGCCACCTGTCACAGTGCCATTGCCGGTCAGATATTTGGTGGCCGAATGCACAACCAGCGTCGCGCCGTGTTCGATCGGGCGGCACAGGTAGGGCGACGCTGTGGTATTGTCGACGATCAGCGGCAGTCCGACGTTGTCTGCAATTTTGGCCAGCGCATCAAGATCGCTGATATAGCCGCCGGGGTTGGCGATCGTCTCGCAGAAGATGGCGCGGGTGTTTTCGTCCACCGCCGCCTCGACTGCTTTCAGATCGTCGGTATCGACGAATTTTGCCGACCAGCCAAAGCGTTTGATCGTCTGGCTGAATTGGGTGATCGTGCCGCCGTAAAGTCTTGTAGAGGCGATGATATTCTTGCCTGGCCCCATAAGCGGAAACAGTGCCATTATCTGCGCGGCATGTCCCGACGAACAGCAAATGGCACCGGCACCACCCTCTAGCGCACAGACCCGTTCGGCCAATGCCGAAACGGTCGGATTGGTCAGGCGGGAATAGATGTAGCCCACCTCCTGAAGATTGAAGAGCCGCGCGGCATGATCGGCGTCTTTGAATACATATGCCGTCGTCTGATAGATCGGTACCTGCCGCGCCCCAGTTGCCGGGTCGGGGTGCGCACCTGCGTGGATAGCCAGAGTATCAAAGCTGTAGGTCTTGGTCATGGAATCCTCCCTCGGGAAACTTTGAGGCGAGGTTAGGGGAAGGGCCGTGGGGCGGCAACCGGCAAGTGTGGCTATCGCAACCAATATCCGGCCGTTTTGATCCTGTTGCGGATCGCCTGTTCGCGGTGTGGCAGGTTGCTTTGGTCGAACAGGCGCCGCACCTCTTGGCCAGCGCCTTGGTAGATCAGCCGTTTTGCCGCTTGGCTGTTGCGTAGAACCTTCTTGATACGGTTTGGTGCTGTGACCTCTTCAAGCACCGCGATCACATGGTCGCTTTCGCGCGCATAGAGCAAGGGCAGGGCGCGGTAGTGGCAACTGACTGTGCCATCAAGCCCCGCCAGACCGGGTCCGGGTCTGCCCCCGCAAAAAGAGTGAATTACGAGCGGCAGCGCCACCTGATCAAGCCAGGGGTCAAGCGACTGGCTTGCCAGTTCCTCCATTTCGTCATCGCGGATCGACAATGCGAACTCCAGAAACCTTCGGCCAAAGGCATCCGGATCGCGGTAAAAGAACCAACCTGCATTAAAATACAGGTAACGTTCCCAATGTTCATCGGGTTGGCTCAGGTCAAGCGAACGATCAAAGTCCAGCTCGAACCTGTCGTAAAGTGCCTTCCAGATGCCACCGTAGCCCGGCCCGTAAAGCGGCGGAAGCGGCCACGTCCCTTCGCGCCGCATGGAGGCAGACGGGCGGTCGAAATCCAGTGCAAGTTCTGACATCGGCCCGGTAAACAGGGTGTCCGTGTCAAAGAAAAGAAAAGGGTCATCTTTGGGCAGGGCCAAAAGCGACTCGATCTTGTTGCCGTGGGGGTATGATTCACCAAATGCGCTGCTTTCGAACGGGATGATTTCGGCGCCGAAAAAACCAAGCAACTCCCGCACTTCGGGTGGCAGACGGGTCTCTGCGGACCATAGCGGCCCGGGCTGTGGCTCTGCGACCAGAAGACGTCCGGTGAAACCGGGGTTCATGGCGCGAAAACTGGCCGCGAAGATCAGGGATTCATAGGCCAGACGACCGTTCTGCGCGACGCAAACTACATTGTAGGGGTCCCTGCCGCCGCCCATCTACACCCCGAGCCAAAAGACGCGCGCATCCATGAAACGCAACGCCCCGTCATCCGGCCTTTGGCGGCGAGAAGCGCAACGAAAGGCACGACATGCCGCCATCAAGTTTTGCACATTCACTGTTGCCGACTGGCACAACTTTATAGCCTGCCCGCGCCAACGCTTCGGCTGTCCCAGGGAAACCATCGGGAACGATCACCGCGTCGTTGAAGCGAATGGAATTTGCCGCAGCCTCCTCGCCCGGGGCCGTGTAGATCACCCGATAGTTGGAAAAACCGCCCGCTGCTGCAAGCCGCGAAGTGGAGAGAATGGTTTCCGCGTCGAGCAGCGAACAATCAGTCTTAAAGTGCAAAACGCCGGGCGGTGTTTCCAAGCGGCGCACCCGGTAACCCCAGCGTGCCACCAGTCCAGTCAGTTCGGCTATCCCCGCATCATTGGTGCGGGCGGATGTGCCGACCAAAATTTCGCTCTCGGTTGTCAGGATGTCACCCGCCTCGATCGTGCCAGGACCTGCTATTGATAAGACTTCATCATAAAACCGATGAAGGACCGGCGCCATTACTGCCGCTTCGCCAAGCCGCGATGGCGCGCCTGGGCGCATGACCACTGCCCCTTCAGGCAAGCACAGCGCGGTGTCTTCGACGAATTGTGCGTCCGGGAAAGACTCGAGCTTTGGCAGTTCGATGACTGTGGCTCCTTCAGTTCGCAATGCTGCAACATAGTCAGCATGGTGCTCGCGGATCAGCGTGATGTCTGGCTCGCCAGTGTCAATGGCTCGCAGGCCTGCAGTGGCACTGTCTGCCGGCAGACGAACGATGGCATGGCTGAATCGATAGGAACGGTCTGACATGGGCTTCTCCTCGAAGTGCCCCCTTTTAGCGGGCAGGCAGAGCGTGGGGAAGCAGATATTGGACAATCAAGGCATGGCTGAACTAACTGAGCAAAGCCCAAAAGATCAGTCCCCATAGAACCGCACCCGCCGCGACGACGGGAAGAATCCACCATCCCCCGGGAAGTGAATCCGGTTCCGTCAGAGGCAGGGATTCCTGCTCAAGCCAGTAGGCCAGTGGATCAGACTTTCCGGGTTGCTTAAGGATTGGATTGGCCCGTGCCATGGCGTTTGCTCCCGACTGCCTGGCAGCAGGGTAAGCACGAATATCTTACTGGCTTCTTACTTGGTCGGGCCGGTCTTTCTACTCGGCCACTTGCACACGATTGAGACGCGTGGCGCCGCGCTCACCTTCCAGTTCCCTCAGTCTGGCCTGGAGCACTGCCAACTGCTCTTTGGTTTCTTCGACTGAGTCTGCCAAAACAAACGGATCTGGCGCATCGGGCTCTTCTTCCTTGCGACCAACCATTTGGCTGAAGACCTTGCTGAGCCAGTATTGAATGTCATCCATGATCAGGAAAAAAGATGGAACGACAACCAACGAAAGAACAGTCGAAACGATGATGCCACCAATCACAGCAATAGCCATGGGCGCACGGAAGGCGCCTCCCTCGCCTACGCCCAGTGCCGACGGTAACATCCCGGCCGACATCGCAATCGAGGTCATCACGATGGGTTGTGCACGTTTGTGCCCGGCCTCGATCAGTGCCTCCAGACGGTCCATGCCTTGAATGCGCATTTCAACAGCAAAGTCGACCAGAAGGATGGCATTCTTCGTGACCACACCCATCAGCATCAAGAGCCCGATCAACACCGGCATTGAAATGGCGTTTCCGGTGATAATCAATGCCGCTGCAACGCCACCAATTGCCAGCGGCAGAGAAAAGAGAATGGTGAAAGGCTGAATGACGCTTTTGAACAGCAGGATCAGAACCGTCAGCACCAGCATCAGCCCCATCGCCATGGCATTCATGAAGCTGGCGTTAAGTTCTTGTTGAATTTCGGCATCGCCAGCCTCGCCAATCTGCACCGAGTCCGGCAGTTTGACAGAGTTGGTGATTTCCCTGAACCGTTCGGTGGCGGTGTCCAGTGCCACACCGACAGGCAGATTTGCCCCAATTGTCGCGCGGCGCTGGCGATTAAGCCGGTCAATGGCCCCTGGCCCGTCGCCGAGCCGAACATCGGCGACAGCCGAGAGTGGAATGCTCGCACCTGTTGCAGTGGTTAGCCGCAATGCCGAGATACGGCTGATGTCGGACTGCACATCATCTGACAATTGCACCCGAACCGGGATTTGCCGGCTGTCTATCGACGTTTTTGCCAAAGCAGCATCCACATCGCCGATGGTCGCTACACGCAATGTTTCCGCAATCTGCGCCGTCGTAACGCCAAGGCGTGCGGCTTCGTCCAGGCGGGGCGTGACCTGCAATTCTGGCCTGGGCAGGGCCCCCTCTGCAGAAACATTGGCCAAAAGCGGATCACCCCGTAGGGCGGTTTCCAGGTCGCGCATGGCGATGTTCAGATCCACCGCGCTTGAAGATCTGATCGAGAAGGAGATATCCCGTTCGCCCCGGTCATTCAGCTTGAAAATCCGCACGTCGGGAACTGAAGCAAGTTTCTTGAATACCTCGGCTTCAATCTCGTTCTGCGGACGTTGACGGCCGTTGCTTTCGACCTCTGGTATGAACCAGGACAAGACGGGAACCTTGTTCAGAAGATAGGACATCTTGAACAGGAGAGAGTGGTCCAGCCGATCAAGCACGACTGTGATCGAAGCGCGACGCACGTCCAGATCGCCCTTTGGCGACGAGCCATCGAGAACGAATATGGAATCCACGCCATCGACGTCCTTGATCAGGTTACGCATCGCCTGGGTTGCGTGATCTGTATCGTCCAGAGAAGATCCGGTCGGCAATTCGACGGATATGGAAAAACGCGAAATGTCTTCGGGCGGCATGAAGCTCCCAGGGACCGACATCATTGCCATAAGCGAAAAGATTAGGATCACAATG
>CANJQT010000022.1 GCA_947476475.1 Paracoccaceae bacterium | reverse complement strand
TAAGCGCAATCTTCCTCCCCAAATACCTTGCGGGATGCGGGGCCGGTTCTGTTGGCTTCTTTTGTGGCAAGAGATTTGTCCGCATTGGTGTATTTTACCCCTCTAAGTGAATGCAGAACACGTCGAAAAAGTCAATGCACTTATCGCGCAAACCGCTTGTACTTCACCCGCTTCGGCTCGATCGAATCCGGCCCCAGACGCCGCACTTTATCCTGCTCATAGGCCTCGAAGTTGCCTTCGAACCATTCGACATGGGCGTCGCCCTCGAAGGCCAGCATGTGGGTGCAAAGACGGTCAAGGAAGAAGCGGTCGTGGCTGATGATGATGGCGCAGCCGGCGAAATCTTCGATGGCGGATTCCAGCGCTTGCAGGGTTTCGACGTCAAGATCGTTGGTCGGTTCGTCGAGCAGAAGCACGTTGCCCCCGGCGCGCAGGAGTTTGGCCATGTGGACGCGGTTGCGTTCACCGCCCGACAGCAGGCCGACTTTCTTCTGCTGGTCGGTGCCCTTGAAGTTGAAGGCCCCGGTATAGACGCGGCTGTTCATCTGCATGTCGCCCAGCTGAATCACTTCGGCGCCGCCTGACACTTCTTCCCAGACATTCTTGTTGGGGTCGAGCGCGTCGCGCGACTGGTCGACATAGGCCAGATGCACGGTATTGCCGAGCGTGATGGTGCCCTCATCGGGCTGTTCCTGCCCGGTGATCATGCGGAACAGCGTGGATTTACCCGCACCGTTCGGCCCGATGACGCCGACGATGGCGCCCGGGGGAACGGTGAAGGACAGATCCTCGATCAACAGCTTGTCGCCCATGTGTTTCTTCAGGCCGGTGACTTCGATCACCTTGTTGCCAAGGCGTTCGCCGTTCGGGATGATGATCTGCGAGGTGGAAGCGCGTTCCAGCACGGTCTGACCGGCCATTTCGTTATAGCGCGCGATGCGGGCCTTGCCCTTGGACTGGCGGGCCTTGGCGCCGGAGCGGATCCATTCCAGTTCCTTTTCAAGCGCCTTTTGCTTGGATTTGTCTTCGCGCGCTTCCTGCTGCATGCGCTTGGCCTTCTGGTCAAGCCAGGCCGAATAGTTGCCCTCGTAGGGGATGCCGCGGCCGCGATCGAGTTCGAGGATCCAGCTGGTGATGTCGTCAAGGAAATAACGGTCGTGGGTGACGATCAGGATGGTGCCCTTGTAGGCGATCAGGTGCTTTTGCAGCCAGGCGATGGATTCCGCGTCAAGGTGGTTGGTCGGTTCGTCGAGGAGCAGCATATCGGGCGCTTCAAGCAAGAGCCGGCACAGGGCCACGCGGCGGCGTTCGCCGCCCGAGAGGGATTCCACATCGGCGTCATCGGGCGGGCAGCGCAGCGCGTCCATGGCGACGCCGACCGAGGCTTCGAGTTCCCAAAGGTTGCCCGCGTCGATCTGGTCCTGAAGGGCGGCCATCTCGTCCGCCGTCTCGTCGGAATAGTTCATGGCAAGTTCGTTATAGCGTTCCAGAATGGCGGTCTGCTTGGCGACGCCCAGCATGACGTTGCCTTTCACGTCAAGCGCAGGGTCCAGATAAGGTTCCTGCGCAAGGTAGCCGACCTTGGCGCCTTTGGCGGCCCAGGCTTCGCCTTTGAAATCGGTGTCCATGCCGGCCATGATTTTGAGCAGCGTGGATTTGCCCGAACCGTTGACGCCGACGACGCCAATCTTGACGCCGGGCAGGAAGTTCAGGTGGATGTTTTCAAAGCATTTCTTGCCACCCGGATAGGTCTTGGAAACGCCTTCCATGTGATAGACGTACTGGTAGGATGCCATGATAGCCTCTGAGCGATGATCTGTTGCGCTTTCCTCTAGCGAGGATGAGGGGAAAGGGCAATCGCGGAAGGGTTGGACGGGCAAAAGCGAGTCAGGCTTGAACGTATTCAAACCTGAAGGCGCTCTGCATCATGGCGGCGGACAGGGGGCCTTGGCGCGGACTGCGTTGCAGGAATGAAGCCCGCAATCCGTGCCAAGGCGTATTGCGTCAGCTTCCTGCCGGTGGGGTGCAGTCCCCGGCGTCAAGATCAAGGACCGGATCAGTGGGGCCGCATGTTTCTCCGCTTAGCGGATAGCGCCCCGGTTCGGCACATCCCGAGATACCAAGCGTCAAGGACAAGAGCGCAATCTGCACAAGCCGTTTCATGGTGATGCCTTTCGCTGACTGAATTCAAGGTTCCTTGCCTGACCAGCCTATCGTTGAACGGACCTTGGTCGGCATTGATGCGCATCAAGCCGTGTGGACAGAGTTGCGCACCCGGCATTGCCGGGCGTCTGCCCGGTTCGGCGGTTCCCGATCATTGGCCGACAGTCGATGGGCAATGCTTTCCCGCAGCCCATCCTGTTTGCCAGCATAACCCTGCCGGACGCGGCTGAAAACGACGGGGCACGCGGCGCACGACAGTGCCGCTTTGACAGGGTTTTCGGTGCCAGTTCCCTCGGGCTCGCCTCTGGCGCGGCCCGATCACCCAATCTGCGATCCGTTTCCATGTCGGGCACAATGGGACATTCGGACACGGCTCTGCGGCGGCTGTGCCCTAGCCTGAAATGATCAGATTGTCGGTCACCATCCGCACACCCGGTGCGGCCCAGGCTGCGCGTTCGGCCGCGCGGCGTTCGGCCCAACTGTGGACCTTGCCCTCAAGTGTGACCTTGCTGTCGGTGACTGAAATGCGGATGGCTTTCGCCTCGATCTGGGCGTCGCGCTTAAGGGCCTCTTCGATGCGGGTGCGGACGTCAGTGGCGCTGGCCCGTGGCGTTATATCAATGAGATTGCTGACGCCCGCCACACCTGCCATGTCACGAACGAGATTGGCCGCCGCCTCTTTCTGGTAATACCATTCCACCTTGCCGGTGAGTGTTACCCAGCCTTTCGAAACCTTCACCTGAACGGCGTCCTTCGGGACCGACGTATTCCAGTCGAAGGCGCGCACGATGCGCTGGGCGATCTCGTCATCTGCCGTGGCCCCCGCGCCGTATGACCGCACTTCGATCTCTTGGGCGATGGCACGCACGCCTTTGACCCGGCGCACCACGTCTTCGGCGGCCTGACGTTCGGCGTAGGTGTGCACGTGACCCGTCAGAGTGATGGCGCCACCTTCAGCCGCCACGCCAATGTGTTCAGCATTGACCGAGGGTTCATATTCCAGCGCGTCGATGACATTCTGTCGAAGGGTTTTGTCGTCCATCTTCAGCTCCTGTTGAAAACGTAAGGGCGCGGCGGAAATGCCGACAAGAAGCTGCCGCCTGACGCCTCGATATCCTTGGAAATCGGTCCTGCGTCAGGCAGCAGCCCTACCCTGGTGGTCACGTTTGCGCTTTGCGTTCCGGCCTGGACACCCTGAGGTTCCCTAGCGGTTTGGCGAAGGCAGCAGCAATCGCACCGGGCTTTGCTATCAGGCCCTTTTTCGCGAGTCGCGGCATTGATGCCTGTCAACGCCGGGTGATGCCTCCAGCTCTGCCAGATCGCGCAGCGCATCAAGATCGTGCAGTTCGAAAGTTCCTGCGTCGCGGATCGTGATCAGTCCGCGGCGTTGCAATTCGTGGGTGGCGCGGCTGATAGATTCAGCGGATGTGCCGATCAATTCGGCCATCAGCCGCCGCGGCCAGGCAAGCGACACAATCAGCGGTCCGCGCGTTGCATGCTGTTCCTGCTGGTGTTCGGCGACAAGAACCAGAAGGGCGGCGACCTTTTCCAGAGTGCTGAGCAGCGCGCGAATCCAGATAGACCGCTGCAAGCGTTCAAGGCTCGCACTTGTGGCGCGCAAAAGGGCGTCTGAAAGGCCGCTATCGCTGTCGGCGCTATGTTCAACCGCCTCGAGATCAAAGGTGCATATCCGGCTGGGGGCCAAGGCCTGAATCACCTTCGGGCGGTCGTTGCAAAATGGTTCCCCGGTCAGTTCGCCCGGAAAAACCAGATGAAGCGCCCGGTTCTCGCCACGTTGGCCTTGGGCGACACGCATCACAAGGCCGCTTTGCAGAAGGCCGACATGGCGACGACCACCGAAAAGGTAAATGGGGCCATTCTCGGGGTTGATCAGCAGTTGTCTGGGCGGTCGGCCAAGCGCCTCCGGGGCCTTGCCACGGGCAGGGCAAAGCACGGCGCCCAATGCTGGGCAATTGGCGCAGTCGGCTTGTCTAGTGGCGGTCGTCATGGTGATTTCCCCCCTAACGAAAATTGGCTCATCGGCGAAAGCAGAGAGAGAGACGTTCCTTGCGGTTGGCAGCCAAGGCAGCCCAGTCGCGATGACGCTGTCGGGCCGTCTTTACCCCGAATCGCCAGATTTCATTGGCCATCACGAGGAAACAATAAAATGAGCGACTTCACCGCAGGATGCATTGACGCCGATCAAATTCGCGCGGCTGGCCTGTTGACGTCGGTCAATGCGCGGTCGCGGCAATGGGGGAAGAATGTTTTCCGGCAGCCGTCACAGGCGGTGCCGTTTTGGTCGTTCATCGAAATCCACGCTGGTGGGATGTGGACCACGAAAGGAGAATTTTCATGCCTGACGTTTCGCAATCGGCAAGACCGGACGGCACCGCCGGGTCGGCCCATGGAACCGCCAACGAGATCGAGGCCGAACTGGCAGCGATCCGCAAGGATCTGAGTGAACTGGCAAAGTCACTGCTTGCTCTTGGAAAGGGCCGGTCAGAGGAGGCGCGCGCGCAGGCCCAAGAAATGTCGGCGGTGATGATAGAAGGGGCCCGCAAAGCCATAGCTGATCTGCGGACCCAGCTGGATTCGCTGGAGGCGACAGTCGAGGACAAGGTCAGGAGCCACCCCGTACCGTGGTTTCTTGGCGCGTTGGGCTTTGGTGTCATTCTGGCGCTGATCCTGCGGCGCAACCATTAGGCCAGCAGCATGACGGGGGAGCAGTCCAGCGACCGTGCCGGTCTTTCGGGGCTGATCAGATTGGGAATGCGCGACACGGCTGGCGTGGCGGGGCTTTACCTTGCCGCGCTTTTCTTGCTGGTCAGCGCCTTGATCTGCGGCATGGGCGGGTTGATCGTTCTGCTTGCCACGTTTTGGGGCATGTTGGTGGCTTTCCTCGTGGCGACGGTGGGGTTGGCCCTGACCGCCTTCGGACTGATTGCCGTGGCGAAGCGGCGGGCTGCCGTCAGCCGGAAGCGCACGCAGGATCTTGCCAGAGCCGAGATCCTTGGCGCCCTGTCCATGCTGACGCAACGCGCGGGGATGAAGGGTCAGACAACCGGACTAAGTGCCGCCGCGCGGGGCGCAATCGCGGGGTTTCTTTTGGTCAATCTGCTTTGGCCCAGAAAAAGCCGCCCTGGTCAGGACAACTGATGCGCCTGCTCAGGGCATCTCTTGGGCAGCCAACATACGCTTGATTTCCTTTATCAATTCGACCGAGTTGAATTCGTCGTTGCCGGCGACTTCAATCAGGCCCTGCAGATCAAGAATTTCGAACGTCGCATGGTTATGCGGCTGGATCAGCCCATCGCGCACGAACTCCTGAACGCTGCGACTGATCGATTCAACGGTGGTCGCCAGATAATGCGCAAGATCGGTGCGATCGACCGGGATCGTGATAACCAGCCTGTTGCGATCGCCATTCAGCGTGACGTGCTGCTTTGGCCAGCGCCGGCTTAGGATCAACAGGAAGTTGGCCAGACGCGCGGCAACCCGGGTGCCCGCCAGCAGCACCACCCATTCGCGCGCGGCGTCCAGTTCTTCGAGAACCGACAGCAGCACGGCATGTTCAAGGTCGGGGTGATCAGACACCAGTTTTTCAAAACCGCGGCGTTCAAAACAGCACAGCCGGACATCTGTGGCGGCTTCGAGCGCGTAGTCGCTTCGCGCGGCATGAACCCGGCCGAACATGTCGGTCGGGGTCAGCAGCGCAATGATCTGCTGCCTGCCGTCCGACAGCAGCTTTTCCACGCGCAAGACCCCTTGGATAACCAGACCGACAAAGGCAAGGCCATCGCCCTGAGCTACAACCGTAGCACCCTTCGGGTAGGTGCGCAGGTCTGCCAAAGCCTCTAGTCGCTGACGGGTTTCGGGTTTCAGACCATCAAGAAGGCTGACGTGCTGCAAGATTGCCGCCTGAGGCGACATGGGCCCGGACTTTGTAGGTTCCCGCTTCATCCAATTTCATCCGATCAGATTTTCCGGCCCTTGAAACACAGGTACGGCCGCATGAAGAAATGATCCGAGGGCAGCGTCGGACCGACAAAAAGAGATTTAGTAACCGTCTCATCAATTATTAGCACAAGTTAACTTTTTTTTCACCCTGACAAATGCGAAACAAATCCGATGCCGTTGACCTGAATCATTGGCGGAGCGAATCACGTGGTGGTAATTTGCAAAAGACATTTCTTGGCCAATGGTGAGTCGACATGCCACACGAGAAACTTTGGGTTCTGGCCCTGAATTCCGAACATGCGCGCATCCTCAGGGGGCTTACGCGCCGGGGCCAAACGGAAGATCCCGAATTCCTTCTTGAAGCCAAACATCACGACCTGCGCGAGCTGATGTCGGACAAACCGGGGCGCGCTTTCGCACTGAAAGGCGGTCGGAGATCGGCGTTGGAATATTCCTCTGACCCTGTGCGTGACGAGGAACGTGCCTTTGCCGAAGAGGTTGTCGAAGCGTTGCAAGAACATCTTGAGGCAGGCGACTTCGACCGGCTGGCAATATTTGCCTCGCCAGAAATGCTGGGTATCTTGCGGCCCAAATTGCCCGAGGCGATCAAATCTGTGGTGATCACCGAAGTGCCCAAAAACCTGTTGCACCTGCCGCCGCCAGAACTTGCGCATGTGGTCGCCGAGCATCTTTACGCCAAGTAGATCCGGCGTGCAGGCGAAGAAGAAACCGGATGCGAACATCCGGTTTCTTTTTGCGTATCTGGTGCTGCGCGAACCATCGGCCGGAACCTGACCGACGCAGTTGGATGCACCGGGCAAGCTTTTGGCTTTTCGCTTGTCGTCAGACACAACGGGATTCCATTTTTGGCCGACAGGCTTAGAGCCAAAGGTCGCGCAGCGGCTTGCGCAGGGCGCGTGCCACCTGTTCGATTTCACCTGCCGACAGCTGGCGGCGCAGAAGGTCGAATACTGCCGTGGCCGCGGCTTCGGTATCTTCCAGCGGATCGGCGGGAAAGGCCGCGTCAATGCGTGCCATGAACGCAGCCTTGCCGCGCGGATGGGCGGGGGTCTTTGCGGGGTTCCACCCCTCGAAGTAAAGGCCACGCACCATGATCGGCAGTTGTGCCGCCAGATCAACGGCCTCGTCCACGGTCAGAAAATCGCGCAGGGTGTGCAAAGTGACGCGCAATATCGCGTAGGCGCGCGGCCGGTCGCGCCAATCCAGCGCTTCGCGCAGAAGGTTCAACCACTCGGCCATAACTTGCGGTGCATGATCAAGCGTCGGCATTCCAGTCACTTTCATGGCTTTCCCCTTTTCTCGCCTGACGCTGTGATCAAGCCATGCCTGCCCGGCCAAGGCATTGACAGCGGTCAACGGCGATCAGGAAAAAGTCGGTAGCGCAGATGTTTGGCAAGTTCTGTGGTCACCACATAGGCCAGAACAATCGCCAGACTGCCCGCCAGCACCGCGCCCGGCAACGGCACAAAGCCGATCCAATCCTCGGGCAGGCCCAGATAAGGCAGTCCGACGGCAAGCGTGGCGACTAGAGCCGTGGTGAGCGACAGAACCCGGCTTGGCGCGCTTTGCCAAAACCAGCGGCGGCTGCGCAGCACCAGCACCACGGCGAGTTCGGTCAATAGCGAAATCAGGAACCAGGCACTTTGGAAAAGCGCCTCTGGCGTATGGAAAAGCTGGGTCAGCATGACGAAGGTCAGCAGATCGAAACCCGTGCTGACCAACCCGAAAACGATCATGTCGGTGCGAACCTGCCGCACATTCCACCGCGGCGCCTTTTGAACCGCCTCTGGGTCCACCTTGTCGGTCGAGATGGCAAGCGAAGGCAGGTCGGACAGGAAGTTGTTCAGAAGGATCTGGGCGGCCAAAAGCGGCAGGAACGGCAGGAACAGCGTGCCGATGGCCATGCTGACCATGTTGCCGAAATTGGCGCTGGTGGTGATAGAGATGTATTTCAGCGTGTTGGCGAATGTCAGCCGCCCATCGGTGATGCCTTGCGCCAGCACGCCCAGGTCACGCTCGACCAGCACCACGTCGGCACTGTCGCGCGCCACATCAACCGCCTGATCGACCGAAATGCCAACATCGGCGCGCCGCAGGGCGGGTGCGTCGTTGATCCCGTCACCAAGGTAGGCGACCCGATGGCCGCGCACCTGAAGGGCGCGGACGATCCGTTCCTTTTGCTGGGGGTCGACCTCTGCGAAAATGGCGGTGGTTTCGGCCAGGTGCCACAGCGCTTCGTCGCGGGTTCGTGCCAGATCGGCGCCGGTGATCAATGGGCCTTTCAGCCCGACCGCCTGCGCCACATGGGCGGCCACGTGGCGATTGTCGCCGGTAATCAGGGTGACCGCGACGCCCAGCGCCTGAAGCCTATGCAGGTTTTCGACGATGCCTTCCTTCAGCGGATCGAAGAAAAGCAAAAAGCCTTCAAAGACCATCCTGGTTTCGTCCGCAGGCAGATAACGCGGGCGGGGGGGCAAGCGGCGGCTGGCTACGCCAAGAACCCGAAAGCCTTCGCCCCCCTTGCGGGCGTAAAACGCGGTCAGCCGCGCGCGGCCCGCGTCATCCAGCGGTTCGGCGCCTGCGCCCACGGCGATCTGGTTGCAACAGGCCAGAACCGTGTCGAAGGCACCTTTGGTGATGATCAGGTGATCTGGCTCATCGACCAGATCAATGACGATGGTCAGCCGTTTGCGCAGGAAGTCATAGGGAATTTCGTCGATCTTGGGCGGGCTGGGCAGGGGCTGGCCGCGCGTGGCGGCGCTGGCCACAATGGCTTCGTCCAGCGGGTTGACGATGCCGGTTTCCAGATGGGCATTGATCAGCGCCAGACCAAACACCCGGTCCGATGGTTGCCCCGCGGGGTCGGTCGCCGCATCAAGCGCCACCACGCCGCGCGTCAGGGTCCCGGTCTTGTCGGTGCAAAGGATATCGACTGACCCAAGCCCCTCGATGGCGGACGGGCGCCGCACGATGACGCCCTTGCCGGCCATGTGGCGGGCCCCGGCTGACATGGTGACGCTGAGGATCGCGGGCAGAAGTTCAGGCGTCAGGCCAACGGCAAGGGCCACAGAAAACAGCAGGCTTTCGATCAGGGGCCGATGCAGCAGCAGGTTGGTGGTCAGGACCAGGGTGACAATGACCATCATCACCCGCGCCAGCAGATAGCCATACTGGCGGATGCCACGTTCAAAGTCCGTCTCGGGTTCGGCAGTGCCAAGCCGCCCGGCAATCGCGCCAAGTGCGGTATCGCGGCCAGTTGCGACGATCACCATCCGCGCCGTGCCACTGCGCACCGAGGAACCGAGGAAGGCCGCATTGCTGCGTTCGGCCAAACCTGCGTCGGGCGCCACCAAGCCCGCGTGCTTTTCGACCGGAAAGGATTCACCTGTCAGCGCCGCTTGCGACACAAGGAAATCCCGTGCCTCTAGGATCAAACCATCGGCCGGGATCAGATTGCCGGCCGACAGCAGAATCACATCGCCGGGCACCAGCGCGCTGGCTTCGATCTGTCGCGGCGCTCCACCCCGGATAGTGGTGACCCGCAGCACCAGCCGCCGGCGCAGGGCCTGCAAGGCGCGTGCGGCCATGTATTCCTGCCGGAAGCCCAGAAGTGTGCTGGCTGCAACGATGGCCAGAATGATTGCGGACTCGGTCCATTCACCGATGCCGGCGGATATGCCTGCGGCAATCACAAGGATCAGCACCAGCGGGCTGGAATACTGGCGGGCAAGCAACCGCCACGGGCCGGGGCCGGTTTCGGCGGCAAGGACGTTGGGCCCATGCTGTTGCAGCCTGCGCCGCGCCTGCACCATCGTTAGCCCTTCAGGACCGCTGTGAAGCGCCGCCAGAACTTCTGCGGCGGGCCGCGCCCACCACTGATCCACCATCACTGCGCCGCCCGCAGCGTTTCGGCGGTTTGCTGTCGCCGTAGGGGGGCAAAGTCATCGGGCGTCAGGCTTTCGCGTTCAAGAAGCAGCGCTGCCCCGGCATCCAGATCGCCGCGCTTGGCGGTCAGGATCGCCTGCGCCTGCTTATAGGCTTCGCCCACCAGCGCCCGGACCGCCAGATCGACCTCGCGCGCGGTGCCTTCGGAATAGTCGCGCTTGCGGGTTTCGAAGTCGCGCACGCCAAGCCAACGCAGCTGCTGTTCTTCCAGCACCACATGGCCGATCTTGCGGCTCATGCCAAAGCGGGTCACGCATTCGCGGGCAATGTCGGTGACCTTGGCCAGATCGTCGGCGGCCCCGGTGGACAGTTCGCCAAAGACCAGTTCTTCGGCGGCGCGCCCGGCAAGCAAGACCACCATCCGCTCTTGCAGGTCGCCTTCGGTGATCAGAAAACGGTCTTCGGTCGGGCGCTGCATCGTATAGCCAAGGGCGCCGACCGAACGGGGAATGATCGTCACCTTGTGGACCGGATCGGCACTGGGAAGGGCGGCGGCGGCCAAGGCGTGGCCCATTTCGTGAAAGGCCACGCGGCGACGTTCTTCGGGGTTCATCACGCGCGTCTTGCGTTCGGCACCCGCGACGATGCGTTCCACCGCCGCCGTGAAATCGGCGGGCGTCACTTCGGCCGCACCGCGTCGGGTGGCGATGATCGCCGCCTCGTTGACCAGATTGGCCAGATCGGCACCGGTAAAGCCGGTGGTCAGGCCGGCGATTGCGTCCAGATCAAGCCCCGGCACTGCCTTTACCTTGCGCATGTGCACCGCCAGGATCTGGGCGCGTCCCTTGCGTTCGGGGCGGTCCACCACGATCTGCCGATCAAAGCGGCCCGAGCGCAGCAGGGCCGGGTCCAGCACTTCCGGCCGGTTGGTGGCCGCCAAAAGCACCACCCCCACCGCCGGATCAAAACCGTCAAGTTCGGCCAGAAGCTGGTTTAGCGTCTGTTCCTTTTCGTCATTGCCGCCCATGCCCGACAGGGCACTGCGCGCCCGCCCCAGCGCGTCAAGTTCATCAATGAAGATGATGCAGGGCGCGGCCTTGCGGGCCTGATCGAACAGATCGCGCACCCTGGCCGCCCCCACGCCTACGAACATTTCGACGAATTCTGACCCCGAGATGGAAAAGAACGGCACCTTCGCCTCGCCCGCGATGGCGCGCGCCAGAAGGGTTTTGCCGGTGCCGGGTGGCCCCACCAGCAAGATGCCTTTCGGGATGCGCGCGCCTAGCCGGCTGTAAGCCCCGCGTTCGGTCAGGAACGAGACGATTTCCTGAAGTTCGGCCTTGGCCTCGTCGACCCCGGCCACATCGGCAAACGTCACGCCGGTGTTCGCCTCGACGTAGACGCGCGCGCGCGATTTGCCGATGCTGAGAAGCCCGCCAAGCCCTTGCCGGTCGCCGGTGCGACCCAGGATGAAGGACCAGAGTGCGAAGAAGAACAGCGTTGGCACCACCCACGAAAGCAATGTGCCAAGCCATGTCTGTTCCTCGACCCCGCCGACAGTGACGCCATACTGTTCCAGGTCAGCAGCCAGCGTCGGGTCAACCCGCGTGGTCGAAAAATGGGGCTTGCCGTCCACCGGGGACTTGAATGTGCCGGTGATCGCACTGTCACCCACCTGAACCGAGGCGATTTCGCGGGCGCGCAGATGGGTAAGGAAAACCGAATAGTCGATGACCGCCACGGTACGGTAGGCCTGCCACGACTGGTAGGCGAGCATCAGAAAAACCACAAAGATCACATAGCCGATGCTGAACGTGTGCTTGCGTTCCATGGCGGTCCCCACTTTTTCATCATTCCCAATTTTTATGTTAGCGTCATCCGCAGGGCATGGCGTTGACACAGCGCAATGCAATTCGCGGTGGCGCCGCATGACAGGCGTCAATGCGCGGCCCGGGGAAAGGCGGGAAACTGAAAAAACTGAGCGAAAGGATATTGCGATGCGCCCGTTCCACCCCGCCACGTTCGGCCTGTTGCTTGCGTTGGTCTGTTCGGTCGCCCCCGCCGGCGCCGAGACCGCACTGCGGACGAATGGCAGCGACACATACGTCACCGGCACCGCTGACCTGCCCGACCTTGATGCCAAGGGCGATGTGTTCGCCGCCGGAAGTTCGGTCGTCCTGCGCGGGCGCGCGGCGGGTGATCTGCATGTGATGGGCTTTGATGCCATGGTCGAGTTGCCAGCGGGTCAAGACCTTTATGCGATGGGCGCCAACGTCGATCTGCGGGCGCCGGTCGCAGGCGATCTGACCGCGATGGGCTTTTCGGTGCGCACCGCGCCCGAAGCCGCCACCCGCGGCAATGCCCGCCTGATGGCGGCAAGCCTGACCATCGAGGGCGGGGTCGATGGGGCGCTGACCGCGTCCGGCAGCAGCCTGCGCCTGAACGCTCCGATTGGCGGCGATGCGTGGCTGTCCGGCGAGACGATCAGCTTTGGCCCTGCGGCAAAGATCGGCGGACAACTGATCTATTCGGCACCCGCGCCCCTGACGATCCCGCCAGAGGTGATCGCGCCAGACCGCGTACGCTTTGAACTGCTGCCCAGCGACGACATGATGGGCGATTGGGACAATGGCTGGCGCGGTGGGCATTGGCGGGCGATGCCGGGTTATGGCGCGCTGGCCTCGGGCTTTCTGGTCACGCTGGGTTTTCTGGTTTTGGTGGGCGCGCTTGCACTTGGGTTCGCGCCCAAGCTTGTCGAACGCATGCGCGTATCGATTGCGGCAGGCCCCGGCGTCAGCCTGCTGAGCGGGGTCATCGGGCTTTCGATGCTGTTCGGGCTTGTGCCGATATCGGCCATGACGATCATCGGCCTTCCTTTGGTGCCGATCGTGCTGCTGGCGATCGTGCTTGCCTGGACAACCGGATATGTGTTGGGCGCCTACGCCGCTGCCCTTTGGCTTTTGCGCGCTGCTGGCGGGCCGGAAGATCCGGGCACCGTCCTCAGGCTGTTCGCGCTTGCGGTGGGCGTGTTCCTGGTGGCGCTTTTGAACTTTGTCCCCTTCCTTGGCTGGCTGATCAACTTCGCGCTGGTCCTTTTGGGGATCGGCGCGATGACGCGGCAGGTCTTTGACAGGATCCTGCGTGTGCCGGTCGAGCCCGCCGCCCCCGACACTCCGATAGGACCATAGCGCCTGCATGCCCGACGTTCCCGCGCCTTTTTCGGGCCTAAGCCAGGCCGAAGCCGCGCGCAGGCTGGCGGTCGACGGGCCGAACAGCCTGCCGCAGTCCGGGCGGCGTTCGTTTCTGGTGATCTTCGGTCAGGTGCTGCGCGAACCGATGCTGGCGCTTTTGCTGGCGGGTGCCGCCATCTATCTGGTTTTCGGTGCGCCGCTTGATGCGGGGGTTCTGGCGGTCTTTGCCACCTTTTCCGTGCTGATCACGGTGGTTCAGGAATACCGCAGCGAACGGGTGCTCGAGGCGCTGCGCGATCTGGCCAGTCCGCGCGCGCTGGTGATCCGCGATGGGCTGCGCCAGCGTATTGCCGGGCGCGATGTGGTGCGGGGTGATCTGATCCTGCTGGCCGAGGGCGACCGGGTGCCTGCGGATGCGCGCCTGCTGGCGGGCGAGGATCTGCGCGCCGACGAAAGCCTTCTTACCGGGGAATCGGTGCCTGTGCGCAAGGCCCCCGCCGCAACTTTCGAGCCTGTGCCGGAACCGGGCGGCGACAACCTGCCCTGGGTCTTTTCGGGGTCTTTGATCGTCGGGGGCAGCGGCACCGCCGAAGTGACCGCGACGGGAACTTCCAGTGCGCTGGGCAAGATAGGGTTGTCACTGGCCACCATCGACCCCACCCCGCCGCGCCTGCACCAGCAGACCCGGCGCCTTGTGCGTATCTTTGGCCTGCTGGGCGCTTTTGTTGCGGTTCTTGCCACCGGCCTGCACGGGCTTTTGCGCGGCGACTGGTTTCAGGCGGCGCTGGCGGGGATCGCGCTTGGCATGTCGATGCTGCCCGAGGAATTTCCGGTGGTCCTTGCGGTCTTCATGGCGATGGGCGCCTGGCGGATTTCGAAGGCCCGCGTCCTGACCCGGCGCGCTGCCGCGATCGAGGCCTTGGGCGCTGCGACCGTGCTTTGCACCGACAAGACCGGCACCCTGACCCGCAACCGAATGGAAATCGCATCGCTTTGGGCGGGCGGGCAAATCCGCCTGCCGCAGGCGGCGGCAAATGACACTGCTGTTACCGATGCGATCCGCTGTGGCATGATGGCCAGCGCCCCACGCGCGCTTGACCCGATGGATGCGGCCTTTCACTCGTTGGCGGAGGAGCATGGCATAGGCCTGCGGGCTGACCCCGGTGCCGCGCCCCCGACTTTGACCCGCACCTTCGGCCTCAGGCCCGATCTGATGGCCGTCACCCAGATCTGGCGCGCGGTTTCAGGCAGCGGCTTCGCCGCCGCCAAAGGTGCACCCGAGGCCATTCTGGCGCTTTGCCATCTGCCCGAGGCCGACCGCGCCGTGGTCAGCGCAGAGGTCGAGCGCATGGCTGACGCCGGTTTGCGGGTGCTGGGGCTGGCGCGCGCCGCGCTGTTGCCGGGCGACGAACCGCTTGATCCGCATGACCTGACGTTCGAGTTCGTCGGCCTTGCGGGGCTTGCCGATCCGCTGCGTGACGCGGTGCCAGAGGCCGTTGCCGCCTGCCGCGCGGCGGGCATCCGGGTGGTGATGATCACCGGCGACTATCCCACAACTGCCGCCAGCATCGCCCGAAAGGCAGGCCTTCAGGACAGCATGCCGCTCACCGGCACCGACCTTGCCGGGTTGGACGATGAAGCGCTGCGCCAGGCGGTGTTGCACACCACCATCTTTGCCCGTGTCCTGCCCCACCAGAAATTGCGCATCATCGAGGCGCTGAAGGCGGCTGGCGAAGTGGTGGCGATGACCGGCGACGGGGTCAACGACGCGCCTTCGCTCAAGGCCGCACATATCGGCATCGCCATGGGCCGGCGCGGCACCGATGTGGCGCGCGAGGCGGCGGGGATCGTTCTTCTGGACGATGATTTTGGTGCCATCGTGCAGGCGGTGCGGCTTGGCAGGCGCATCTATGACAACCTGCAAAAGGCTATGGCCTTTATCCTTGCCGTTCATATTCCGATTGCCGGGATGGCGCTTTTGCCGTTGTTCCTTGATTTGCCCTTCGTTCTTGGCCCACTGCACATCGCCCTGATCGAGATGATCATCGATCCGGTCTGTTCGCTGGTCTTCGAGGCCGAAAGCGAAGAGGAGGATTTGATGCGACGACCGCCCCGCGCCCCGGTCGCACCGCTTTATCCGCTGGTGATTGCTGTGCAAAGCCTGCTCGCCGGCCTCATCGGCTTTGCAGCGGTGGCCTTTGTCTACTGGTCTGGCTGGCAGGCCCATCTGCCCACCAGCGACCTGAGGGCACTGACCGTAGTGACACTGGTTCTGGTGATCCTTGCGCTGATACTGGTCAACCGTTCGTTTGCGGCTTCGCCCATGCAGGCGCTATTCCGGCCCAATCCGCTGATACTGGCGGTGCCGATTGCGGTTTTTGCCGTGCTGGCGCTGGCGTTGCTTACGCCATGGGGGCGCGCCGCGTTCGGCTTTGGGCCGCTGCATCAGGATGATCTTATTTTGAGCGGCATGGTTGCCGGGGCAACCTTTGCCTGCGTCGTGACCCTGAAAGCCGTTCTCGCCCTTGTGCGGCGTTGGTTGCAGCAGCCGATGCGCCAGCGTTCATGACGGGGGTGGTGACGTGATGGCCACGCCTTCGGCGATTGCATCGCTCGGGTGCAAGATGACAGTGTCGCCCGCCTCTAGCCCGCTGCGCACTTCGGCAAAACTGTCGTTTCGCTCACCGATCACGATGCGCTGGAATTTGGCGCGACCATCGCGGGCAAGGTAGACCGCCCAATCCGGGCCAGAGCGGAACAGCGCGCCCACCGGCACCGCCAGAAGCCCCCGCCCCTGCCAGACCGTAATGCGCGCGGTAACGCGGTAACCGTCACCCATGTTCTTCCACGACAGCGGATCGCCAAGCAGATCAAGTAGGACAGTGACCCGTTGTTCTTCGATCCCCAGCGCCGAAACCCGGGTGAAGGCCGAAGGATCCACCTTTCTGACGCGGGCGGCCAATGGGGAGCCGCCCCAGCCATCGACTGCCGCCGCCGCCCCGGGCCTGACCCGCACTGCATCCGCAGACAGAAGATCAACGACAATTTCAAGATCTGAGGGATCGCCCAGTTCGACCAGTGGGGTTCCGGCCGGCACCACCTGTTCGCTCTCGCTCATGACCCGCAGAACCCGGCCGTTGATCGGGGCGCGGACCTCGGCACAGCAGCGCGCGGGAACCTCGGCCGCATCGTCCTCGATCAGGGCGGCGCGCGCGCTTTCCAATTCGCGCTGGCGCAGATCAAGCGAGGCCTGCGCGCTTTGCACAGCAGCCTCGGCGGCCAGGAAGTCAAGCTGGGCCTTGTCACGGCCACGTGCGGAAATGGCCTCACGATCAAGCAAGACCTTGGCCCGCTCGGCCTCGGCCTTGGCAAAGTCACGCTGCGCCCCGGCCTGATCAAGCTGCGCCGAGGCGAGCGCCACTCCGGCTTCAGCCGCCCTGACGGCCGCTTCGGCGATCTGACGGGTGCGCGCATCCAAAAGCGATGGCGGCGAGGGCAGTATTGCCGCGATCACCGTTTTTTCCGCCACCACATCGTCGCCCGCATGCAGATTCAGTCGCCGCACCGTGCCGGCAATCGGCGTTGACACGGTATAGACTTCGCGGATCCGGCCCTTGCCTTCCTCTGCGACGTGAACCTCGATGGTCTGCCGACCGATCTGCGCGGTTTCGACCGCCAGCGGGCGCGGCCACAGCGCCCAGGCAAATCCGCCGATCACCATCAGGGTCAGGACAAGCCCGACAAGCTTGCGTGTCATGGTCATTCCCTTGTTTTCAAAACTTCAATCAGGTCAAGCCGGTTGATCCGCTGCCGAAGCAACAGCGCCGACGCAAATGCCGCCGCGACGACCACAAGACTTGCCACAGCATACACCGCAGGGCCGATCACCAGGGGAACGCGGTAAAGTTCGGATGCAAACCCCCGCACCATAGCCAGGGCAAAGCCGTAGCCGATGGCCCAGCCCAGCGGCTGTGCAAGCACGACCACCGCCGCCAGTTCGCTATACAAAAGCCCCGCCACCTCGGCGCGCGTGAAGCCAAGCACCCTTAGGCTTGCAAGTTCCCGGCCCTGTTCGGAAAGCGAAATCCGCGCCGCATTGTAAACCACCCCGACCGCGATGATCGCGGCCAGCGTCGTATAGACGGTGATCATGATCCACAGGTTCTGCGCCATGGTCGCGCGAAACCGTTGCAGCGAAACCTTGAGCAGGGCCAAGGACCCAGCCTGCGGCGTAGCTTTGACATCCTGGTAAAAGGCGGACACGGCGTGCGGATCGAAGCTGACATTTGCCCCCGAAATCATGGCTCCTTCGCCCAGAAGGCGGTTCAACACATCGAGACGCATGAAAGCGTTCAGGCCCAGATAGCCAAGGCTGATGCCGCTGACCGGCACCCACACCCGCCGCCGGTCACCTTCCAACACCGCAATTTCGACCCGGTCACCGACGCGCACGTTCAGGATCTGGGCCAAAGCCTCTGACAGGATCACCCCGTCTTCGGGCAAGAGCATGGCAGTTTCATCAAGCCCCAAGACCCGCGACAGATCGGGCATTGCGGGTTTGCCGGTCAGAGCGATCTGGCGGCTGACCTGATCATGGCCGATCCGCACCCCGGCAATGCGAAAGGGTTCGGCGACCAGCACGCCCTGCATATGCTGCACCGCGTAAAGCGCCGCCTGTGGCCGCGCTTGGGCAAAACTCAGGGTTGCGTCCTGGCGTTCGGCGCGTGCGAAGGAAATGTCGATCATCCGTTCGATCGAGGCGAAGCTCCACAAAGAGCCGACGAGGATCGACACGGCAAAACCAACGCCGAGCACGCTTGACGCGGTGCGCACCGGAAAGCGCAGAAGATGGCGTGCCACCATCACCATTGATTGGCTGATCAGCACTGTGGGGTCAAAAGCGTTGCCGAAAAGCCTGCGGTAGCGCACCGGTGCGGGGGGGGCCATGGCAACAGCCGGCGGCAGCCAGGCCACGGTGCTGACCGCGTGAACTGCCCCCAGAACCGCAGCCACTGCGGTAACCAGCGTCGAGATTGCATATACATCGGGGCTGCGGCTGAAGATCAGGAACGGAAAGTTGAAAAACCGCGCATACATCTGCGCCAGCCCCACACCCAGCCACGCCCCCGCCACACAGCCGATCAGCGCGCCCATCAGGGCGATGACAATGACGAATTCAACATAGTGGCGCGCAATCGCCCACGGCCCATAGCCCAGCGCCTTCAGCAACCCGATCTGTTCGCGTTCAAGCGTCACCAGCCGGTTCAGCGTCATGTTGACCAGAAAGGCCGCGACGATCAGGAAGATCGGCGGCAAGACCCGGCTCATTGCCCGCAACTGGTTCAGTTCGGCATTCAGAAAGGCGTGCGACAACTGGTCCTTGCGACCGACAGCCCCAACACCGCCATAGCGCGCCAGAATCAGATCAAGCTGGGCGATCACCCGTTCGGCCGACGCGCCCGGCGCCAGCTTTATCAAGAGGCTGGAAAATGCCCCATCCAGATCATAGGCCGCGGCCAGCGCATCTTCCTGCATCCAGACAACGCCGAAGCGCCGCTCGTCGGGCATCATGTCGCCGGGACCCAGCGCATAGATATATTCCGGAGACAGCACGATTCCGGTAATGGTGACCACCCGCCGCTGGCCATTCATCAGAACCGCAAACTGCGCGCCGGGGGAAAAGCCGTGCGCCTTGGCAAAGCCTTCCGATACGGCGACCTCGGATTTGGCCTGCGGTTCGGGAAAGCGTCCGGCGCGCAGATAAAGCTGATTGAGCCCGCCGGGCCCGGGCAGTGAAATCATCATCGCCGTGCCCGGTTCTGCCATGTCGGGCACATCAAGAATTGCGTGCCGCGCGATACGCAGATCGACATCCAGCACCCCGGCGATGCGCGCAACGGCGTCCCCCAGACTGCGCGGCGCCCGGGTGACGGAGGCGAAGATATCGGCAAAGCGGTTGGCCTCGTAATAGGCCGTCCGCGTGCGGTCAAGCGAGTTATAGGCCCCCACCCCAAGGATCAGCGTCGCCACCCCTGCCGCCATCACCAGTGCAATCGCCAGCGCCTGCGCCCACAGGCGGACAAGGTCGCGCAACAGCTTTATACGCAGCGGAGAAAGCCGCCCTACCATGAAACCTCCTCTGCCTTTTTGCGCGTGGGATTGACGGCGTCGCCCACGATGCCACCGTTGGCGAAACGCACGACCCGGTGGGCGATATCGGCAATCGCGACATTGTGGGTGATGACCAGCGTCGTCGCCCCCACTGCGTCATTCACCGCCAGAAGGGCTTGCAGGACCTTGATCCCGGTCTGCGAATCCAGTGCCCCGGTCGGCTCATCGCAGAGCAGCACTTCGGGGTTCTTGGCGATGGCGCGGGCGATCGCCACGCGCTGCTGTTCGCCCCCCGACAGTTGCGCCGGAAAATGATCCATGCGGTCTTGTAGCCCGACCATCGCCAGCGCATCTTCCGGGCGCATCGGCCGGCGGGCGATTTCAGTGACCAGACGCACGTTTTCGCGCGCCGTCAGGCTTGGCACCAGATTGTAGAACTGGAAGACAAAGCCGACATGATCGCGCCGGTAGCGCGTCAACCCCGCGTCGGTCAGCGCCGTGAGTTCGTGATCCAGAAACCAGGCCTGCCCCGAGGTGGCGCTGTCCAGCCCACCCACCAGATTGAGGAACGTGGACTTGCCCGACCCCGATGGCCCGAGGATCACCACGAATTCGCCCGCGCGCGCGCTGAAATCGACGCCACGCAAAGCCTGCACCTCCACCTCGCCGGAATGGTAGGTTTTGGTCAGCCCCCGCACACGGAATACCTCGGCCCCGAACGCTTCGGTTTTGCCGCCTTGTGCGTTCCCTTCAGCCATACCCCGCCTCCTGCCATTGCCCAGCAATACTGGCACGATCTTGCCGAAGGAAACATGATTACTGTCAATGTACCCACCGTGCCCAAACCTGCGTTGACAGCCATCAATGAACGCTGGGGACCCGCCATTTAGGTTGGGATGGCTGTCGGGCGGTGTGTCCCGGCCATTGCGTTGTGTGCTTTGTGCAGTCCCCTCCACTAGGCCCGGGCAATCGGTCCACCATTCCCCAACTGCTCGACAGCGACCCATGCAACCTTCTATTTGCGGAGATGATGCCATGCCCAACAAGAAAAACCAAATCGAGGTCAAACGCGGCAGTGCCGAACCGGTTCCGATGTCGGGCAGAGCCCATCCGTTTGCCACCTTGCGACAGGAAATTGACCGGCTGTTCGAGGATTTCGCCTGGCCCGGCTTTCGCTTGCCGGTCCTGCAGCGTCCCGCGGCAATCGAACCGGTCTGGAATCTGGGCGATGTCTGGTCGCTTTCGCCGTCGGTCGATCTGGTCGAGAAGAAGGATGGCTTTTGTGTTACCGCCGAACTTCCGGGGCTAGAGCAAAAGGACATCGAAGTGCGGCTGAGCGATGGCATGCTGACCATTCAGGGCGAGAAGTCCGAGGAAAAGACCGAGGACAAGCAGGACTATCATCTGCGCGAACGCAGCTATGGAAGTTTCCAGCGGTCGTTCCGCCTGCCGAACGGCATTGACGCCGACAAGGTCGATGCCAAATTCGAAAACGGCGTTCTGGTGGTGAACCTGCCGAAGACGGCTGAATCGCGCGCCAAGGAACGCAAGATCGAGGTCAAGGCGGCATAAAGGGCGCAGGCGCAGGTTGCATCTGTCGGCGGGCGGTCTTGCTGCCCGCCATGGATTGTTGAAAGGCCTTTGGAGCGCGGTCGGATAGTCTGTCTGGCTGCGCGTTTGCGTGACTTCCGTTTTTCCCGGTCGATGCTGTGCCGCCTGATCGATGGCGGGGGCTTCAGGCATCGAACACCGCGCGCCCTGGCTCGCCATCGGGCGGAAGACAAACGTGCAGCCCGCAAATGTGTTTCGTCAGCCAAGCGGCTCGGCCGGGAATTGCTGCGGTTCGCGTTCGGGGATTTCGGTCATTGTGGCCTCTGTCAGAAGCAGGACCGAAGCGACCGACACCGCGTTTTCAAGCGCCACGCGAACAACCTTGGTGGGATCGACAATCCCGGCTTCGATCAGGTCGGTGTATTTCTTGGCAGAGGCGTCGAAACCGAAGTTTCCCTTGCCTTCAAGCATCTTGGCCACGACCACGCCCCCATCAAGCGCCGAGTTTTCAGCGATCTGGCGGGCAGGTGCTTCGAGTGCGCGCAGCAAGATCTGCACCCCGGTTCTTTCGTCGCCTTCACATTGACCAATTTCTTTTCCCACTGCCGACACGCAGCGCAAAAGCGCAAGGCCGCCACCCGGCACGATGCCTTCCGCCACGGCGGCCTTGGTGGCGCTTATCGCGTCATCAAGGGCATCCTTGCGGGCCTTCATCTCGGCCTCGGACGGCGCGCCGACCCGGATCACGGCGACGCCGCCTGCCAGCTTCGCCAGCCGTTCCTGCAGCTTTTCGCGGTCGTAGTCCGACGTTGTCTTGTCGATCTGCGCCCTGATCTGGGCGATCCGGGCCTTGATCTTGTCAGCCGTCCCACCGCCGCCGATGATCGTCGTATTGTCCTTGTCGACAACCACCCGCCGCGCGCTTCCCAGATCGGTGATGCTGGCCTTGTCCAGTTTCAGCCCCAGTTCTTCTGAAATGACCTGCCCGCCGGTCAGGATGGCGATGTCTTGCAGCATTTCCTTGCGGCGATCGCCGAAACCCGGTGCCTTGACCGCACAACTGCGGAAGGTGCCGCGGATATGATTGACGATGAAGGTGGCCAGCGCTTCGCCCTCCATGTCCTCGGTGATGGCCAGCAGGGGCTTTCCGGACTTGATGACCTGTTCCAGCAGCGGCAGGAGGTCGTTCAAAACATTGATCTTCCGGTCGAACAGCAGGATCAGGCAATCCTCAAGTTCGGTCTGCATCTTGTCCTGATTGGTGATGAAATAGGGCGACTGGAAACCTCGGTCGAACTGCATGCCCTCGACAACATCAAGCACGGTTTCGGTGGATTTCGATTCCTCGACGGTGATGACGCCGTCGTTGCCGATCTTTTCCATGGCTTCGGCAACCAGTTCGCCGATGCGCAGATCGTTGTGGGCCGAGATCGCCGCCACCTGCGACTTTTCAAGCCGCGTCGTCACCGGCCGCGACAGCGCCCGCAGGCTATCGACCGCCACCCGCACGGCGCGATCGAGTCCACGCTTGATGTCGATCGCGCTGGCGCCGGCCACCACGTTACGCACCCCATCGGCGAAAATCGCCTGCGCCAAAACCGTCGCGGTGCTGGTGCCGTCGCCCACCACTTCAGCGGTCTTTTCAGCCGCCTGCCGCAGCATCTTGACGCCCAGGTTTTCGATGGGATCCTTCAGGTCAAGTTCCTTGGCGATGGTCACGCCGTCATTGCAGACCAGCGGCGGACCGTATTTGCGGTCGATCAGCACGGATTTGGATCGCGGGCCAAGCGTGACGCGAATGGTGTCGGCCAGCTGCGTAGTACCAAGCAGGATCTTTTCACGGGCAGCCGAGCGGAAAAGGACGTCCTTGTGTGCCATGATGAAACCCCCCGATGTCCTCTGTTGCAACCAGTGGGGCGCCGCATGCATTGACCCGCGTCAATGGCGGGCTTCAGGGTTCGTCGGACTCATCCTCAGTCGTCCCGGATGGCTTGGTGAACTCACGCAGGGCATAGGCGAAGTCGGTCAGGCGCACTTCGACATTGGCGTTGACGGTGCCGTCTTCGAACGCGCCATCCGGCCCACGGACCCCGGCAGGCAGGCCGGTCAGAACCTCGATCGCTTCGTCGACATGAGAGATGGCGTGGATGCGAAACTGGCCTTTTTCCACCGCCTCTATCACATCGGGGCGCAAAACCAGATTGCGCACATTGCGACGCGGAATCAGCACGCCCTGCTGGCCGGTCAGACCGGCAGCCCTGCAGGTGTCGAAGAAACCTTCGACTTTTTCGTTCACGCCGCCAATCGGCTGCACCTCGCCCATCTGGTTGATCGAACCGGTCACTGCATAGGACTGCGAAATCGGGATGCCGGCCAGCGCCGACAGAAGCGCACAAAGTTCGGCCACCGAGGCGCTATCACCCTCGACCCCGCCATAGGTCTGCTCGAAGACCAGACTGGCCCAAAGCGAAAGCGGCACGTCGGCGGCATAATGGGTGGCAAGGTACGACGACAGGATCAGCACGCCCTTGGAATGGATCGGCCCGCCCATCTTCACTTCGCGTTCGATGTCGATCACCTTGCCGGTGCCCATCCGCACCCGCGCCGTAATGCGCACCGGCAGGCCAAAGCTGAAAAGGCCGCTGCTGGTGACCGTCAGGCCGTTGACCTGACCTACCTCGCTGCCCGAGGTGGAAACGATGAGCGTGCCTTCGCGGATCAGGTCCTGCAGGCGTTCGCGCACGCGGTCTGCGCGATGTTCGGCCGCGGCGCGGGCGGCGGCGATCTGGCTGGCGTCGATCACGGATTTGCCGGCGGCCGATGTCAGGTAATTGGCTTCGTGCAACAGCCCCCACAGCGCCCCGATGCGCAGGGACATCCGGTTCTGATCGTCGGCAGCACGGGTTGCGGCATCGACCAGCGCCGCCACCCCGTCATTGCTGACCGGAAGCAGGCCATCGCGCTGGCATGCCCCGGCCACCATGCGGGCAAACAGCCCCACGCTTTCGGCGGTCCGGGGCATGTCGTGGCTGAAATCCGCGCCCACCTTGAAGAGACGGCCGAAATCGGGGTCGTAGAGCGACAGCAGCAGATGCAGCATGGCGTCGCCAACCAGCACCACACGCACCTGCAGGGGGATTGGCTCGGGTTCGAGCGAGGCGGTCGAGATCAGGCTGAGCATCTCGGCGGCGGAACTGATGCGGATGGCGCGCATCTCGAGGCTGCGCTTGAGGGCTTCCCAAGCCAGAGGCTCGGTCAGGACACGCATCGCGTCTAGGATCAGGAAACCGCCGTTGGCCCTGTGCAGTGCGCCCGGCCGGATCAGGGTAAAATCCGTGACCAGCGTGCCCATCGTCGAAATATGGTCGACCTTGCCGATCAGGTTCGACAGCGAGGGCAAAGGTTCGGTTATGATCGGCGCCCCGGTCGATGCGCCGGGATCGTTCGACACCATCACGTTGACGGCGTAGCGGTGAAATGCCGGCTGGTCGTGAAAGTGCGCCCGCGCTACTGGAAACGGCCCCTGCTGTCGGCCATTGCCCTCGCGCAGGAACATTTCGGCATTGTTGATCAGGTCGGCTCGCAATGCGACCAGATACAGCTTGATCGCCTCGATCTTGTCGAAAGCCCGCGCCACGTCCTCCAAGGAATCATCGACCGCCTGTTCGGCCATTTCGGCGTTCAACTGGGCGACTGAGGAGCGATGTTCCTTGTCCAGCCGCGGGATGGATTTCATGTATTTCTCAAGGTCCTTCTCGGTCGCGGCGACGCCATCCTCGATCGCTTTGCGATCAGCCTCGGGCAGGCCTGCGAAGTCGTCGGCCTTGATCACCTCGCCATTGCGGACACCGGCGATGGCAAAGCCCATCGGAGTGCGCAGGATCGTCACGCCGCGTTCGCGGGCCTTTTCCAGCACCTTTTCAAAGCCGGCCTGCTTGCGGGCTGCCAGATGCTGTTCGATGGTGCCTCGGCGGCTTTGATATTGTTCGGATTCGAACAGCGCGGGGATGTCATTGGCCAGATCGTCAACCAGACCTTCCATCGCCTTTTGCAGCGGCCGCGCGGTTCCGGGCGGCATGGCGACGGCCTTGGGCCGGTCCGGGTTTTCGAAATCGTTCACATAGATCCAGTCAGGGGGAACCTGCCGCGATGCCGCCTCGGTCTTGAGCAGGCTTTGCACGGCCGAATGGCGACCGGCGCCGTCAGGCCCAAGCACGAAAAGGTTGAAGTCGGCCTGCGCCATGCTGGCCGCCAACCGGATCGCGCCCAGCGCTCGGTCCTGCCCGATCAGGCCCGGCAGCGGTTCAAGCGCGGAAGTATCCTTGAAGGTCAGCACCGTCGGATCGCAACAGACCTGCAAGTCCTTCAGCGCCAGCAGCGTCGCAGGTGCTGCCATCGGCATTTCTGCACCGTCCTTAGACCCACGTGCCATCGCAATTGCCCCTTCACCACCACCCTATTCCCGATTGCGACGTTACCACACCACCCGTGCCCGGCCTTGACCGAGGTCAATCCGGGGACAGCGGCGAAAGTCGGGGCCGTGCGGTTTTGGCCTGTGTTGACCCCGGTCAATGCGACTCGTCGCGGCGCGCCGTAGGCGAAGCAGATGGGGCCGAATAACACAGACCGCGCAGGCCGTGCCGGGCGGTTCTTCCGTGGTGTGGACCAGCTTACGGGATTGCCGCGCGATCAGGTCGGGTGGAACCGGACGGGCGGCTGTTGGCAGGTTTCATTGACGGCGGGCATGGCGGGCAAGAGATGGTGATTCAAACATTGGAAACGTCAGTTGGAATCGAGGAAAACGCCGTCCTTGCAGGGCGCCTGCAAGAATACGCAGGGCTTCTTGAACAGCAGGGCGATGACCGGTTTCGCATTCGCGCCTTTCAAGAGGCCGCCGATTACGTCCTGAGCATGGAAAGACCGCTGCGCGAACTGTTTGCCCGCGACGGGTTGGCGGGTCTTGTGGCGTTGCCGAAGATCGGGCGCGGTATCGCGGCGGCGCTGGCGGAAATGCTGACATCGGGCCGGTGGTCGCAGCTGGACCGGCTGCGCGGTGATGCATCGCCCGCGCGATTGTTCATGACCATCCCCGGAATCGGGCCGACGCTGGCGCGCAAACTTGCCGATGACGAGGATCTGGAAACGCTCGAAGAACTCGAAATCGCCTTGCAACCGGGCGGGCGGAAGATCCCCGGCTTTGGCCGTCGCCGCAGGCAGGCGCTGCTGGCGCAGGTGGCTGCACGGCTTGGCCGGATCAGGACGGCGCGGCGCGGGTCTGGCCCGGTTGCGGGGCCGCCCATCCAGACCCTGCTGGACGCCGACAAGCTTTACCGCGATCGTGCTGCGGCCGGACAACTGCGGATGATTGCGCCGCGGCGGTTCAACCCGGAAGGCAAGGCCTGGCTGCCGATTTTGCATGCCCGGCGCGACGATTGGCATCTAACGCTGATGTGGTCGAACACCGCGCTTGCGCATGAACTGGGCAAGACCGACGACTGGGTCGTTGTCTATTTCCATCAGGATGGCCACCCCGAGGGACGCTGCACCATCGTTACCGAAACCCGCGGACCAATGGCCGGGCGGCGCGTGGTGCGCGGCCGGGAAGAAGAATGTGCGGCCCTTCGTGCCGACAGCGCGGTCACTCAGCCGCCCGCGCCATTGCCGGAACCTGCAGCGGCGGGGAATAAAGATAATCCCGCGTGATCGGCACGGCACTTGCATCGCGGCTGAGTTGAAACTGGAACACATCCTGCGGCGTGTGTCTAAAGGATTGTTCTGACGCGGCAAGGTAGTAGCGCCACATCCGCACGAACTCTTCGCCCGCCAGACCTGCCGCCACATCGGCCTTGGCGCTGAAACGGTCAAACCAGTGCCGCAGCGTAAGAGCATAGTGCAGATGCAGGCATTCGATGTCACCGATGCGCAACCCGGTATTCTGAATCGCTTCGGCCACTTCGGACAGCACCGGAAGATAGCCGCCGGGAAAGATATACTTCAGGATCCAAGGGTTGGTTGGACCCGGCGGGGTGGTGCAGCCAATGGTATGGATCAGCGCGACCCCGTCGGAAACCAGACGGTCACGCACCACGTTGAAGTAGGTTTCAAAGTTCGGGGCGCCGACATGTTCGAACATGCCTACTGACACAACCCGGTCATACTGGCCCGTTACCGTGCGGTAGTCCGCCATTTCGAACGACACGCGGTCGGCAAGTCCCGCCTTCTGCGCCCGGTCCCGGGCAATCAGAAGCTGTTCTTCAGACAGGGTGATTCCAGTGACGTGCGCCCCGTAGTCGCCTGCCAGAGTCAGTGCCATTCCCCCCCACCCGCAGCCGATATCAAGAACCCGCATACCTGGCTTGATCAGCAGCTTGCGGGCGATATGGGCCTTCTTGGCTGCCTGCGCTGCCTCGAGGGTTGCGGATGGGTCGAAGAAGTAGGCGCAGGAATATTGCCGGTCGGAATCCAGAAAAAGATCGTAGATCGCTGGCGTCAGATCGTAGTGATGCGCCACATTGCGCCGCGCTGCGGAACCGCCATTGGCCTGATCGCGCCGCTGACGCAGCCGCCGTCGCAGCGCATTGGCGCGCGCGGTGAACGACACGTCACGGGCATGGGCCACGTTGCGGGCCATGATGCCCATCAGGCCCTGAATGTCGTCCCCGTCAACCGTCAGAGACCCGTCCATATAGCATTCGCCCAAGGCCAATTCCGGGTCAAGCACCAGCCGCCTGACGGTTGCCTCGTTCCTGATCCGAACCGTGACCTTTGGCTCAGCGTCGTTGCCGAAGCGCATTTCCGGGTGGCGACCGATGTTGACGGCCAAATGGCCTTCGATGATCAGACGGCGCAAAAAGCGGTTAAAGACTGCGATCCACATGGCTCCTCCGGGCTGGCTTCGTACGCTATTTCTAGACCAATGAACCGGTGCCGGGCATTAACCGCCGTCAATGGGCGGGGCCGCCTGACCAAGGCAGGGATCAGATATTGCCCAAGCCCCCAGGGGTTCCCGCGTTAAGGGGTTACGGCAAGCGCGCGAGAACCGCCAATGCCGCATCCCTTGTTGCATCTGCGGTTCCGCCGGCGTCGATTGGGATCCATCCCGGCATTTCCGCTTCCGCACCCATTTGGGCCGCGGCAATCTGCGCCTGCACCACCGCCGCGTCCGCGTCCGAGGCATCGCCCCGGCGCCGGGTCACCCGGTCCATCAGAATAGCCGGCGGGGCGGTCAGCCACAGGCCGCGAAAGCAGGCGCCCGATTGTTCAGAAAGGTCTTGGGCGGAGTGACGCTGCGCTTCGTCAAGAAAGGTGCCATCCAGAATGACGCTGCTTTGGGCGGCAATCAGGGTCGCTGCTCTTGCCAGCATCTGCCGATAGACCGCCCCGCGCGCGGCGGGGGCATAGCTGACGGAAGTGGCGCCCTGTTTGCGTTCGGTATCGGTGCGAAGGTGGACCGCACCGGGGCAACCGCCAATCAAGGGGGAAAGGTGACGCGCCAGCACAGTCTTGCCAGTGCCTGACAGCCCGCCCACCGCCAGCAAAAGCGGCTTGCGCGCCTGCAAGTGGCCGACGGCCTGGGTCAGATAGCGGCTGGCTTCGGCGGCGGACGCGCCAGGCTGCCCCTTGGCCTGATCGGTTTGCAGGGCAACCATGGCCCGGATGGCCGCCCGCACGGTCATGAACAGCGGCAGGGCTGCCAAGCCGGCATCCTCGGCCCCGGAAGCGGCAAGCAGATAGGCGTTAAGCACGGCGTTCGCCTGACGGGCGAAGGACTGGTGGCACAGATCCATCAGCAGAAACCCAAGATCGTAAAGCACATCGCAGGTGGCCAGACGTTCATCGAATTCAAGTGCGTCGAACAGCACAGGCCGACCGTCGATCAGCAGAAGGTTGCGCAGATGCAGATCACCGTGAACCCGGCGGACATGGCCGCTGGCGGATCGTTGGCGCAAGAGAGGGGCGAGATTGGCAAGGCTTTGCCGCGCCATGTCAAGGAAGGCGCTGATTTGCCCGGAACCCAGCGACGCCGCGAACGGCGACAGCACCCGCGCCAGTTCATCAAGGATATCCCGAATAAGCGCATCACCAGGTTCGGTGCGCAGCGGGCAGCCGGCGTGGAATTCGTGGATGACGCGGCCCAGCGCCTCTGCCACGCCATCGGTCAGCCTGCCGCTTGCGGCAACGGCAGGCATTTCGCAGTCTGCCGGGAAGCGGTTCATGCGCAGCACCCATTCAACCACGTGCCCCTTGCCATTCAGATGCAGCGCGCCATCCGGACTGCGGCTGATGGGCACCACGTCACGGTAGATATTTGGTGCAGTGGCGCGGTTCAGGACCAGTTCGCGGTCCAGCAGGGCATGGCGCAGCTTCAGGGTGGAAAGATCCATGTAATCGTAGCAAACCGCGCGTTTGATCTTCAGCGCGACATCGCCGCACAAGAAGATATGCGCGCCATGGGTTTCGATGTGACTGACCGTTCCGGGAACCGGATATGTGGCAGGGGACATCAGGAAGCGAACCACTTCGGCCTGCGATTTTCTGTCGGTCTTCGTCATCCGCCAATGCCCCCGTAGCGCGCCCGCGCCACATTCTCATCCCGCCTCTAATACTGAACCCGGCCAGTTCCCCCTGCCTTGATTGGCATCAACCAAGGTTGATGGCTGTCAATGATAGACAAGCGGAAGTCGTGGAATCTGACGAGGTATCGCAGCAAGGAGTCTGATGTGGACTGGAGCAGGAACGAACCGATATCTGAAAAGTGGCTGATGCCCTCAGCGGGCTTGTCGACGGAAGCCACCGATGGCTTTCACGGGTGCCCCTGCTGCGGCGCAGGGCCGTTACAGGAAAGATCCGTCTCCAGCGTGTTCTGGCTGGGTGAAAAGGCCCTGATGGTGCGCGGTGTGCCGGCCATGGTCTGCACTGCCTGCGGCGAGGACTTCATCAGCCATGCGACAGCAACCGAACTGGACCGGATCAGAGGCGCAGGCTTCAATGGTTCAGTTTCGGATGTCCATGTCAGCATCCCGGTTTTCGACTTCGGGAAAATAAGTGCTTAAAGCGCAACGTGATATGGTTTGCTGATCTTGCAGAGTGCGGTGCCCCAGCGGCCATGCTGCAAGGGGCGCCGTGAGATATGCGTCAGAGATGGCGACCGTGGCCGTCACATGCTGATGCGGGAAACCCTTCAGCAACCTGAAGCGCAACTGACATGCATGCCCGTCACATGATTGGCTGGTGATCAGCTAGCCATCTTCAACCATTCGCCGGTGCCACATCCACCGCGAAAGGACCCTTCTCGCCATCCTGTTCCCTGAAGCGCAGGCGGGATCCGGTCTTGAGGTCTTTCCAGTCACCGTTCACGAGACTGTCTTGTTGAAAATAGACCTCTCGGCCGTCGTCGGCGCGCACGAAGCCATAACCCAGCTCCGGCTCGATCTCGATAATCTCACCGTGCAGGATCGTCGGGTGGTGCTTTACCTCCAGCGCCCCCAGCACCTTGCGGCTTTCCTTCAGCCGTTTTTCCAGCGCAGTGAAGGCCGCGTTCACCGCCCGCGTCAGGTCCTCTGCTCCAAGGCCCTGACGAATGCTGCGGGCGACATCAAGGTCGGGGCCGGGCAGGTCAAGATGAAGCCGCACATCGAAACCGCGAGCGGCATGGCGCTGCCGTTGTGGAGCGTCAAGCGTGACCCGCAGCCCAACTGCATCGGGGCAGAACTTTTCGATAGAGGCGATCCGCTTGCGGATGATGGATTCGATGGCCTCGGACCGTTGAATCCTGTGCCAGCTGATGATGGGTTCGCGCTGCATGTGCTGCTCCGGGTTCAGTTGTGGTGATCGGCTACGGCGTTGACCAGTTCGCCCAGAAGTTGGCGTGGCAACGCGCCGGCGACATCGCCGATGCTGAGCATGCCAACCAGCCGTTTCTTGTCGTCAATTACCGGAAGCCGTCGGATCTTCTTCTGTTCCATCATGTAGATGGCATCCTCGACGGTCTGGTGGGTGCGGCACCAGACGATGCCGGGGGTCATCACCTGTTCGACCGTCGTTGTGGAGGGGTCGCGCCCCTCGCCCAGAACCCTTAACGCCAGATCGCGGTCAGTGACCATGCCGACGAGTCTGTCATCCTTGCCAACCGGCAACGCGCCGATGTCGTCGGCCTTCATCCGCCGTGCGGCTTCGGCCACGCTGGTGGTTGCTTCAACCCACTGGGCAGGAACGTGCATGACCTTGTCGATTTCCATCTGGTATCCTTTCCTTGCAAGCATCGTCACCGAATAAGTCCGGTCGGATCAAGCACCGGGCTGACGGCCTGGCCCTGATGCATCCGGGCCAGCGACTGACCAATCATCGGGGCAACACTCAGGCTGCGCAGCCGGGGATCGGGCACGGACGGCGTGATGGCTGCCGCCGAGTCGGTTATGGTCAGGCTGTCGAAGGTTCCCGCACATATCCGGTCTGCGGCTTCGGCCTCGCACAGCGCGTGTGTCGCAAGAAGATGCACGGCGCGCGCCTGCCGATCACGACAGGCCGCCGCTGCGCGCAGCATCGTTTCGCCACTTTCGATCATGTCGTCTACGATCCAGACATCTTGATCCTTGACCTCGCCTGCAAAGAGATGGCCACTGACCACCCCCGCAGACCGGTGCTTTTCCATCAGTGCGAACCCGGCAGGCCTGTTGCGAACCAATTCGACAGACTGGCGCAGAAGTTCGGCCCGTTTCACGCCGCCACAGTCCGGCGACATGATGGTGACGGGGGCATCACCGGCACGCGCCGCCACCTCGTTGGAAAACAGCCGGCAGGTGTCCAGATGGATGGTCCGGCACCGGAAGCCATTCTGGAATGCCGCCGGATTGTGCACATCGACGGTGATCAGCACATCGGTGCCAACCGCTTCGAACAGCTGCGCCACGTAGCGCGAGCCCACCGGGTCACGCGCCTTGGTCACGCGATCCTTGCGGGCGTAGGGCAGCCAGGGGGCGACCGCCGTCACCCGCGCAGCGCCGTGGTCACGGCAGGCCGCGATGAAGAAAAGCATGCGCACAAGATGGTCGTTGACCGACATCTGCATCGCTTCGTGCAGCGTTGAAAAAACAAAGACGTCTTCGCCGCGCACACTGACCAGAGGCCGCATCTTGTGCTGCCCGCCTTTGAAGGCGCGCATCTCGAGCGGGGCGAGCGGGTAGCCGGAGTGGTGCGCCACCGACGCGCCCAAGGGGTGAAAAGGGGTAAGGTCAAAAATCTGCATGCGGGCATATTCAGCCTGTCGGGCATCTGCTTCATTGACCGCCGTCAATGCGTTTTGGGCCCCGGTCACGGAAGCTTCCTTCATCAGGATGGAAAGTGATGCTGTCGGCCAAGCAACCAGGGTTCGTGGTCCTTGATCGGTGCCGCTATGCCCCTTTCCGTCGCGGCGGCCCACATAAACAAGGGCCGGGTGACAGGCCAGGGGTGGTCCACTGGCTGACCTGCAGGACAGGGGGGCATTATGAAAACCACCGGGATCAGGGTACTTGATGACGCGCCGCAGATTGTGGCCGAATGGCTTGACCTGCTGCAGGTGGACCTGAATTGGCACGACCGTGATCAGGCCTATCTGCTTTTGCGCCAAACGCTGCATGCCCTGCGCGACTTCCTGACGGTGGACGAGGCTGCAGGCCTTGCGGCAAAATTGCCGACGTTGCTGCGTGGCATCTATTTCGAGGGTTGGGTTCCGTCAAACACCCCGCCGCATTCCCGGTCAGCGGATGATTTTCTGGACCGCGTGATGAAGCCGTTCCAAAGCCGCCCGCCCACCGAACCTGACGCTGCGGTTTCCGCAGTCTTGGCCCTGCTGCGCTGCCAGATCATTCTGAGTGAATACGACCAAACCGCCCTCAGGGCGCGCGAGCCATCGCCGGACATGCGGATGTGATGCCCTTGGCACCCGACATTGAAGGCGAAGCCACGATTGACCAGAAAGTCGCCTTTCTGTCAGCAATGCCGGGGGTGTCGCAGGTTATCGAGACACATATGGCCTATGTCTTTTTGACCGCCAGTTCGGCTTTCAAGCTGAAGAAGCCGGTCAGTTTCGGGTATTTCGACCACCGTACACTGTCGGGGCGCGCCACCGCCTGTTCCGAGGAAATGCGGCTGAACCGGGCTCTTGCGGGCAGGGTCTATATCGAAGTGCTTCCCCTGACCCAGGCTGATGCGCAGCTTACCCTTGGCGGCGAGGGGCGCGTGGTGGATTGGCTGGTCCACATGCGAAGGCTTCCGGCCGACCGCATGCTTGACGTGGTGATTGCCGCCCATCAGGGCCCCTCCCCGACCGAGGTTGCGGCGCTGGTCGCGCATCTTGCGCACTTCTACCGGCAGCAACAGACGACACCGCCGCCGGCCGGGATGTACTTTGCCCATTTGCGCCGCGAACAGGCCGTCAATGCAGCCAATCTGACCGAATTGGCGGGGCACTTGCCCGGCATCCCGGTCCAGCGGATCGTCACGGATCTGAGCGACCGGATCGAGCAGGCGCAGGCGCATATCGCAGATCGGGAAAAGGCGGGGCTGGTCATTGAAGGGCATGGCGATCTGCGCCCGGAACATGTGTGCCTGACCGACCCGCTGGTGATCTTTGACCGGGTGGAAACCGCCCGTGAAATGCGGGTGGTCGATGTCTTTGACGAGGTGGGATATCTGGCTGCGGAATGCGCCATGCTGGGGCGTCCGGACCTTGTAGAGACGTTACTGACAGGGCTGCGCGATGCCGGCTTCGCGCCACCTGTTGCGCCGCTTGTGACGACCTACGCCATGTTTCGGCTGGTCACGCGGGCGCGGCTGTCACTGGACCATTTGCGCGACCCGGACCCGCGCACCCCGGCCAGATGGATCGGACGCACACAACGCTACCTCGCTGAAGTACAGCGACTGTCAGACGCAGCGACCGCAGGAGACAACGCATGAGGGCAGGCACACCCGATGCTGGCCTGACTTTCGCCGCTGCGCCTTGTGTCACGCTCAGAACGGTTTTTGCTGTGCGCGGAATTCCCACACGGTGACTTTGCCGTCCTTGTCGGTGTCTGCCGATTCGTGACTGGCTTGCGCTTTGGCCATGAACTCGGCCAGCGTCACGGTTCCGTCACCGTCGCCGTCCAGTGCCTTGAACCGCGCGGTGCGATTCACATAGAACCGTTTTACGTTGTGGTGAAACATCGGCATCGATCCGCGTCCGCCATCCGCGAACTCGTCTTCGGAAATCATGTCGTCGCCATCACCGTCGAGCAAAGCAAACACCACGCTTGCATGGGCCGACGCTTCTGACGCCGTCACAAAACCGTCGCCATCTGTGTCGATCGGCTGTGCCATCATGCCCCAGCCGCCATACTGCTGGCCCCAGAAGGGCCGGAATTGCATCATGCCCTCATAATCGTCATCGTCCTCTTGTGCCAAAACGCCGGTGCCCGTCGTTACCGCAGCCATCACCGCAACTGCGGCGACAAGAACACGCATCGAAATGTGGTCAGTCATCTGTTCATTCCTTTCCTGGTCAGTTCATGGTCGGGGAACACGCTGAATTCCGGCAAAAGACGCGGTGCGAAAGGCCCTTGGCGGCAGACGGCCAACCAAAACAAGGCGGGCACTCCGATCCCGGCGCCCCTGAACGGAATGCACGGACCCGTCAGGCCGGCCAACCCACCGGCTGCGCGAAAGTAGCAATGACGCGGGCACCCATCGTCAAGGTTTCCTGCACCTTTGCCGCGTCAACTCCGCCTACCAAGCAGGTTCCAAGGCCGCGCGAGGCGCAAAACAGGTAGACGTTCTGCGCCACGATGGCGGCATCGACAGTCGCGAAGGTTCGCTTTTCTTCGTCTGGCGCGTCCGTTGGCATCCCGGCCAGATCCGCCGCATAGATAAGGCAGACCGGAGCGGTCGCCACGAAGGGCTGCGGGCTGATGATCGGCCGGATGTCGGTGGGCAGCACGGACAACAGGCTGTTGGCGGCCGGATCATAAAGCCGCACGCCGCTTGCGTCCGCAACATAAAGCTTGGTTTCGGTCGCGCCATGCCAGGAGGGCGCTGTGCGCAGGCCGGTTTCGGGCCTATTGATGCCCTGCCCAGCCCACGCCAAGGCAAGAAGCGTTTCATCATCAACGCCGCGTTCAGGCTGAAAGGCCCGCGTCGATCGGCGCAGCTCAAGCGCCTTGGTCAAGGGCATGTCATCGGTCTGCGCCTGCGCAGGCCATGCGCAAACGGCACTGCCAACCACTGCTGTGCCCAAAAATGCCCGTCGTCCAAATCCGGTTTCCGACATGAACCTGATCTCCTTGCCAAGACATGGCCCGGCCCCCGATGGAACCGGGTGCGGCACGCGTTAACCGACCCGCAGCCTGTCTTCCACCTTGCGCACCCCCGGTGCCGACCAAGCGGCGCGTTCGGCGATCTGACGGTCGGCATAGCAATCGACCCTGCCCTCAAGCGTCACGGAACCATCCGCAACCTTGACCTGAATGGCAGAGGCATCGAGTTCGGCATCGCGGCGCAGTGCATTTTCGATGCGTTGCCGCACATCGCCCGCATTTGCGCTTGGCGTGATGATGATCTGGTTGGAAACGCCCGTGACGCCGGCAATGCCGTGAACGGCATTCTCGGCGACCGATTTCTGATAGTTCCACTCAACCGCGCCTTCAAGCGTGAGGAAGCCCTTGCGAACCGACACGCGCACGGCCTCTTTAGGGATTGAGGTGTTCCATCGCAGGATATTGGCGGCGCGCTTGGCTATTTCATCGTCGGCGGTGACATTCGTTCCCACCGGGCGCACCTCGATTTCCTGTGCGACGCCGCGAACGCCCTTCACGCGACCGACGATGCGTTCAGCGGTAAGGCGTTCAGTATAGGTAGGAACATGCCCCGTCAGGGTGACAACCCCTTCCTCCACGGCCACGCCGATATTTGCGGCATAGATCGACGGTTCGAATTCCAGCGCCTCAATAACGCTCTTTCTGACTTCGGTATCCTGCATTTTCTTCTCCATGGTCTCGCCAAAAGACTCAAAACCCATCGTCGAAAAAGGTCTGCCGAATCGGCGCCTTTCGCATTGACGGCGCTCAACGGTCGCGCAGCAGCGCACCCAGTTCGGCGTTCAACCAAGCCTCGACGCCGGCACGATTAAGGTGGTCGGGGTCCAGGTAAAAGCGTGGTTCAGGCAGGACCCCGGCCATGTCCGCATAACCGACCCCCTGCGCCGCCGCGAAAGCCGACAGGCGCGCCGCGAAGGCCGCATCATCGGGCAGCAACGCGCGGAAGCGGTCTGGCAGCGGCGGGCGGATCACGGTCACGCGCGCACCGTTCCGGCGGGCAAGGTCTGCAAGCGCACCAAGGTCGTTGAAATAGGCCGCCTCTGCCGCCGGGTCAGGTGGGCCGGGATAAAGGTAAGCCACGCGCGCCTTGTCCGAGGCCGCCGAAGGACGGGGCGAAAGGTCAAACCGCGCCTCGGTTTCCCAGATGTCGGGCTTGAAACGGTCCGGGTTGCCAATCTTGGAAAACCCGGTCGCGTAATTGGCAAGCGTTGTTGGGCGCAATCCGCGCGGCACCGCAGCGGCCATCACCCGCAAAGTGGCAATATCCCAGGGCACACGCGGCAGGAAATCACTGTCGCCGATGCGGTCCTGGTTCCAGCGACGGTCGCGGAAGGCAAAGCCGTCAGCCACAATCAGGACATTCGCCGCGGCATGGTCGCGGAAATAGCGTTCGGCCACCAGCCGCCAGACAAAAGGGCCACTGCCGGTCGCCGCAAGATTGAGAATGGTCTGGCCGGTCGCAGCCTCGATCTGCGCTTCGGCCCCGTCGAAGGCCAGCGGCATCGCGTGCGAGGCACCGAGGATGATCCAGTCCTGCTGCTGCGCCGCACGTTCGATCTGGAAGAACGGGTTACGCGCACCGTTTGCCATGGCCAGCCGTTCGGACCAAAACAGCAGCGCAAGGTAAAGAACGGCACCGATGCCAAGGAAGGCAAGGATCTGGCCGGGGTGCCAGCGGTCGCTGTCAGAACTGGGCATAGATGAACCCCGCGCCCTGCCAACGGCCCAGAAGAAGCAAGACCGCCATCGCCGCATACCAAGCCGCCCAGCGCAGCGGTTGCGGCAGCGCCACGATGCGGGCGGGCCAGTCCCGACATGCAAGTTCGCCGGCCACCAGAAGTGCGATCAGTGCTGCACCCATCATCTGGGCGGTGCTGAACGGGTAAGCCGGAAGCACTGCGGGCAAGTCGGCAAGGCCAGCGGCAACCCGGCGCAGGATCAACAGCGCATCGCTGACCGTGGCCGCGCGAAAGAATACCCATGTCACCAGTACAAGATGGAAGGTCAGCAGGATCGAAAGCGGACGCAGCATCCCCGGCCGGCCCGCTGGCAGCAGGTTTTCGGCGGCCACGAAAGCGCCGTTCAGCAGGCCCCAAACCAGAAACCCCCACCCGACCCCATAGCCAAGCCCCGCATGCCAAAGGCCGGACAGGGCGAAGACGGTCATCAGGTTAAGGGTCCGCCGCACCGACCCGTGTCGGCTTCCGCCAAGCGGGATATAGACGTAATCGCGGAACCAGCGGCCCAGCGTGATGTGCCAGCGATCTGACCAGAAGGCGGTGACGGACGGCGAAAGATAGGGCCGGTCGAAATTGCGGCTTAGCTGCAGCCCGACCAGCGCCGACAGGCCAAGCGCAAGGTCGGTGTAGCCCGAAAAGTCGCAATAGATCTGGAAGGCGAAGAAGTAGCTGGCCATGATCAGATCCAGCGGCGCCGCATAGGCCGGGATCGCATAGGCAGCATCGACGACCGGCGCCAGATTGTCGGCAATCACCAGTTTCTTCAGCAGCCCCGACAGGATCAGCGTGAAGCCAAGTGCTGCGGGGCCGGGCCGGATTGCGAGTGTGCCAAGTTGGGGCACGAAGGCCTTGCTGCGCTCGATCGGTCCGGCCAAAAGTTTGGGAAACCATGCGACGTGCAGAAGGAAGGGAATGCCGCGCGTATCCGGGGCCTGCCCGCGCGCCCTGTCGACCAGGTGAGCCACCATCGTGAATGAATAAAAGGAATAGCCCGGCGGCGCTGGGGGCAGGCCCAGTCCCGCCGCATCGCCGAATTTCACCAGCACCAATGCCCCGACAAGAATCATGGCCGTGGCCTGCGCGACGCGCCTGCCGCCCTCGCAGCCCGCCAGCCCAAGGGCCGCAACAGCCCCAAGCCAGATCAGGCGATGCCAGTCAGGCGCCCCATAGAAAATCAGGCTGGACGCCAGCAGCGCCGCAGGCCGCCAGCCGACCGGCGCTGCGGCAAAGACGCCAAGTGTCGCTGCAAGCAAAAGCCAGAAGCCGGGGTCCGTGTAGGACATCGCACCCCCCTTAGTAGGAAGCGCCACCCGCGCGCAATTCGGGCGGGATATCGTCAATCGGAATCCCGGCGTTGACCACAAGATAATCGGCAAGTTGCCCGCGTTCCTCAGGTGTCAGCGGCACTCCGACATGCGACGGCTTGTTCATGGTGCCAAGCCATGCGTCGCGGGTTCGCGACTGGGTGACGACCACGGTGATGATGTGACAGGACTGACATTTTGCCAGCGCCATGTCGCGGCCATCCTGCGGAAGCGTGTCCGCGTCGGCCAGCGCGCCCGCATAGCCAAGATAGTCGGCCAGTGTCTGGCGCTGCCACTCGTCCAGACCTTCGGTTCCCGCCAAATCCGAGGTGCCGCCAGCAAGGGCGGCTGCCCAGTCGGGGGCGCTGCGCGCGGTGGCAAGGGCCGCGCGACTTTCGGGGTGATCGGCCAGCAGCCCCTCAAGGATCGTCCTCCCGCCCGGTGGAATGAAGTCGAAGACATCTTCGGCAAAGGCGGCGGTGGCCAGCAGGCAAAGGGCAAGGCTGATGCGTTTCATCTGGGTTTCCTCTGCTGTGGTTCAGAACCTGAGTTCGGGTGGCACGTCCTCGAACCGAAGCGGCATGTTGACTGCAGAATAGTCGGCGAAGGTGGCAAGTTCGGCTTCGGTCATCGCGATCCCACTGTGGAAAGGTGATTTGAAGACCCCCCGCCAAGCCGCATCATCGCGCCGTTGCATGAGGTAGCCGGTGAACAGCGAGTGGCACGACTGACAACGGGCAAGGGCAAGATCCTTCCCGTCCTGGGGCAGGGCGGCAGACAGATCCTCGGCCTGAGCAAGGGCTGCCAGCGGGGCATTTGCGGCAAGATACCCCGCAAGCGTGCGGGCGCCTTTCGGATCAAGTTCTGGTACCGCCGCAGCGATGGCGGCGTTCCATTCCTCCAGGGTCGTATGTGCCTTTAGTGCCGCCCGCGCAGCTTCGGGGTCGGGAAAGACCTGCATGAAAGTTGCGCGCCCGCCATCCGGCATGAAGTCGAACGACGGCCCCCCCGCCCAAAGCGCGGTCGCAATTCCCGCCACTGACAGGCTGATCAGGGCGCGCCGCATCAGCCCGTTCCGGCCTTTTGCAATACCACGAAGGAAAAGACCGGAACCTCGATCCGCGCCACCGCGCCGTCGGCGCGAAGGCCGGCGCCACGCATCATGTCAATGGCAAGCGCCGTCGCATCATCCACATACTCTTCCCGACAGGACGCGCAAACCATCGCCGGAATGTCGCGGATCACGACAAGCCCCTCATCGCGCCAGAACGCCGTTGAAATTTGTTCTGGCACCATGTGAACATGCCCGCAGCGCTGGCACTGCATCGTCTCGCCCAGCGGCACTTCGCGCGCGTCCCGAAACGCCGCTGGTTGGGGGGTGCGTCCAATTTCCATCACTTCAGACCATCGCCTTGGCGGCAGCGTAAACGCGTTCGGCGTCAGGCCGCATCCAGTTGAACATCTCGGGCGAAGCCGGTGGCGGCGCATCCGGGAAGGCGATCCGCTTGAAGCGCGCGCCTTCGACATTTTCGGCGCAGCGGGCGACAACTTCGGCAGCCGGCCCAAGCGTGTAATAGCTTTGGTCCACCGCCAGCAGGCGTTTGGTCTTGGCGACGGACGCGACCAGCGTTTCGGTGTCCATCTGTTTCAGAACCCTAAGGTCGATCACCTCGACCGACATGCCTTCGTCTGTCAGCCGCTTGGCGGCTTTCAGCACGTCGGGCATTCCGCCGCCCGAACCGACGATGGTCAGATCACTGCCTTCTTGACGCACCGCCGCCTTGTCCAGCGGAACCTCGTACTGGTCGTCCGGCACTTCCTCGCTCAGCATCCTTAGTCCGGCGGGATAAAGGAACACCACCGGATCGGGGCTTCTCAGCGCCGAAACCATCATCCCTTTGGCGTCATAGGGCGTTGACGGGATCACCGTGCGCACGCCCGGGATGTGCATGTAATAGCTGTCAATCTCATAGTCGGAATGCTGCCCGGCAAAGCCCGGCGTCTGGCCGGTCATCTCCATCACAAAGACCACGGGCAGTGATGCCTTGCCGCCGGTCATGTGGCGCAGCTTGCCCGCGTGGTTCTGGATTGCCTGAAACGGCATGCAAGCCCCCTGATAGGGAATGTACGTTGCCGCGCGTGACCCGGCGAGGCCCGCGCCGATCACCGCCTGCACCATCCAGTTTTCGTCGATGCCGGTGTTGACCACCCGCTTGCGGCCAAACTCGGTCTCCAGGTTGATCACCGGCATGCCGGGGTTCGAGGCGACAGGTGGCGTCAACTCGAAGATCCAGGTCATCGCCGGATCGGCCCGCATCTCGGCCGCGACGGCCTCAAGGACCGCATACATCCATGATTTTTCGGTCATTTCGGGCACCTCCTCAGGCGATCTGGCGAGGGATAACCTCGCCTTCGGCGAATACGTTCTTGAGTCCATCCTCGGGCTTGCAAAGCGGCTGTTCCGCAGCCCAGGCAAAGGCCTCGGTCACTTCAGCCTTGACCTCCTCTTCCATCGCGTCGGCGGCGGCGGCATCCAGCAGCCCCCAGTCGATCAGCGTCTTGCGGGCGATGTCGACCGGATCGCGCTGCATCCAGGCGCGCACTTCGCGTTCTGGCCGGAACGAAGTGATGGCCAGTGGGTCGTAACCGAACGCACCCAGCTTGCCAGCCTCGGCCCCCGGCGCGCCCCAGTGGTTGTAATAGCGATAGGTCTTTGCTTCGATGAAAGTCGGCCCGCCGCCCGACCGGGCGCGATCCACCGCCTCTTTCGCGGCGTTGTAGACCTGAAACACGTCCTGCCCGTCCACCACCCGCGCCGGAATGCCATATGCCCGTGCCGCGTCCGCAATGTCGGTATGCGGGCAGGAATAGGAATAGTGCGCGTACTGGTGGTAAAGGTTGTTTTCCAACACATAGATGAATGGCAGATCCAGAAGCTTGGCGTTGTTCAGGGCCGAATGGAAATGCGGCGTGGCATAGGTTCCGTCGCCGCCAAACACCACCGAAACCTGATCCGATCCGCGCGCGCGGAACGCAAAGGCCGAGCCTGTGGCGATTGCATGGCCGGGGCCGATCATGCCGTCGGCGCCCATGAAGCCAACCGAAGGGTCAGCGATGTGCATTTCCGCCGCATAACCGCCATTCAGGCCGGTGGCGCGGAAATCCATTTCCGCCTGCATCAGCTTCATGTCCACGCCCTTGGCCAGCGCATGGCCAGAAGGCCGGTGCGTGGAATAGGCGACATCAATCTGATCGAACGGCCCGTCGTTGCGCAGGGCCGCGCAAACGCCGGTCGCTACGGCCTCTTGTCCGGCGTAGAAGTGGTTATAGCCACGGTAATTCGAGTCGGTCAGCATCTTGTCGGCCATGGTGCGTTCATGCCAGCGGATACGCAGGATGGTGCGCAACATGCCCTTGAGCTTGTCATCCGGCAGATCCATCGCCCAATAGCCGATCTGCCCGTCGGCATAGGCAGCACGGCTTGCCATCCCCGCCGCAGTTCCCGCCAGCGCGGCAATCTGAAGAAAGCCACGCCGGGAAACGCCTTCCTCGGTCGCGGTGTGGTGTGCGGTACTGTTCATCTGCAGTCCTCCCGATTCAGGTTCACGAGGAAGATTTGAACAGATTCGGCGGCGTGGCTCATTGACGGCAGTCATCGGCGCCCGTCGGCCCGCCTTCGCCTGCCGCTGGTCGGGAACGGACGCACTGATCGCAACGCCCTGATCCCTTGAATTGCCGTTATTGCGTAAATGAGGCCCGAGGCGTGACTTCGCCTTCGCCGCTGGCGTCAGGCGGCGCAGACAATCTAGGAAGTATCGAGTGCGTTGAAGCGGTTCATCAGGGCGACGCGGATCTGGATTTCTGCTGTCTGTCAGTCGGGGTCTCTTGCGGCGATAGCCGGACCAGTTCGTCGTGCGCTAGCGGGCGGGTGTCGGTTTGCTTATGGCGCCCGTCTAACCGCATGGATTCACTATGTGAATCCTCGGCGCCCAGACATCAGCAACACCGCCACTCAGGACACGAAACAAGTTGCACCACCTTGACGGACGCAACCGGGGGTGCCAGCCGAAGTGCAAACAATTGCATTGACACCCTGAGTTGTTCTTAATAGCGTCATGCACGCAATGGTAGTTTCTCACACGCAATAGTGATCAAATGACTGAAGGAAACGCGAGGGGTAGTGCGGGCATTTTTTGGACATATCACCCTAAGCACCCTGCCTTTTCTTCTAGTATGCTCACTGGTCGCAATCGGGAAAGAGGCTTGTTGTCTCAAAGCGGTACCGAGTTCTCAAAACCCACCCCAAACAGTCCTGACTTGAGTCTGCGGCGTACTGATGACTGGCAACCTGTTTGTCCGGTACCAGATGCTGAAAATGCTGACGCAACGCGTGAAGCACAGACCCAAAACTGTCACCTCCAGCAGGCGAATGTCATCAATGGTGACAAGGTCAGCGAACACCTGCGAGGCGAAAACCAGAACGACTGACGTCACCTTACGCAAGATAGGGTGACTTCCCCCTTTCGCGCGTTTTCCAGGCAATCCCCCCAGCGGTTAAGACGAACCCGAAGTTAGGCCCAAAGAGGCAATCGAAGAAAGAAGCAAAATGCAGGCATCACGTAGGTCGACCATATTGACCGACATTCCCCAAGTGGCCTGCCGCTTGACTTCAAGATCGCCTGATTTTGCTCGCTGGGCAAGCGT
>CANJQT010000021.1 GCA_947476475.1 Paracoccaceae bacterium | reverse complement strand
CAGCAACTGGGCATAACCAAGGCAAGCCACTGTCATGTGGTTCAATGCGAACGATGTCATCGCGTGGCCTCCCTGCCTGCTGCAACAAGGCCAGACCATGTTTGGCAACGTCCCGCGGGTCAACTATGGGTGCCGATCTTTCCGTCATATTTGATGTGTTGGGACGTAAAAGATGATGTATATTCGTCAATATGCAGTCAAACCGACTCGGGCATATAAAGATCTGGCGGCAGAAAATGCTGGCCTTGCAGCGGCGTGATGCCCCCGCGTGCGGCCTCGGCCGCAAGGGTGAACAGATCCGTGCACAGCCGGCTTAGAGGCGTGGCGATGACCATGCCGACATACCGCGAAATCAGCGCGGCGCGACTTTCAGGCGTCAACTCATTGACGATCAAAGTCACCTCTCCGGGTTGGCGCACTTCGCGCAATGCAGCGATCGCGCCCTCCATCCCGCCACCTGCACAATAGATGCCCTGCAGGTCAGGATGGCGGTTCAGCAGATCAAGCGTTGCCTCATAAGTCAGTTGTCGGGTTTCAAGGTTGACCAGCGTGTCCAGAACCGTAAATTGCGGCGCATATTCACGGAAGTAGCTGCGAAATCCGGTCTCGCGAAGCTCATGCCCGTGCCAGCGATATCCCCCGACAAAAACCGCGATCTTGCCGGCCTGGTGGCTGGAAATCGCAATCATATGCGCCGCAATCCTGCCGATCTTCATATTATTCATGCCAAGGTAGTTCTGTCTGACGCCCTGAGCAAAGTCGTTTAACAGTGCAAAGCAGGGAATTCCCTTGCTATTCAATCGCATAACCGCCTCGGTCACTTCCGGATGGGTGACTGCCGTGGCCGCCACTGCGTCAACTCGGTCTGCCATCCCATCCATCAATGCAGCAAAGTCTGCCGGCGATTGCGAGGGGGCAAACTCGATCAGCACCGACGCCCGCAGGCCCGTGGCCTGCGCTGCCGCGCGCTCAAGTTCGGCTTTGAAGGTCTGATAGAAGGCCTGCTTTTGTTTGTGCAGCACGACTCCAAGCCGCAGGCGCGGCAGATCCTGCTGCACCCTTTGCCCGATCAGGGGCGTGGCATGATACCCGACCAGACGCGCCGCCTCATAGACCCGGCGCGCGGTATCCTCACGCACTTTCTCCCGGGCATTCAGCACCCGATCCACGGTGGCAGTAGAAACTCCCGCCTCACGGGCGACGTCGTGAATGGTGGTGCGCCGGGCCATGTATACTCCTGCCGAAATTACATCAAACTGTCATTCACGATGATGGCTGCTGATGAAACTTACAAGCGCAACTCTTGGTGAATCACGCATCGTCAGTCTATCGACGTGAAAAGCCCAGCAGCCGGGCCAGGGAGTAGCAGACATGGGGAAACGAGATTACAGCCTCTTTGGGGCAGACGCGAAACGCGCTGTCGAAAGCGGGCTAACTGCGGCAGAATGGTATCATTCCGATTTGCCGCGCAAAGCAATGAAAGACCTGATGGCGCGCAGCGACGGCCCGGCCATTCGCGATACGGTTCTCCTTTACGGACTGATGATCGTGTTTGCCGCCGTGGGGATCGCGCTTTGGCCGACTTGGTGGTCAGTGCCGTTCTGGCTGGCTTACGGTGTGCTCTACGGCTCGGCCTCCGACTCGCGCTGGCATGAATGTAGCCATGGCACCGCTTTCCGCACGCCATGGATGAACAATATGGTCTATGAAGTTGCGTCCTTCATGATCATGCGCAACTCCGCCACCTGGCGGTGGAGCCACGCGCGCCACCACTCGGAAACCTATTTCGTCGGTCGTGACCCCGAGATTGCGGTCATGCGCCCACCGGAAATGCTGAAGCTGGTTCTGAACTTCTTTGGCATTCTCGATGTTCTGAAATTCTTCCCGAACCTGATCCGGAATGCCCTTGCCGGCCCCACCGCCTCTGAAAAGACCTATGTGCCGCAAAGCGAATGGGGCAAGGTTCGCCGGGTGGCACAGATCCATCTGGCACTCTATGCGGCCAGCGTTGTCCTGGCCCTGGCGCTTGGGTCAATCCTGCCCCTGATGGTCATCGGTCTGCCCCGGCTTTACGGAGCGTGGCATCATGTGATGACCGGCCTTTTGCAGCACGGCGGGCTGGCGGATAATGTCATTGACCACCGCCTGAACAGCCGCACCGTTTATATGAATCCGGTCAGCCGCTTCATCTACTGGAACATGAACTACCACGTCGAACACCACATGTTCCCGATGGTTCCATATCACGCCCTGCCGCGCCTGCATGAAGCGATCAAGGCCGACCTTCCCGCGCCCAATCGTTCCATTGCGGATGCATTTCGCGAAATGTGGCAGGCGCTGAAACGCCAGCTTGCCAACGAGGACTACTTCCTGAAACGCGAACTTCCGGCTTCTGCGAAGCCCTACCGCGAAGATTTCCACCAATATGTCCCGGGCATTATGGCCCCCAACGCTGCGGAGTAAGACGATGCCCTGGATTGACGCCTGCGCGATCGACGATATCGACGAAGAAGACCTGATCCGCTTCGACCATGGCGGCGCGACCTATGCCATTTACCACGGGGTCGATGGCAGATTCTATGCCACCGCCGGGCTTTGCACCCATGAAAACGTGCATCTGTGCGATGGGCTGGTGATGGATTTCACGATCGAATGCCCAAAGCATAACGGCCAGTTCGACTATCGCACCGGCGAGGCAAAGCGCGCACCGGTTTGCGTGAGCCTAAGGACATTCCCGGTAAAGGTCGAAGGTGACCGCATTTTGATCGACGTGCAGTAACATGGCACGCCTGACCGTAAAAGATTTGATGGACCAGCGCGGAAAGCACACTTTTGCGATGCTGCGGGTAGAAACGCTGGACGAGGCAGAGGCAGCCGCGAAAGCCGGGGTGGAACTCCTTTCCGTTCCCCCCGCCATGGTCTTTGACCGCCGCTTCCGCGAAGTGGCGCCAGATGCCTTCATCTTTCCTGGTGACAATTTCTATGAAATTGGCACTGCGGATGACTTCCTGAAATGGGCCTTTCCGCTCTACAAGTACGGTGCGGACGCCTTCTATTGCTCCGGTTCGACCGGCACCATACGCGCCATGGCCGAACAGGGGCTGCCGGTCTGCGGCCATGTCGGCCTGATCCCCTCCAAAGCTACATGGACCGGCGGGTTCAAGGCGGTGGGGAAGACGCTCGAAAGCGCAAAGCTGGTCTGGGCACAGTGCAAGGCCGCCGAAGAGGCCGGCGCCTTTGCGGTAGAGATCGAAGTGGTTCCCCACTCGATCACCCAGGCCATTGCCGAAAAAACCAACCTCTTCCTGATCTCGATGGGTGCAGGTCCGGCGGGCCATGCGCAGTACCTGTTCAGCGATGATGTGCTGGGCCAGAACCGGCGCCGAGTGCCGCGCCACGCCAAGGTCTACGCAAATTTCGCCGCCGAATATGATCGGCTGCGAGCGATGCGCGTCGATGCGATGGGCCGCTTCGCGAAAGATGTGCACGACCGCGATTATCCCGCGCCGCAGTATCTGGTCGACAGTGAAAACGAAGTCGTCGAAGCCTTCCGCGATTGGCTCGATGAAGCGGCCCTGGCCTGACACGTTGCGCGGGGCGTATAATGTCTGAAATTGGTGTTGGCTTGGTTGGAACCGGCTTCATGGGCAAGGCGCACGCTTTGGCCTATGGGGCAGTGCGCGCTGTCATGGGCGATGTTCCGGACGTCCGGCGTGTGGCTTTGGCCGATACGCCAGTGGGTAAGGCCGATGCCATGGCCGCGCAGTTCGGATTTGATCGCGCCACCGCAGATTGACGCGATCTGTTGGCAGTTCCGGCAATCCGGATCCTCTCGATCACCATGCCCAACGGCATACACCGCGAAATGGCTTTGGCCGCCTTGGCGGCGGGAAAGCATGTCTGGTGCGAAAAACCCATGGCCTTGACGCTGGAAGATGCACGCCAGATGACAGCAGCGGCAAAGGCATCGGGCCTGAAAACGTAGCTTGGCTATAACTCCACCGCCAACCCGGCATACACTCACGCCTGCCGTCTGGTTGCCGCAGGCCGCCGCGTGACCCTGTCAGAGATGTGATGCAATGACAGTGCACCTGTCCAAGCCGGCACACCCGCGCCAACCCGCAGACAGCAATTGCCAAAACGGCAAAGCGCCGACGCGACAGCGCCGAAAAAGCAAGCAAGGCATCGCCACCCCGGATACCACAAAACAGGCCCGGTTTTCTGTAAAGCCACCATCGGGTTCGGTCTGAACCGCAACGATGCGGCGAAAGGACCGGCCGCAGGCACACCTTGTCCGCCACCACCACTGCGGTCGAACTGCCGCTTCGAAGTTCGCTGTTTGCCGCTGCCCTGCCACGCATCAGCTTGTGCAAGGCTGCGGTTCACGACCGCCTGCGCAGCTTTTAATCTGGGCAACCGCCCTGATCGGGGATCAGGAAAATTGCCCCAGCACGGCTTCAAGGTTGTCGCCAAGTTCGGGGCAAAGATAGCCGCCTTCCTGAACGATCAGGGTGGGCAGGTCCAGACCGGCAACAGCCCGGCCGATGCGCGCAAAGCCGGGGGTAGTGACGGCCAGACCAGCGAAGGGATCGCCCTCGAAAGCGTCAAGGCCAAGCGCCAGCACCAGCGTATCGGCCCGCCAATTGGTCAGTGCTGCCATCCCCTTGTCCAGCGCCGCCACGAACCCGTCATCCCCCGTGCCACGCTCAAGGCACAAGTTTAGGTTGGCCCCTTCGCCTTCGCCCGCCCCCCGTTCGCCGGGATAGCCCCAGAAGAACGGGTAATAGCGTTCGGGATGGGCATGGATGGAAATGGTCATCACATCAGGGCGGTCGTAGAAAATGCCCTGGGTGCCGTTGCCGTGGTGAAGATCTACATCAAGGATCGCCACACGGCGACCTGCACCGGTCAGGCGCTGGGCCGCGATGGCCGAATTGTTCAGATAGCAAAACCCCCCTGCCAGTTCGGAAAAAGCATGGTGCCCCGGCGGGCGGCACAGGGCATAGGTCGCGCGTTCGCCCCCTGCCACCAGATCGGCCCCGTGGATAGCGGTCTGCGCCGAAACGTAGGCCGAATCCCAGGTTTCGGCGCTGATCGGGCAAGAGGTGTCGGTCATATGAAATCCGGCCTGCCCCACGGCGGACAGGGGGTATCCGTCACTGCGGTTGGCGGGGTGGATGTTTGGAAGCACCTCGGCGCTCGCCCCTTGAATACGGGACCAGCGGGCATGGATGGTTTGCAAGAAGGTCAGATAACGCTGGGGATGAACCCGCGCGACGGGCGCGATCCCGGCATCGGGGGCTTGCACCACGGGGCCGCCCATCTGGCGCACGGCACCCAGAAGCGCATCGATGCGCGCGGGTTTTTCGGGGCAGGGAAACTGCGCGCCCGACGACAGAAAGAATTGCGGATCATGGGCGCGCTGGGCCTCATCAAAGACGGTGATCATGGGGTCATCAGGGCCTTCAGCCCTTCTCCTTCCAGAATGAGCATGTCGTAATCCCCGCGCGGCGCAAAGCCGTGACGGGCATAGAAGGCGCGCGCTGTTTCATTGGTGCGGTCCAGCATCAGCGTCAGGAAAGACGCCTGCCAATCCTGTGCATCGGCCATGACCTCGGCCAGCAAGCCTCGGCCAAGGCCAAGGCCGCGGGCGGTCTCGCGCACGTAGATGTCTTGCAGCATCACGCCGGGGCGGCCGCGAAGGGTGGAAAAATCTGGGTAATAAAGCGCAAACCCAAGGGGGTCCGTCCCGCGTTCGGCCAGAAGGGTGCGAAACAGGGCATGGGGGCCGAACCCCCAACGCTCCAGCGCCTCGACCCCTTGTTCCAGCGTTTCGCCGTGGTGCGCGGCCTGTTCTTCAAGCAATGCCTGTATGGTGGGCGCGTCGCTTGCATTGGTGCGCCGGATAAGAGGGGCGGTCAAAAGGTCACCTCGTGCGCCCCTTTCAGGGCCAGAAGCGCGCGGGCCTCGGCGGGGGTCGCAACGGTTCGGCCCATGCCTTCGACGATTCCGCGAATCTGATGAACCTGCTGGGCATTGCTTTGCGCCAACACACCCTTTGAAAGGTACAGATTGTCCTCCAGCCCCACCCGCACGTGCCCGCCCATGGCGGCAGCCATGCTGGCCATCGGAATCTGCTGGCGGCCCGCAGCCAGTACCGAAAACAGATAGGCGTCGCCGAAAAGCCGGTCCGCCGTGCGCTTCAGAAGCACCAGCATGTCTGGGTCCGCCGCCATGCCACCCAGAACGCCAAAGACGAACTGGATATACAAGGGGCCGGAAACCGCCCCGCGGTCAACGAAGTGCTTCAGCATGTAGAGATGCGACATGTCATAGCATTCAAATTCGAACCGCGCGCCACGGGTGCCCATTTCGGCCAGAACATGGGCGATGTCACGGGGGGTGTTCTTGAACACCAGATCATCAGTGCCCTCAAGGAAGGGCTTTTCCCATTCGTGTTTCCAGTCTTTGATCCGCGCGGCCAACGGATAAAGCGCGAAGTTCATCGTGCCCATGTTCAGGCTGCACATCTCGGGGGCAAAGGTCTTTGGCCCTGCAAGGCGCTGGTCCAGCGTCATCACCGCACTGCCGCCTGTGGTCATGTTGACCACCGCGTCGCAGCCTGCCTTGATTACGGGCAGAAAGCCCGCCCAATGCGCGGGATCGGCGGAAGGGCGGCCGGTTTCAGGGTCGCGGGCATGCAGGTGCAGGATGGTCGCCCCGGCCTTTGCCGCCTCGATCGCCTGCGTTGCGATTTCCGCACCGGTCACCGGCAGGTAAGGCGACATCGAGGGTGTGTGGATCGACCCGGTGATCGCGCAGGAAATGATGATTTTCGACATCACGCCAGCCCTTCCGCTTGCAGCACCTGCCGGATGGACCTGGCACCCTTGTCGACGATTTCGGTCAGTTCGGCATCGGTGCAATTGTACGGCGGCGCCAAGATGACAATATCGCCGTTCACGCCATCGACATTTCCGCCGACCGGATAGCAGACAAGGCTGTTTTCCATCGCTTGGGCGCGGATCTTCATGAAAAGTTTCCGGTCAGCCGGGAAGGGGGCCTTGGTGGCGCGGTCGGCCACCAGTTCTACGGCGATGAAATGGCCGCGCCCGCGAATGTCGCCCACCGCATCGACGCCTGCGAGCGCATCGGCCAGCCAGGTCTTCAGGCGCGGGCCATTGGCGGCGACCTTGGCAACAAGCCCTTCACGCGCCACGATCTTTTGCACCGCCACCCCCGCCGCGCAGGCTGCCGTGTGGCCGGTAAAGGTATGGCCGGTGCCGAAAGCGCCGTCCTTGGCACGGATCGCCTGCCAGACTGCGGTGGTGCAGATTGCGGCGCCAAGCGGCTGATAGCCGCCCGCCAGACCCTTGGCGATCGACATGATGTCAGGCTCTACCCGGTCATGTTCCAGCGCGCGCCAGGTGCCACAGCGGCCCGCGCCAGACATCACCTCATCGGCAATCATCAAAACCCCGTGCCGGGTGCAAATCTCGCGAACCATGCGGGCATAGCCGGGGGGCGCCGGCACACAGCCGCCCGCCGCCCCGACCACGGGTTCAAAGACGAAACCGGCGATGGTTTCGGCCCCGTGGGCCAGAATGGCCGCTTCCAGTTCCGCCGCCGCCGCTGCTCCGGCGGTTTCGGCGCTGGCCCCGGCAATCGGGCGGTATTCATTGGCCGGCGACAGCTTGATCGACGGAATGAAGGCCCCTTCATAGGCTGCCGTGCGTTCGGCGAAACCCGAAAGTCCAAGCGCGCCCAGCGTGTTTCCATGCCACGACCTTTCGCGGCTGATAAAGCGGCGGCGGGATTTCCGGCCGATGGCTGTCTGGTATTGCAGGGCAATCTTCAGGCAGCTTTCCACAGCTTCCGAGCCGCCGGTCACAAACACCATCTCGCGCAAGGTGCCGCCTACCCGGTCGCGGATGATCTCGGTCAGTTCCTCCAGCGCATTGGTGGTAAAATTGTAGCGGTAGCCATGGGCAAGGTCGTTCAGCTGGACGATGATGGCCGCGTTGACCTCCTCGTTGGCATGGCCAAGGCAATAAACCGCAGGACCGCCAGAGCCGTCGATATATTGTTTGCCCGAGGCGTCCCAAAGGTAACTTCCCTTGCCGCGTACGACTTTCGGCAGGGCGTTGGTGGCGGAAATCGTGGTGTGGGCGGGGCGGGACATGACGGCTCCGGGAAAGGTGTGAGGGTGAGGGTGCAGCAGGGCATTGCATAGATCAAACAGATAGTTTGGGTTTGGTCCTTGATCGCCGTCCAGACCGCCCCGAAGGTCCGCCCTGCGACGGCGGCGGCGGCCGTTTGCAGGCTGGCCAGCGTTCCGCCCCCCGCGCATCAAGGTCACCAGCCACCGGTAGCACCATCAAGCAGTTTCAGGATTGCATACAAAGCAATCTAATGATTGTATGAAATAAGTACTCAGACTCACATCTCAATGGATCGGCTTGGCGATGGAATTTGATTTTGCGACCCTCCCCGCCTCGGATCGTTATCGGTTGTTGACCAGTTTTGTGGTGCCGCGGCCGATTGCTTTGGTCACGACCAGAGCCGCGGCTGGCCACAACAACGCAGCCCCGATGAGCTTCTTCAATGTCTTCGCCCAAGAGCCGCCCATCCTGATCCTTGGTATTCAGGGCCGCTCGAACGGGGTTGAAAAAGATACCACGATCAACCTTCGCCGAACGGGCGAGTTTGTTGTGAACATGGTCGACCAAAGCCTTGCCGACCAGATGATAGTCTGCGGGGCCGGGCTGGCGCCCGAAGTGGATGAACTGAAGCTGGCCGGGTTGACCGCACTGCCTGCGCTGAAGGTCGATGTGTCGCGCGTGGCCGAAAGCCCCTGTGCGATGGAATGCCGGGTTGAACAGATCATCGACTACCCTGGCCGCGCGATCGTGCTGGGGCAGGTTGTGCAGATGCATGTCCGTGACGACTGCCTGGATGCCGCGGGGCGCTATGTGCGGCCCGAAGTCTACCAACCCATCGCACGACTGCATGCCGACAACTACATTGGGTCTGACAGGCAGTTCCAGTTGAAGAAGTCTGCTGAACTTGCCGACGCCGAGGCAGATTTCCTTGCAAGCCTTCTGCCAAAAGCCTGACCAATCCGAACCAGACAGCAGGGCCCCGATGTCAAAGCGCAGCAAGAAAGCCGCCATCATGACCGCACGGTTGGCGCGCCGGTTTGTTGCAATCTCGGGGCAGGGCGGGGCAGGTGAAATCGGTGAAAGATCATGCCGCATCGCACTGCCATTCCTTTGAAGCTGGCCGAAGCGACCGTCGAAGGGGGGTAACGACATCACAGATCGGATTGCCTGCATTCCCCGCGACGACAGGGCGATTGCCTAACTTGAACCTGCCCGGACGTTAGCGCATGTTGATGCAAACCAAGGACAAATCATGCCGTCAGAAAAGCCTGCCAAGACTGCTGCGCCTGCCCGCACCCGCACTGAAAAGGTGCACCAAGCCCTGCGCAGCGCCATCATCGAACAGCGTCTTGCCCCGGGGTCGCGTCTGCCCGAAGACGCGATCGGCGAAAGTTTCGGAACGTCGCGCACCATCGCCCGAGAGGCCCTCGGGCGTCTGGCCGTCGAAGGTCTGGTCGACTTGAAGCCCAACCGGGGGGCATTCGTCGCCAACCCTTCCCTAGAGGAGGGCCGTGGGATTTTTCATGTGCGCCGGGCACTTGAACGCGCCATGATGCTTGACCTTTCAGGCAAGATCGACCCTGCCATTGCTGGCCGTCTGCGCGCAATGGTTGCCCGCGAAGCCGCAATGGCCAGCACCAACGAGCCCGAAGCAATCCGCTTGGCTGGCGAGTTCCACCTGACACTGGCCCAACTGACCGGCAATCCCTTGCTGTTGCGCTATGTCACAGAAACCGTGTCGCGCTGTTCGATGGTTCTGGCAATGTATGGCCGTCCGCATTCGACCGACTGTGGTGCCCGCGAACATGCCGCCATCGTAGAATCACTCATTGCCGGTCGGATCGAAGAGGCCGCAGAACTGATGGACCGGCATGTGGCAGAGGTGGCTGGCCGGGCGCTGTTGAACACCCGCGTTGAACAAGACATTCGCGAAGTGCTTGCGTCCTATGCGCAAGCGATCCAGCACGCCTGACTGTCGGGGGCCGCTGAAAAAATCGTATGCAGTCACTGCATGCGATCTTGACAAGACGCCCTGTCATGCATGACGATCCTTCCCAAGCTTAGGGGAGCAGCATGACCAATCCGCAATCGGCAATCTCAGTCCAGTCTGTTTCGAAAAGTTTCGGCCGGGGTGATTCCGCCATAAAGGTGCTGCAGGATGTCGCGGTCGAGATCGGCACCCGCGAGTTCTTTACGCTGCTTGGCCCCTCCGGCTGCGGCAAGACCACGCTTTTGCGCCTGATCGCCGGGTTCGAGGAACTTGACAGCGGCTCTATCCTGATCGACGGCGAGAGGGTCGATCATCTGCCTCCGTTCCGCCGCCCGGTGAACACGGTCTTTCAGAACTATGCGCTTTTCCCGCATCTCAGCGTCGCGCAGAACGTCGCCTTCGCGCTTGAGATGCAGTCGCTGTCCCGCGCCGAAGTCATCCGCCGTGCCGGCGAGGCGTTGGAGATGGTGCGGATGGCGGCCTTCGCTAACCGCAAGCCGTCAGAGCTTTCAGGTGGGCAGCAGCAGCGCGTGGCACTGGCCCGCGCACTGGCGCCACGGCCGAAAGTGCTGTTGCTGGACGAACCCCTGTCGGCGCTGGACCTCAAGCTGCGCAAGCAGATGCAGATAGAACTCAAGCAGTTGCAGGCCGAAGCGGGCATTACCTTCGTCTTTGTCACCCATGATCAGGAAGAGGCGCTGACCCTGTCCGACCGCATCGCGGTGATGCAGGGCGGGCGCATCCTGCAACTGGATACGCCGCGCGCCATTTACGAACGCCCCAGCCATCGGTTTGTTGCCGACTTCATCGGTGACATAAACCTTCTGGAAGGCAAGGTTGACGGCGGCGCAATCCAGCTTGACTGCGGCGCAAGCGTCGCGGGCAACTTCGGCCATGCGCCCGGCGACCGGGTTACGGTTGCAATCCGACCAGAACGCGCCCGGTTGGCGAAATCCGGCGAAGGGTCATTTGCAGCAGAAGTAATGCATTCCGCCTATTTGGGAACCGCGACACTGCTGCAATTGCGCCTTGCGGACGGGCGCGAGTTCTTGTTGCGCGAAACCCGCATCGGCGAAGGCGCCGCCCCGCCGGAAAAGGGCAGCAGGGTGTCAGTTCACCTGCCCGATTCCGCCCTTCAGGTTTTTGCGGCATGAGCGCTGCTTCCCCTTTGCGCAGGATGGGCCTTGTCGCGCCCGCGCTTGTCATCGTGCTGGCGCTGGTCGGGGTGCCTCTGGCGATCATGGCATGGGTGTCCTTGCTGGAACGCGGGGCCACCATCGGCGTCACATGGGATTCGGCCCCCTCCTTTGCCAATTATACGCGTCTGGCCTGGGAAGAGGATTTCGATGGCACCATGCTGTTGAACCCGACCTACCTGATCATTCAGCTGCGTTCGGTCGCGCAGGCGTTTTTCACAACCGTGCTGTGCGTCCTGCTGGGCCTGCCAGTGGCCCTGTGGATGTCAAGCCTGTCAAAGAACCAGCGCGACATTGCGGTTCTGCTGATCACCATCCCGTTCTGGACCAACCTTTTGGTGCGCAACTACGCTTGGCTGATCATTCTGCGCGAGGATGGCGCGGTGTCGCACTTTGCCAACGCCGTCTGGCCATTTGGCCCTGTCCAGTTGCTGTACAACGACACCGCCATCCTGATCGGCCTGGTCTATTCCTTCCTGCCCTTCATGATCCTGCCAATCTATTCCGGCTTTGAAAAGTTCGACTGGCGGCTTCTTGAGGCAGCCTATGATCTTGGCGCAAACCGCCGCCAGGCACTGACCCGTGTGGTCATCCCGCTGGCGATGCCCGGTATCATCGCGGGGTCGATGCTGGTGTTCATCCCCAGTCTTGGCTCTTTCGTCACCGCTGCAATCCTTGGTGGTGGCAAGTCGCTGATGATGGGTAACCTGATCCAGCTCCAATTCGGCCAGTCGCGCAACTGGCCCTTCGGAGCGGCGCTTTCGGTGGTTTTGCTGGCACTGATGATGCTGGTGCTGGTCGGACTGGCGCTATGGCGCAACCGTCAAGGGGGCAAGATATGAACCTGCGTCGTCTGCCGTTCACCCGCGAAATCAGCCTCGGCGTGCTGGTCTACCTGTATGTCCCGGTGATGGTGCTGATCTTTTACAGCTTCAACGCAAACCGCACCGCAACGGTCTGGTCAGAGGCTTCGCTGGATTGGTATCGCAAGATCCTCGTCAACCCGTCTATCCGCGATGCGACTTGGAATTCGCTCGTGCTTGCAACCGCGGCTGGGCTGGGATCAACCTTGCTGGCATTGGCGGCCGCTCTGGGTACCAAAAACCGCTTTCGCGGGCTGGCGGTGGTCGAAGCAATCCTGAACGCGCCCCTGATCCTGCCCGAGGTGGTGGTGGCGGTCGCCACGCTGATGCTGTTCGTGGCCATTGGCATCGACATGGGGCTTACGGCGATGATTCCTGCCCACATCGCGTTTTGCATTCCCTTCGCCTATCTGCCGATCCGCGCGCGGCTAGAGGGGATGAACCCGAGCCTCGAAGAAGCCGCGCAAGACCTTTACGCAAACCGCTTCGTCACTTTCCGGCGGGTGACTCTGCCGCTGATGTGGCCTGGAATTATGGCGGGGTTCACGCTGGCCTTTGTAACCAGCCTTGACGATTTCCTGACCTCGTTCTTCCTGTCGGGCCCAGGCTCCACCACGCTGCCCGTCTATATCTTCTCGGCCATCCGCGCCGGAATCACGCCCGAAATCAATGCGATATCCACGATCATGCTGATCGTCTCGGTGGCGCTTGTCGTCACTTCCTTCCTTCTCGGCAAAATACGCCGTTAAGCCAACAACCAACAGGGGAGACTGCACTATGAAATGGACTGGACTGCTGACTGCCTCCATCCTCGCCTTCTGCGCCGCAGGGGCCGCCACGGCCGAGGAAGAAAAAGTGCTCTATTTCTTCAACTGGACCGATTACTACCCGCCAGAACTGCTGACTAAATTCGAAACCGAGACCGGCATCAAGGTCATTCAGGACGGCTATGACAGCAATGAAACCCTGATCGCCAAGTTGCAGGCCGGTGGCGCAAATTACGACGTGATCGTGCCCACCGATTATGTCTTGGCCGGGATGATCAAGGACGGACTGCTGCAGCCGATCAACGCGGCCGAGATGGAAAACTTCCAGTATGTGAAACCGGCGTTCAAGGATCCCGAATTCGATCCGGGCCGTGTCTATACCGCGCCCTACACTTGGGGTGTGACCGGCATCGCCTACGACTCGGGTCAGGTGACCGGCGGCGAACTGGATCAGAGCTGGTCGGTGTTCTTCGAGCCTCCGGCAGAGTTGGAGGGCAAGATCGCCGCGCTGGACATCGGCAGCGAGGTCATCCTTGCCGCGGCAATCTATCTGGGTGTGCCGCAATGCACCGAAAGCAACGAAGATGCCGCCAAGATCTATGACCTGCTTGCCGCGCAAAAGCCCAAGCTGAAGATGTACTCGGCCGACAGCACGGTGGACCGCATGGCCTCTGGCGAAGTCGCGATGCACCAACTTTGGTCCGGGGCCACTGCACGCGCGCAGGCACAGCGGTCGACGATCAAGTTCATCTACCCCAAGGAAGGCACGCCGATGTTCCGCGACAACTTCGCCATGCCGACGGGCGCGCCACATCCGGAAAATGCCAAGATCTTCATCAACTGGATGATGGCACCGGAAAACGCGGCGGCGGTCACAAACGCCATCGCTTACGCAAACTCGATCGAAAGCGGTGAATTCCTCGACGACAAGTGGAAATCCTCGGAAGCCGTGAACATGCCCGCCGAATACGGCGACCGTCTGGTGCCGACCGAAGTCTGCTCGCCTGCCGCGCAAGAATTGCGTGACAAGATCTGGACGCGCCTGAAAGGCTGATGACACTTGCGCGGGCCAGCAAACGGCCCGCGCATCCACAGGGGAGAACGGGATGCTTTACACAAATCTGCGTGACGCGACCGGTAATCCCGTCGCCCTTCGCTGCGAGGCGGGCAAGATTGTCGAAATCGGCCCCAACCTTGCGGGCGGGCCGGAAATGGACGGGGGCGGGCGTCTGCTGATGCCCGCCTTTGTCGAACCGCATGTGCATCTGGACAAGACACTTTACGGCGAACCCTGGATGGCCACCTCCGCTGGTCCCGCCCTGCGTGACTATATCGACAACGAGCGCCGGGTTCTTGCGCGGCAGACCACGCCGATTTCTGTCCGGGCCGGCAAGCTGCTGGAACGGATGCTGTGTTACGGCACCACCGCCATCCGCTCACATATCGACGTGGCGCCCGACATCGGTGTGAAACATGTCGAGGCGATGCTGGAATTGCGCGCGGTTTGGCGCGACCGGATCGACATGCAGTTCGTGGCTTTCCCGCAAACGGGACTTCTTAGCCAGCCCGGCACGGCAGACCTCATGCGGCAGGCAATGACGATGGGCGTCGAAACTGTGGGGGGCCTTGACCCGGCGGGCATCGACGGCGACCCCGATGGGCAGCTGCGCCTGATCTTCGGCATGGCCGAGGAGTTTGGCGCAGGGTTGGACATCCACCTGCATGACAAGGGCGAACTTGGCGCCTGGCAGATCGAACGGATCGCAGATTACACCCAGGGTGCGGGGCTTCAGGGCAGGGTGATGATCAGCCACGCCTATTGCCTTGGCATGATCCCCGAATGGCGGCTTGAAAAGATCGGCCGCCGTCTGGCCGATCTGCAGATCTCGCTGATGACCTCCGCCCCCGCCGAGACCCCGATCCCGCCGGTTCAGCCCCTGACCGAAATGGGCGTCACGGTCTGCTGCGGATCGGACGGCATTCGCGATTCCTGGTCGCCCGTCGGCAATGGCGACATGTTGGAAAGGGCGTTCTTCACCGCCTACAAATATGACTGGGGCCGCGACAGCGAATTCGCGCTGGCCTTGGCCTGCGCCACGACCCATGCCGCGCGGGCCATCGGGTTGGCCGGTTACGGCCTTGCCCCCGGCAACCGCGCCGATTTCCTGATGATCGACGCCGAAACCCCCGGTGATGCGCTCTGCCGTCGTCCACACGCCCGCCGCGTGGTGCGCGCCGGGCGTGTTGTGGCTAAGGATGGGCGGCTGGTCTGATGCGCACTCTGCTGACCGCGGACTGGGTTGTGGGGTTCCACAAAGGGGACCATGTGTTGATCCCCGGCGGCGAGGTGGTTTTCTCGGGCAATACGATCGAATTCGTCGGTCGCGCCTTCCCGGGCGAGGTCGACCGCCGTATCAACCATGGCCGCGCGATGATCGGCCCCGGTTTCGTTGATCTGGACGCGCTAGGTGATCTGGATACTGAGGTGCTGACCTTCGACAACGGCCCTGGCCGCAATCTTGGCCGGGTCTGGACCGAAGACGCCCTGCGTCGGGAGCCACAGGAAGCCTATACGCCGCAAGAAGAGCTGTTCAAATACCGCTATGCCTTTACCCAGCTGATCCGCAACGGCATCACCACGGCGCTGCCGATCACCTCGATGCTCTACCGGGCCTGGGCGGAAAGCTATGACGAAATGGCAGGCGTCGCAGCAATCGCCAAGGAAATGGGCATACGCGCCTATCTTGGCCCCTGCTACATGTCCGGCCTGACCTATCAGCGCGGTGATGGCTCGCTTGCCCGGCACTGGGATGAGGGCAAGGGAATGGCGGGCCTCGACGATGCCGCCCGCTTCATCGCCGATTTCGACGGCAAGGCCGGGGGCCGCATCCGCGCCTTCCTGGCCCCCGACCGGATCGAAACCCAGATGCCACGCGTCCTGGAACGCACCGCCGCCCTGCAACGCGAAACCGGCGTGCCGATGCGGCTGCATTGCTGTCAGTCGGTCTATGAGTTTGAAACCGTGCGCGAATTGCACGGCCACACACCGCTGGGCTGGCTCGAAAGTCTGGGCCTGCTGACGGATCGCGCCATCCTGCCGCATGGCATCTACATCTCGGGCCACCCGCAGGTCAGCGTGGCTGGCGATGCCGACATTCGGCGGCTGGTGGCATCGGGCGCAACGGTCGCCCATTGCCCGCTGGTCTTTGGCCGTGATGGCGAAGCACTGGCCTCGTTCGCCAGTCACCGCGCCAAAGGCGTGCGTTTCGGCATGGGCACCGATACCTTCCCCGCCGACATGGTCGAAAATATCCGCCTGGGCCGGATGCTTTCACGGCTCATGACCCCTGATCACGAGGCGACAGCCGCAGACTTCTACCGCGCTGCGACCATCGGCGGCGCTGATGCGCTGGGCCGCCCTGACCTTGGCCGCCTTCAGGCCGGGGCGCGGGCCGATGTCACGGTTTTCGATCTTTCCGGGTTTCACCTTGGCCAGGTGCAGGACCCGATCAAGGCAATGGCCCTTGCCGGATCCGGGCGGGACTTCATCGCAAGCTACATTGATGGCCAGACCGTGATGGAAGATTTTCAAGTGGTCGGGGCTGACACCCCGCGGCTGACAGAGACCGCTGACCTGCAGCTTCTCAAAGCCAAATCGATCCATGCAGACCGCGCCCCGGGGCGCCCGCCAGCGGAAAAGCTGTTCGGTCCGTCGTTTCGGCTATGGTCATGATTTGGCCCGCGCAGGGCTGCGCCGCAGCCACGCGAACTCATCGGCTCGGTGTGCTGCACGCGGATGGCCGCTGCCCCCGTTGAACGTCCGGGCATAGGCCAGAAGCCGGCATGCCGCCATCCAGACCAACATTCCCCTGAAAGGCTCGACCGGCGGCCTGACGCAACAGACCATCTTTCAGAATGGTGATCTGCGGCCTGCAAAAGCGCCCAATCTGGATCAGGAATGATCAAGACGAAGGCCACAAGCGGGGCGAAAGATGTCGCTTGCTAGCGGCGGCCAGCTTGCCGTCACAAGGCCGTCCGGCCCGTCGTGTCATGTTCAAGCAGAAAGCGACGGACATGCGGAACGACCTGATCAGTCGCCTCGATGAAGATCGCGTGCTTTAGCTCGGGCAGCACGACAAGCTCGGCGTTTGGCATTGCCGCGGCAATCAGGCGGTTCAGTCGCGGATTGCAGCCGCCGTCGTTTTCGCCGGTCAGAACCATCGCAGGTGCGGCAATCTCGTGCAGCCAGGGGCCCATTTCGGTTTCGGCATAGATGTCGAAGACGTTCAGGAACACGTCTGCCGGCGTATCCATGACCTGCTTCTTGCGCCGCTCGATCACCTCCGGATGCGCGGCGGCGAAAGCGTCGGTGAACCAGCGCGCCGTCAGGGTATCCAGAACCTTGTCGATGCCTTTCTCGCGCATTGCCGCGACAACCGCCTTGACCTTGGCGCTGTCATCCTCGCTGCGAAAGGCGGCGGTGGACCATAGGCCCAGCGACAAGACGCGCTGAGGATACCGGCGCGCATAGGCCGGGCCAATCATTCCTCCCAGCGAATGTCCGGCAAAGTGCGCCTGTTCGATACCCAGTCGGGCGCGCAGGGCCTCCAGGTCATCGACCAGGTCATCCAACCCGAACTGACCCGACGGCATCGGGCTTTCCCCATGACCACGCAGATCATAGCTGATGCAAGTGAAGCGGTCCTTCAGGGCCGCGACCAGACCGGTAAAGGTCGCGCGGCGGGCGCCAATGCCATGGATAAGGAAAAGCGCAGGGCCCTTGCCCTCGATTGAACAGGCGCAACTGATGGCCATGGGCATCACTCGGGCTTGGGATCGCTGATCAGGCGGCCGGCCACCGCCCAGTCGCTTTTCGCAACATCCTGAAACACGATGTGGACCGACTGGGGTGATGCGCCACAGGTATCGACGAAAGCCTGGGTGACAGCGGCCGCACAGGCGCGCTTTTGTTCGATCGTGCGTCCTTCGAACATTTCGATGCGGATTACGGGCATGGTCTTTATCCTTGTTTGCGTTGAATGGCAGGGCATGGCCGCACTGTCGCCGCGACCTTGGGCATCACGTCCTCGGCAAGGTGGCTCATCATGTCAAGAACCTCGGATTGGTCCTGACCGAAGTTCGCCGACACTATGATCTCGTCGATCCCAAGCTGAGCATAGGCTGACAGACGCTCGATCATTTCGTCGCGTCCGCAAATAAGGACGTTGCTGCGAAACTCGTCCAGTGTCTGCTTGCGCGGAAGCGGTTTGACGATGCCCTTCTCCACAATTCCGGGGCCGCCAAACACGTTGTCGAAACTCATGTAATAGCGGTATGCCGCATTCACCTTGGCGTCAGCATCCGTGTCGTTCCGGGTAACGAACAGCCCGCGCTGCAACGACAGACGCTGCCCCGCCACATTTGACTCGGATGCCCCGCGATGGAAGGCATCGACCTGCTCGGTCAGCACCCCATGACTGGCCGAAAGCGGCGTGGTCTGAACATGATATCCGGCCCTTGCCGCCGCCTCGATGCCGGGCGGCGCCATTATGGCCAGTGCAATCGGGATCGGGTCTTCGGGTCGGGGCATGATGGTCAGGGGTTCGAAATTGTACCAGGTTCCCTTCCAGGATACGTCTTCGCCCGTCAGCAGTGCCTCCAGAACCTGCAGGCTTTCCTCGAAACGTGCCTTTGTCTCTTCCATCGGAACACCCATGCGCCCGGTCTCATAGCCGAAAGCGCCTTTCCCGACACCCAGGATCAGCCGCCCGCCACACAGCGCCTGGGCCTGGACCACCTCTCCGGCAAAGATGCGCATGTCGCGCAGCGGAAGCTGGCAGATAGAGGTCGCAATTTCGATGCGCCCGGTCCGGGCCGCTATGGCGGCGGCGAACTGCAACGGCGACGGCACCAGCAGCAAATTCAACAGATGATGCTCAGGAATGGACACCCCGCGAAACCCGCAAGTTTCGGCATGTTCCGCCTGCGCCATCATGTTGCGGTAAAGCGCCTTGCCGCCAAGCGACGGATCAAGAAGGTGCGAATTCAGGAAATGCGAAACGTCCATGAAGTCCTCTGTTCTGTTAAGGTGTCCGCGGATCGCGGGGTGCCCGTCGGGCGCAGGCACTGGAACAACACGCTGTCCTGCGAAAGCAGCCAGACCAATGCGCCACGCCGCTACGGCGCGTGCCTGCCGTCGCACAAGGGCTGAGGGTTGATAGCGACCAGAACGCGCGGGTGGGCGCGCCGGAACATTTTCGGGTTTGCTGCGGGATACGCTTCCCCGCCGCACTCTCGATCCTTGCACTTCATCAGATGACTGGTCCTTTGCATATTCCGGGCTGATCGGGTCATTTGTGGTACGTTCGTACCAAAAGCCAGTTCTGTCAATCTGTGTTTTAGGTGCCGCCTGTCGGCCCCCGGTGCGTTCGGCGTTTGACACGCGGGGTCGCCGCCACTATCGCAAGGAACAAATTGCGGCAGTGGCGTTCTTGCGGCAGCCGACGCATGATGGGCTGAAGGCAGAAGGTCGTCACAGGTGGGGCAGCAGTCGCCAGGTCAGGAACTCTCTCGGTTCAAGCAGAACAGGCGTAGCGAGATTGCGCAGGCCGCCAGGCGCGTCCTCGAAAGGGATGGCTATGCGCACCTGTCAGCGCGCAAGGTGGCGGCGGAAGCAGGGCTTTCCCTTGGCCATATCACCTACAATTTTGCTGGCATGGACGACGTCCTGTCGGAGGCCTACCGCCTGATTTCCGAACGATTGCGGAACGCTTCAGACAGATGTCTCCAGCAGGTCGACGATCAGCCGGTTCGCAAATTCGAAGCCTTCCTGCGCGCCGGTTTTGACGATGAGTTTCTTGACTTCCGTCATCTGCGCGTGCGGATCGACTTGTGGTCGGCGGCCTGCAATTCCGAAAAACTGGCCGAAACGGAACGGGCGCTCTATGATCACTATCGGCAGATGCTGGAAAGCCTGATGCGGCCCTTGGCTGACAACGACCCTGCAAAAATCGCGGCCATTCCGGCGCTTCTCGATACGATCATGGCAACCCAGGACGGGCTTTGGCTCGATTGGGTCCGGCACCGGAATCACGACGCAGTCGAGAACGGCCTGCAGATGACGATGAAACTTGTGCGGACTGTTCTGCTCGGCTGAACCGCAGGCGTCAGGGCATCCGCAAACGAAAACGGGCGGCTGAAAGCCGCCCGTTTCATATCTTTCTGTGCCGTGGTCAGGCCCGCTTGCGGCGCCGCGCGACAAAGCCCGTAGCGCCAAGGCCGGCAAGAAGCAGGAAGCCCGCTGCCGGAAGCGGAACCGGTGCCAGGCTCGGACCGTATTTGGTCGACCCGCCGCCCGTCAGACCCTGCACATGGATCATGGCGTTCGGGTTCGAACCGCTGCCAAAGAACAGGTTGGACAGATTGGCACCAACCAGCGTGAAGGCCGAATATTCGCCGATATTCAGGCGTGCCACGCCATTGTTGCTGTTGCTCGTGCCCCATTTGACCACCAGATCCCACGGGTTGTATGGCCCGATGCCACCACCAAGGATGAAGCTGGTGATCGCCACGCCGCCCGTCTGCACAAGCGAGATACCGGCAGTGCTGCCGTTGTACATCATTTGCAGCACGGTATCGAAAGTGCTGGTTCCGCCGGCGATGCCCGTATTGGTGAACACCATGTCGACATTGGAACCGTTCTGGGTCGCCGACAGCGTAGCCAGGGTCGTCTGACCCAGGTTGGTGCCGGTGATATACTGATCGAAGTTCAGCGTCAGCGCGCTGGCGGTCGTCGCGATAAGCCCGAACGCCACGCCGGCGACTGCTGCGGTAACCTTTGAACGGAAGTCAGTGAAAATACCCATTGGCACGTTACCCCTCTAATATTCGTCTCGTCTTTGAAACGAAGCCTACGCATGGCAATGCCTATACCGGCGGATGCCACATTTTGGCCTGAATTTAGACATGATATTAACAAACATCAAAAGGCAAGTATGACCGCCCAAATGTCCACGAAAATGCTACAATCATAATGCCTTCGCTTGATCGGGGGCATCGAAAGCCACAATGTTGACACGATTGCTCCCGAATCAACGCGCGCTGCGGTCGGGGGTGGGCAGCGCGTTGCGGCAGAACCTGCGGAAGTGAGTCGTCAGGTTTCGTGGCCCTCGGCGGGCGCATTTGTCGAAAGCGTGAAGAATTCTGGGGTCATGCACGCGCGCGGTTCGCCCGCACGACGTGGGGCGACATCCACCCCGGCGGCAAGGAAAGTCAGGAATCGCTTGGGCGACGGCGGCGGCAGGAAAAGCCCAATCAGCGCTACCAAACTCTACCGCTTTTCGGTCGCCTCCTGTTGGGCCGCCCACAGGTCAGGCCTGCGCTCGCGGGTCAGCCGTTCCGCTTCGGCCTTGCGCCATTTGGCGATCTCACCGTGATGGCCGGACATTAGCACCGCCGGTATCTCGCGGCCTTGCCAGCTGGCGGGCCGGGTATAATGCGGATACTCCAGCAGCCCCGACGAAAAGCTTTCTTCCTCGGTCGAGGCGGCATTGCCCAGCACCCCCGGCAACAGCCGCACCGTGGCATCCAGCATCGCAGTCGCGGCAATCTCACCGCCGGTCAAAACGAAATCGCCAAGGCTGATTTCCTCGATCCCGTAAGCCTCCAGCACCCGCTCATCGACACCCTCGAAGCGACCGCACAAAATTGTCATGCCGTCGGTCGCGGCAAGGCGGCGGGCGGTCGCCTGATCGAAGCGCTTGCCGCGCGGCGACATGTAAACGATCGGCCAACGCGCACGGTCAGCAGGCGTGCCAAGCGCGGCTTCGTCCAAAGCGGCGGCCACCACGTCGGCGCGCAACACCATGCCCGCGCCACCGCCTGCGGGGTTGTCATCGACATTCCTGTGCTTGCCGATTCCGAAAAGCCGCAGGTCATGGATTTCAAGCGCCCAAAGCCCTTCGGTCAACGCCTTGCCGGTCAGCGACAGGCCCAGAACGCCGGGAAAAGCCTCTGGGAACAGCGTGATGATCCGGGCGCACCAGGCACCCCTCAGGCGCGGCGTGTCGCTCATCAGTTCGCGGGGCTTCACGCTGGCCGATATCGCCAGACGACCGTGCGACCTGACCTTTTCGTCACTCATCCCCGGTTTCCTCGGGCGGGTCGACGATGATGCGGCGCTGGGTCAGATCGACGGTCGGAACCACGGCCTTGGTGAAGGGCAAAAGCAGCGTCGTCGTCAAGCCCGGCCCGAAAATTTCCAGAATGTCGCCCGCGCCATGGTTATGAACCGCGCGCACATGACCAAGCATCGCGCCGCCGGTGTCCAGCACCTCAAGCCCGATCAGGTCGGAATGATAGAATTCATCGTCAGGAAGATTGGGCAGCTTGTCGCGGTCGGCATAAAGCTCGACCCCGCGCAGCGCATCCGCTTCTTCCTTGGTGGTGACGCCCGAAAGGCGCACCGTCAGCCCGCCGCCTGACCCGCTGGTCAGTTTCAGCGTAAAGCTGCGCTTGCCATCCTTGGTCCACAAAGGGGCGTAGGCGACAATCGCCTCGGGTTGTGCGCAAAAGCTTTTCAGCCGCACATCACCCTTGATGCCAAAGGCGCCCGAAATCGCGCCGACGCAGATCCGGTCAGTTGCCATTCTGTCCTCCGGCACAATCAACCGCCGGGGCCTGAACCCCGGCGGCAAAAAGACTGTCGGCCTTCACCCCTGCCCAGAACGCCCCGGCACACAGCGTGACGGTGACGAACCGGCGCAGGAAAAAGCCGATCAGCATGATTATTCAGCCGCCGGAGCTTCGGCCTTGGCCGCCTTTTCCTCGGCGCGCTTCTTGGCCTTTGCACCCGGCTCGGCCTTCTTCATGTTGGCGCGTTCGGCTTTAGGACGCGCACCCGAAGCTTCAAGGAAGCGGGCCACGCGGTCAGTCGGCTGGGCGCCCTGCGCAAGCCAGTAGGCCACGCGCTCCATGTTCAGCTTGACGCGCTCTTCGCTGTCCTTGGCCAGAAGCGGGTTGTAGATGCCCAGCTTCTCGATGAAGCGGCCATCGCGCGGCATGCGCGAGTCGGACGCGACGATCGAATAGAACGGGCGCTTCTTGGAACCGCCGCGTGCCAGACGGATTTTCATAGCCATGGTATTTCTCCTTCAAGATGGCTGGTCAGGGTGGGGTCTGCCCACCCGATTGGGGTTACTTCTGTAGCTTCTCGTGATGCCTGATGACTTCAGAAATGATGAAGGTCAGGAATTTCTTGGCCAGTTCGGGGTCCAGATCGGCGGCCTTCGCCAATTGGTCCAGCCGTTCCATCTGCGCAGCCTCGCGGGCCGGGTCAGACGCCGGAAGGTCGTGGGTGGCCTTCAGCCGCCCCACGGCCTGGGTCTGCTTGAACCGCTCGGCCAGCGTATAGACAAGGATCGCATCCAGCCGGTCGATCGCAGCGCGATGCTCTTTCAGGAGGCTGGCCGCGCGGGTGGTGGTCTGGTCGTCCATCATAGGGCCTCCGGCTTGGGGTGGCGGTAGATTTGCAGTGTCTTGCCGTCTTCTTCGAAAACGCCCTCGAACCATGCGCCCAGCCGTTTCGCAAGCGCAATGGACCTTGTGTTTTCCGGCTCGATGAAGCTGGCCAGCGGACCCAGTTCCATTGCGGAACAGGTATGATCCCGGGCGGCAATTGCCGCCTCTTGGGCATAGCCGTGCCCCTCGAACCCGTCGAAAAGTCCCCAGGCAAGTTCCGGCTCTGGCGCGCCATGCGGAAAGATCACGCCGACACGGCCGATAAAGGCGTTGTCCTCGCGGCGGTCAACCGCCCAGTAGCCATAGCCGCGCAATGCCCAATGGCCGATCCCGGCCAGCAATATCCGCCAAGCGTTGTCGCAATCAAACGGCCCGCCAACGAAGGCGCTGCGCGGGCTTGCGCCAAAGGCCGCCATCGCCCCCAGATCGCTTTCGCGCGGAGCACGAAGGGTCAGCCGTTCGGTTTCCAGAACCGGGATGGGGAAGGGCAGGGTCACTTCTTCTTCCCGAACCCGCCAAGACCCGAAAGCCCGCCCGGCAGTTTCAGCCCGCCAAGGCCGCCAAGGCCCGGCAAGCCGCCCATGCCGCCACCCATGCCCATCTTCATCGCTTTTGCGGCCTCTTCCATCTTGGCCGGGTCCATGTTGGCGAAATCGGCGGGCATGTCGCCACCCTTGCCAAGCATCTGCTTCATGGCGTTCTTCAGCATGCCGCCCTTGCCCATCTTCTTCATCACATCGGCCATCTGCCGGTGCATCTTCAGAAGTTTGTTCAGTTCGGCCACCTCAAGGCCCGCCCCAGCTGCAATCCGCCGCTTACGCGACGCGGCCAGCAGATCAGGGTTGGCACGTTCCTTCTTGGTCATCGACTGGATCAGCGCGATCTGGCGGCGCAGCATCTTGTCGTCGAAGCCGGCGGTTTCCGCGGCCTTGGCCATCTTGCCCATGCCGGGCATCATGCCCATGAGCCCCTGCATGCCGCCCATCTTCAGCATCTGCTCAAGCTGGCTTTTCAGGTCGTTCATGTTGAACAGACCCTTGGCAAAGCGCTTTGCCATCCGCTCGGCTTCCGCCAGTTCGATGGTTTCCTGCGCCTTTTCAACAAGGGCGACGATATCGCCCATGCCCAAAATGCGGCCCGCGACCCGTTCGGCCTCGAACGCGTCAAGCGCATCCATCTTTTCGCCAAGACCGACAAAGCGGATAGGCTTGCCGGTCACCGCGCGCATGGAAAGCGCAGCACCCCCGCGCCCGTCGCCGTCCATCCGGGTCAGGACCACGCCCGAAATCCCGACCTTGGCGTTGAATTCGGTCGCCACATTGACCGCATCCTGTCCGGTCAGGCCATCTACAACCAGCAGCGTTTCGCGGGGCGAAACCACATCGCGAACCGCCTGCACTTCGGCCATCAGCACGTCATCGATATGCAGCCGCCCAGCAGTATCCAGCATATAGACGTCATAGCCGCCCAAGGTCGCCTGCTGCCTGGCGCGCTTGGCGATCTGCACCGCCGTCTCGCCCTTGACGATCGGCAGGGTATCAACGCCGATCTGCGCGCCCAGAATCTGCAACTGCTCCATCGCAGCCGGGCGGTTGGTGTCCAAAGACGCCATCAGCACCCGCTTGCCGTTCTTTTCCGTCAAGCGTTTGGCCAGCTTCGCCGTCGTCGTGGTTTTCCCCGACCCCTGCAGACCCACCATCAGGATCGGCGAAGGCGGATTGTCGATCTTCAGCGCCTCGGGTTCGTCGTCACCCGCCAGCACCCGCACCAGTTCGTCATGCACAATCTTGACAACCTGCTGGCCCGGCGTGACCGACTTGGTCACCGCCTGACCGGTGGCCTTCGCTTCCACCGCCTTGACGAAATCGCGCGCCACCGCCAACGAAACGTCGGCCTCAAGCAGGGCCACGCGCACTTCGCGCAATGCGGCAGTCACGTCGGCATCGGTCAGCGCACCCTGCTTGGTCAGCCGTTCAAAGACCCCGCCAAGGCGTTCTGACAGATTCTCGAACATGCGCGTCTCCTTCGGTTGCGGGCCGGCCGGATATGGGGTCCGGTCGCGAAAAACCCAAGGCAAAGCAGAAAAGCACCTGTGGGCGCAACGCGCTGACAGATGGCGATCCCGGCATGGCCAAGGGACCGGAAGCGTGAAAACTTCCGGGAATTCAGATGCGGGCGTTAAGCGAAAGCGGGCGGGGAGTCAAGTCAGCCAACGTCCGGCTGGCGCGCATGGCCAGCGGTCGCTGCCATACAGGCTGCTGGCCCACGCTCATCTTGCAGCGCTTATGTCTGCAAGGCTACGGCCCAACGCTGGGCAGCCGGATCACCTCTGCACCGCCCCTGCGGCAAAGACGAGCGGTAATCTCATCGCTGGGCGGCGCGGTCATGGGCCAAACCTGCCCTGAAACGCCCCGCCCGGCAAGATGGGTCCTCGCTGGGGCGCTCAGGCCGCCAGCGCCGCAATCGCTTCCTCGGCGCGGGCAATGGCAGCGGCCTCACCGCTCGCCACCCCTTCGGCGGCAACAAACTGCACGTTGGCCAGACCAATGAACCCCAGAACCTGCCGCAGATATGCCGAAGCAAAGTCATAGCCCGACCCCATCGGCACCCCGCCCGACGCATAGGCAACATAAACCGGCTTGTCAGCCAAAAGCCCCTTCGGCCCGGTCTCCGTATAGGCAAAGGTCACGCCCACCCGGCAGATCAGGTCGATCCAAGCCTTCAGCGGGCCGGTAACGCCGAAATTGTAAACCGGCATGCCGATCACGATCGCATCCGCGGCCTTCAACTCGTCGATCAGTTGATCCGACAGCGCCAGCGCCGCGATTTGCTCAGCGCTGCGCGCCTCGGCGGGCGTATATGCCGCCCCGACCCAGGCGCCGTCGATGGCGGGCAGTCCCTGCGCCATGCGCTCGACAACCGCGCCGCCCAGCTTTTCAACCAGACTGTCGGTCAGCCTGCGGGTGACCGAAGCGCCGCCCTTGATGGAACTGTCGATGCGAAGAATGGTTTTCATGATCGTCTCCTGATTTTGGCAAGGCGCGGCACCATCAGTGGTACCGGATGATGGTCAACAGGTAGGCTGCCCCATTTATCTTCTCAACTGCAGAATAATAACAACGACTGTGCGCCAATGCAGATGTCCGGCCCGGCGCAAAAGTGACCCGCCCCCGCGCCTCCCCGCGTGCGCCACTGCTTGCAGCGCTGGATCATTCATGCACAATCGCGCCGATTATTGTGCAAAGGGTCTGCCATGGGATTTGATACCTGGGATGAAATCCGCACCGCCTATCAGGTGGCGCGGCTGGGCACCGTGTCCGGCGCGGCCGATGTGCTGGGCGTTCATCATGCCACCGTCATCCGCCATATCGACGCACTGGAAACCCGGCTGGGCGCAAAGCTGTTCCAGCGTCATGCGCGCGGCTATACCGCGACCGAAGCCGGGCGCGAGCTTCTCGAGGTTGCCAAGGGCGCATCCGACCGGTTCGACCAGCTTGCCAGCCGTATCAAGGGCCAGAACGAGGAAGTGTCGGGCGAACTGGTGGTCACCGCCATCTCGGGCATTCCACGCCTGCTGACCCCGGCGGTGGTGGCGTTTGGTGCGGCGCATCCCAAACTGACCCTGCGCTTTCTCACCGACATGCGGTTGTTTCGCCTCTCCTCGGGCGAAGCGCACGTGGCCATCCGCGCCGGTGCCCGCCCCGAAGACGCCGATTATGTCGTCCAAAAATTCACCAGCATCCGCATGGGCCTTTATGCGGCCAAAGCCTATGTCGAAGCCCACGGCCTGCCCAGGGACGAAAGCGAACTGGCGGGCCACCGCTTTGTCGGGGCCGATGACCCGCAGGCACGCGCCCCCTTCTACCAATGGCTGCGCCAGACCCACCCAGAGGCCAGCATCCCTTTCCGCATTTCCGAATCCGCCGCCGCCGAAGCCGCCGTGCGCGCCGGGGCGGGCCTCGGGTTTCTCTCGTCTTGCGACGTGGGCAACGACCCGGAACTGGTGCAGGTTCTGCCGCCGCGCCCCGAATGGTCCACGCCCCTGTGGCTGGTCACCCATGTTGATCTGCACCGCACGCTGAAGGTGCAGAAATTTTTAGCCCATCTGAAGGAAGCCGCAGCGACCTGGCCCGACACATGACCCCCGCGCTCCGCGGCCATCTGGCGATGCTGGCCTTCTCGGCCCTGATCGCGGGGTCCTTTTCGCTGGGAGGGATGATGGCCAACATGATCTCGCCCACCGCCTTTTCGGCGCTGCGCTTCCTGCTTGCCGCAAGCTTCGTCGGTGCCGCGGCGCTGGCCACCGGTGCCTTCCGCCGGCAGGACCGGCAGGCCCCTTGGCGCTACCTCCTCCTCGGCCTCTGCCTTGCCGCCTATTTCGTGCTGATGTTCGAAGGGCTGAAAACCGCGCCCCCCGTCGCCACCGCCGCCGTCTTCACCCTTACCCCGATCCTGGCCGCAGGCTTTGGCTGGCTGCTCCTGCGCCAGATCACCACCCCCCGCATCGCCTTCGCCCTGACCATCGGCGGGGCAGGGGCGGTCTGGGTCATCTTCCGCGCCGATCTGGCCGCACTCCTGCGCTTTCAGGTCGGAAAGGGCGAGATCACCTATTTCTGGGGCTGCGTCGCCCACGCGTTTTACACACCCCTGGTGCGCAAACTGAACCGGGGCGAAAGCCCGCTGGTGTTTTCCTTCGGCGTCCTTGTCACCGGCTTTCTGCTCCTGACCCTTTGGGGCTGGCCAGACATCCGCGCGACCGACTGGACAACACTTCCCGCGATCGTCTGGATCACCCTTCTTTACACCGCCTTCTTCGCCTCGGCCGTCACCTTCGTCCTTCTGCAATACGCAGCACTAAGGCTGCCCGCGTCGAAGGTCATGGCCTACACCTACCTCACCCCAAGCTGGGTGATCCTGTGGGAGATCGCCTTGGCCAATCCCGCACCCTCGGGGCTGGTGTTGCTGGGGGTAGGGGCGACAGTGGCGGCGCTGGCGATGCTGGTAAGGGAGTGAGGGGGGCGGCGGATCTGCGGGCGAAGGGGACATTCACGACTGCTTGCCGTTGATTTCGAATACGGGCGTTCCATCTGGTTTGTATCCGACAATTCCTGGTTCCCACCACCAAATCGGGTTCGCCTGAAAACTCCGCCGCTGGTCCAGAAGACTCAGAAGGCGATCAATCCTTCTATAGGCGGGCAAATGCAATTCGACACCAAGTGGCCTAGCTTGAATAAAACGAACATGAACTGCGAGGAAGATGTCATGCATCGACACGCATCCAGGTAGGAACCCAACTTCTGCATCATCGAGTTGGCCCTCAAGCCATTGCAAGATATAAGTGAGCCTTTCTGCCGATCTGGCGAGGTGGTCATTTTGGCCGACTGTGACACCAGCCCAAGTCAGCTGTGAGATCGTGGTTGCGGAGTGTCCAAACGTTTGAATCGTTGAAAAGATCAGTCTGTCTCGCCATTCGGTTTCTTTACGAATTGCATTTTTTGCCAGAGGCGGGGTGTTGTCCGGACGCCGACGGTAAGTCGAAAGCAGGTATTCAACGATGGTACCGCTTTCCCAAAGTGTAAGGTCACCATCCCAAAAAGTCGGCACTTGCAGCGTCGGTGTTACCGCCGCCATTTCTTCAACATCTAACGCAGCAATCAATTCATGCTTGTCGTATTCGAGGTCCAGTTCATCGAGAGTGATGCGCACCGCTCTTGCAAATGGCGAACCTGTCGAGAAGAGAAGCTTTCGCACTGTGCACCCCCAGGCTAATTCCTTGCCACTATCGCACAGTCTTCCCAAATGTCGCTAAAGGCTATCTTCGGTCCCAAGCAGCACCGAGCCTGTGCCACATCTTCGGAAAATGCCGCGTGACATGGCGCCCGACTGCAAAGGGCCAGAACTGCCGCTCCCCACCCCCAAATCACGCGCCCTCCTCCCCCACTTCCCCCTCTAAAAACCGCTCGAACGCGTCCAGATCCACCGCCTCGAACAGTCCGAACCCGGCGATCCACACTGTCGCCTCGCGCATCGCGCCCGGATCCAGCTTGCACCAGATCACCCGCCCGCGCCGCTCCTGCACGATCAGCCCGGCCTCGGCCAGCACCTTCGTCCTTCTGCAATATGCAGCACTAAGGCTGCCCGCGTCGAAGGTCATGGCCTACACCTACCTCACCCCAAGTTGGGTGATCCTGTGGGAGATCGCCTTGGGCAATCCCGCCCCCTCGGGGCTGGTGCTGCTGGGGGTGTCGGCGACGATCGCGGGGCTAGCGATGCTGGTAAGGGAGTGAGGGGGGGGCTTTGCCGGACAAAGCGGACGGTCAAATCTTACCGGCGCTCCCACTCGGGGATATCTGAATATTTGACCCGGTCACCCGAACTGTGGCGTATGGAGATATCTTCGCCACAAAGCGGTCGCGCCGGTAGAGTCATGTCGCGGCAGAGCGCAATGAGTAGGCTTTGTGCAAGAAGTTCCAACAGGGTGATCCGCCGCGCGCTGGTCTTGTGCGGGCTACCCGCCTCATCGGCATCAAGCACCTCGAGCGTGGCTGCTTTTGCCCGGTCCGCGTCTGATTTTTTGGTCAGGCAATCAACGAGTGCTTCATGTGCCGACCAGGTGAGTGTGGCGATATTGTTCATGGCGTCCTCCTATAGCGCCAGAATGCCGGGCGTTCTGTCTCAGGTCCTTGGCGCAAACCTGAAGAATTCTGACATTTCCTGAAGTTCCCATTTCCTGGTGTTTCAGCTATTCTTGGATGCGAGCATGGGAGCACGCTGGATGGACCTGAAGTTCGGGCAGTACTGGTTGAGGCGTTCGGAACGGCAGCTGTTGGGGCTTGAGGGGCAGCTGGAGCTTTCGGCGCGGTCCTTCGACATACTCTCTTTGCTCCTCAGCAAACCGGACGAGGTCATCGGCAAGGCCGAGCTCTTTGATGTGGTCTGGGCGGGGATGGTGGTCGAAGAGAACACGCTGCAAGTTCACATTTCGGCGCTGCGCAAGACACTTGATGCCGGAATGATTACGACCGTGCACGGCCGGGGCTACAAATACACCGGACCGCAGCCCGTTGCAGTGTCGACCGATCTCAATCCGGGCAATCCAGCTGGTGTGGCAGCAAGCGACGAGCCGCATCCCATGCTTGCCATGTCCAGCGGCAAGAAGGTACCCATCACCGGAGGTTGCCTCTGCGGCGAAATCCGGTATCGAATTACCGAACCGGCCCTTGATACCTGCTTCTGCCATTGCCGGATGTGCCAGAAATTCAGCGGCTCCCCGTTTACCGTGGGATCAGTATACGCATCGGATGCGATCTCTTTCACCAAGGGCGAGCCAAAACTCTACAAGTCGTCTCCTTTCGCCGAACGGGGCTTCTGTGCCAAATGCGGCTCGAGCCTGATCTACCGACCCCTGACGCCACCAGTTTCGCCGGATTGGGAGGGCTGGACATTGATCTATACGGGAAGCTTGGACAATCCGGTGGCCAACGTCCCCACTTGGCACCTTGGGGTCGAAAGCCAGATGCCCTGGCTTGATCTACAACTTGCAGAAAGGCGGGTGCGCTGCCAAGACAGCCCAGACCTCGTCGAAGCTTGGGCGGCGTTCAATTTGCCTGTCCCCTAAGCTGCTTTGGTTGAGCAATGTCGATCCAGCGAATGTGACAGCTTAGCTCAGTCGCAAACACCCGTCGTTACGTGGTGAATGGCGGCATCGGCTTCCTCGCCGCCATTTCTCTTACCGAAGTTAGTCGCCCTCCGCCCCCACTTCCCCCTCTAAAAACCGCTCGAACGCGTCCAGATCCACCGCCTCGAACATCCCGAACCCGGCGATCCAGACTGTCGCCTCGCGCATCGCGCCCGGATCCAGCTTGCACCAGATCACCCGCCCGCGCCGCTCCTGCACGATCAGCCCGGCCTCGGCCAGCACCTTCAGGTGTTTCGATATGGCGGCCAGCGACATGGCAAATGGTTCGGCCACGTCGGTCACCGCCATGTCGTCTTCCAAAAGCATGGTCAGAATCCCGCGCCGGGTGGGGTCGGCAAGGGCGGCAAAGATCTGGTCAAGACGGTGGGTGGCCGGGTCTGTCATGGGGTGGTTTTCGGCTGCCAACGCCTGATCGTCAACCAAAAGGTTGAATATCGCGCCCACGTCCTCGCGGCCTTCGCCGGGCCGTCCGAAGCTAAAATCCGGTTAACGCCAGAAATCAACATGTTGAAATTAAACGACTATTGCATTTGTCCGAGTTCGGACAACCCCCATTGACTCAAACGCCGCCCGCCTTTAGCTATCGCCCCAACTTCCCGCCTTTGGGTGTTTGGGGGATTGTGAATGCAAGAAGGGCCAGATCCGGTACGGCTGAAACGGCTGGAGGAACGGATCGACGCCCTCAAGCAGGTCACGAAGCCAAAACCGAAGATCGAGGAACATTACAGCGCCGCAAGCCAAGGCTGGCGCATGGTGATAGAGCTGGTTTCGGGTCTCGGAATCGGGTTTGGCATCGGATACGGGCTGGATGTTCTGTTTGGAACCCTGCCGCTGTTTCTGGTGCTGTTTACATTGCTGGGTTTCGCCGCCGGGGTGAACGTGATGCTCCGGACCGCGCGTGAAATTCAGGACAAGAACGTGGCAGAGACATCTGCCAAAGGCGAAGGGGAATAGACGTGGCAGGCGAAGCTGGAAACGAAGCTCTTGCGTTCCATCCGATGGACCAGTTCAAGGTCGAGCCGCTGTTCGACGTCGCGCTCGACTATTTCGCGGTGTCGAACGTCACCCAGTGGATGGGCGTCACGGTTCTGTGCATCATCGTTCTGTTCGTTCTGGGCACCGGCAAGCGCGCCGTGGTTCCGGGCCGGCTGCAGTCGGTGGCCGAACTGGCCTACAGCTTCGTCTACAAGATGGTGGAAGACGTGTCGGGCCATGACGGGGTGAAATACTTCCCCTATGTCTTCACGCTGTTCATCTTCATCGTATTCTCGAACTTCATCGGTCTGATCCCCGGCGCCTTCACCACCACCTCGCATATCGCTGTGACGGCGGTTCTGGCGATGATGGTGTTCCTGTTCGTGACCATCCTCGGCTTCATCAAGAACGGCTTTCACTTCCTCGGCCTGTTCTGGGTCTCTTCGGCGCCCTTGCCGCTGCGCCCGATCCTGGCGCTGATCGAACTGATTTCCTACTTCGTGCGCCCGGTCAGCCATTCGATCCGACTTGCCGGCAACATGATGGCTGGTCACGCGGTGATCAAGGTGTTCGCGGGTTTCGCGCCCCTGGTCCTGATGTCCTGGATCGGCGTGGCTGTGACCCCGCTTTCCATCCTGGCGATCACCGCCATGTATGGCCTCGAAATTCTGGTCTGCTTCATTCAGGCCTACGTCTTCACCATCCTGACCTGTGTGTACCTCAAGGATGCGCTGCATCCGGGGCACTAAGGCCCGGCCTTCATCCAACAATCCAGAATTCCAACCGTAAGGAGTGACTACAATGACTGGCGATATCGTTCAAATGGGTGCTTACATCGGTGCTGGCCTTGCATGCATGGGCATGGGCGGCTCGGCCATCGGTGTGGGCAACGTGGCTGGCAACTTCCTGGCGGGCGCGCTGCGCAACCCGTCGGCAGCCGCTGGCCAGACCGCCACGCTGTTCATCGGCATCGCGTTCGCAGAAGCTCTGGGGATCTTCTCGTTCCTCGTCGCCCTTCTGCTGATGTTCGCAGTCTGATCCTGACCGAACCATCCTTACGGCCGGGCGGGGGCGCGTGTCGCGCCTGCCCGTGAAGTAATCAGGGTGTCTCGAGGGGGACGATATGTCGAACACTGCCACCACGCTGAGCACTGCGACGGACGCTGCCGCTTCGACGGCAGAAGCCATCGCTGGCGCTGCTGAAACCGCCGGCCATGCGACCGAATCCGCAGGCATGCCTCAGCTTGACTTCGCGACCTTCCCGAACCAGATCTTCTGGCTTCTGGTGGCGCTGGTCATCATCTATACCGTCCTGTCGAAAATCGCTTTGCCGCGGATCGGCGGGATCCTTGCCGACCGTCATGGCCGCATCACGCGCGACATCGAAGCGGCAGAAAAGCTGAAGACCCAGGCGGTTGAAGCGGAAAAGGCCTATAATCATGCTTTGATCGACGCGCGCAACGAAGCCGCCAAGATCGTCGCTGCGGCCAAGGCCGATATCCAGGCCGATCTGGACAAGGCCACGGCCCATGCCGACGCGGAAATCGCGGCGCGGGCGGCGGAATCGTCCAAACGGATCGAAGAGGTTCGTGCGGGCGCGGTTGCCTCGGTCAGCGATGTTGCCAAAGACGTGGCGGAAGCCATCGTTGCGGCGCTTGGCGGGGCTGCAGATGCGAAAACAGTTGCGGCAGCGGTTGCTGCGCGGATGAAAGGCTGAGACGATGAAAAAACTCTCATTCGCCCTGATCCTCGCCGCTGGTCCGGCATTCGCCTCGGCAGAGGGTGAGCCGTTCTTCACCCTGCGCTCGACCGAGTTCGTGGTCACGATCGCTTTCCTGCTGTTCATCGCGGTGCTTTTGAAGTTCAAGGTGCCGGGCCTTTTGGCGGGGCTTCTGGACAAGCGCGCCGAGGGGATCCGCAGCGATCTTGATGCAGCCAAAGCGCTGCACGAAGACGCTAAGGCGCTGCTCGCCTCTTACGACAAGAAGCGCAAGGAAATGCTTGAGCAGGCGGCAGGCATCGTTGATGCTGCCAAGCGCGAGGCGACGGCGGCGGCTGAACAGGCCAAGCTGGACCTCAAGGCCTCGATCGCCCGCAGGCTTCAGTCGGCGGAAGATCAGATCGCTTCGGCCGAAGCCGCTGCAGTGCGCGCGGTGCGTGATCAGGCGGTAACAGTGGCCGTGGCCGCTGCGGGTGACATCATCGCCAAGCAGATGACCGCAGCCGAGCGCGGCAAACTGATCGATGCGTCGATCGGCGAAGTGGAAGCCAAGCTGCACTGATCCAGACTTACAGAATTGGAAACGCCCGGCCTTCGAGCCGGGCGCTTTTGTTTTCACCCCTCAGCCGCGCTCGCTTTCCTGTGCAAAACGCAGGCGGGCGACGGCCTCATGCCGGTCGGCGCGGGCCAGATCGGTCAGGGTGGTTTGCACATGGTCCAGATGTGCCTCTATCGCGTTGCGGGCGCCCGCCGGGTCGCGTGCCAGCAGCGCGTCGCGGATCGCCCGGTGCTGATCCAGCAAAAGGTCGCGCGTCTGCTTCTGCCGGAACATCGCCTGACGGTTATAGAACAGCCCTGCGCGCAGCAAATCGACCATCGAGCGCATCATGTGCAGCATGATGACATTATGGCTGGCTTCGATGATCGCCATGTGAAATTCGGCGTCCAGTCTGGCCTCGGCCGACGCATCGCGCTTCACATGTGCGGCCAGCATCCGCTGAAACAGGCTGTCGATCACTGCCAGATCGGTATCCGACCCAAGCCGGGCGGCGCGTTCCGCCGCCAGCCCCTCGAGATCGCGGCGGAACGAGATGTAGTCGGCGACCGCGTCTTCATGACTGGCAAACAGGCGGATCAGGGCCGGAGAAAAGGCAGACCCCAGAACCTCGGCCACATAGATGCCGGATCCGGCGCGGGTGACCAACAGGCCCGCGGATTCAAGTGCCGCCACGGCATCGCGCAGCGAGGGGCGTGAAACGCCCATCCGTTCGGACAATTCGCGTTCCGCAGGCAACCGCTCACCGGGTCGCAAAACGCCTTGCAGGATCAGCCGTTCGATCTGACGCACGACCGATTGTGACAGCTTTTCGGTCTCGATCTTCTGAAATGGCATGGTGTCCCCGGAATTGGTCAAAATCTATGACCGCCGACCGCCGATGGCAATGAATAAGGGCCGGGCTTGTGGCCCGGCCCCCATTACCTTTCGGCCCGATCAGTTGGTCGGGATGATGATGATTTCGACGCGGCGGTTCTGCGCGCGCCCAGAGGCGGTCAGGTTCGACGCGATCGGTTGATCTTCGCCCGCGCCAAAGGCGATAAGGCGTGATCCGGGTACACCCGCATTGCGTAGAACTGCGGCAACCGAACCCGCCCGGCGCTGCGAAAGGTCGGCGTTATAGGCGGCCGATCCGGTGTTGTCGGTATGACCGACCACCTGCACTCGGCTGCCCGGATAACGGTTAAGGCTGTCGGCGACCGTATAAAGATCGTTCATGATGCCAGGGTTGACGGCGGCGCTGTCGACCGGGAACAGGATACCTTCGGGCATGATCACCCGCAGTTGGTTGCCTTCGTTCACGATCCGCACACCATTGCTGGTGATGTCGCGCTGAAGTTCGGCCGCCTGCTGGTCAAGCACGTTGCCGTAGATCCCGCCGGCAAGGCCGCCCAGAATTGCGCCGGTCGCGGCGCGGTCCAGCTTGTCCTTGCCACCATCGCCGGTTGCGACCCCGGCCAGCGCCCCAAGGCCCGCACCGATCAACGCGCCCTGACGGGTGCGCGCATTCGGGTCGTTGGGGTCATATTGGCCTGCCGGAACGCAGGCAGACAGAAGGAAAAGGCCAGCCGAACCGGCAAGTGCCATGGATGTGAAACGCATGTGAAAACTCCGTCAATGAGACTGCATTGATTTAGGTCCTTACGCCTTTGCTAGGCAATAACGAACCAGTCAGCACTGTCGTCAGGCGGAATTTCGCCCACGGATCATGCGGCCTCGTCGCGCCGCGCCGCTTCCCAGGCCAGCATGGCGCGTTTGACCGGCAGGCCCCAATGATAGCCGCCAAGTCCACCGGATTTGCGGAGGGCGCGGTGGCAGGGGATCAGCCAACTGACCGGATTGCGGCCGACTGCGGTACCCACCGCGCGAACCGCCTGCGGATGGCCGGTGACGCGCGCCAGTTCCGAATAGGTGGTGACCTGCCCCGAAGGGATGCGCAGCAACGCCTCCCACACCTTGATCTGGAACGGGGCGCCGATCAGGTATAGCCGCGCCTCGCCCCCGGCGCCAAAGGCCGCCGCGACCCAGGCAGCGATTCGCTCGGGCGCTTCGGCAAATTCCGCTTGCGGCCAGCGGGCAGTCAGGTCGGTGAATGCAGCCTCGCGCCCGCAGTCCTGCGTAAATGCCAGTCCGCACAGGCCGCGGTCGGTGCCCATCGCCAGCACTTCGCCGAAGGGCGACAGAAACCAGCCATAGCCCACTTTCAGCCCTGCGCCGCCTTTGGCGAAGTCGCCGGGGCTCATCGCCTCCCATCTCAGGAACATGTCATGCAGCCGCCCAGTGCCCGACAGGCCGGTTTCGGCGGCCGTATCCAGCAGGGTGAACCGGTCGGCCAGCAGCCGTTTCGCGTGATCCAGCGTCAGGTATTGCTGATAGCGCTTTGGCGACACGCCCACCCAGGCCGAAAAGACCCGCTGGAAATGCGCGGGGCTCATCGACAGTCGGGCGGCCAGCGCCTCCAGCGACAGGGCCTGCCCGCCGGGTGAATCAATCTCTTTCAGCGCGCGGGCGATGACGCCGTAATGATATTCGGTTTCGTCGGCTTGGGTCAGCATCGGCCTTCTCCTTCTGCCTGCTCAATCTAGGCCCGTCGCCCCCGCCGTGCGACCCGGATTTTGCGGATTGATTTTCCCTTGCCCGCAAAGGCCCAGCCGGGGCATAGGAAACCATGGCACGCCAACTTGACTATCACACGATCCACGAAATTTTCAGCCGCTTCCGCGCCGCCGAGGCCGCGCCGAAAGGAGAGCTTCACCATGTGAACGCCTTCACGCTGCTGGTGGCGGTTGCCCTGTCGGCGCAGGCTACCGATGCCGGGGTGAACAAGGCGACCAGGGTGCTGTTCCAGATCGCCGATACGCCTGAAAAGATGCTGGAACTGGGTGAAGAAGGGCTGACCGACCATATCAAAACCATCGGCCTTTTCCGGCAGAAGGCGAAAAATGTCATCAAGCTCTCGCGGATTCTGGTGGATCAGTATGGCGGGCAGGTGCCCTCATCCCGTGCGGCGCTGCAATCCCTGCCGGGGGTGGGGCGCAAGACCGCAAATGTGGTTCTGAACATGTGGTTCCATCATCCCGCGCAGGCGGTCGATACCCATATCTTCCGGGTCGGCAACCGCACCGGCATTGCCCCCGGCAAGGATGTCGATCAGGTCGAACGCGCCATCGAAGATCACATCCCCGCCGAATTCCAGCAGCATGCGCACCACTGGCTGATCCTGCACGGCCGTTATATCTGTACGGCGCGCAGCCCCAAATGCCGGGCCTGCCTGATCCGCGACCTGTGCCCCTACGAGGAGAAAAATCTGTGAGTGACCGTTACCAGGTTGTCGGCATCGGCAACGCCATTGTCGACGTGCTGAGCCAGACCGATGACAATTTCCTTGATCTGATGGGGATTCAGAAAGGCATCATGCAGCTGATCGAACGCGAACGTGGCGAGACGCTTTACGGTGCGATGAAAGACCGGACTCAGGCCCCCGGCGGGTCAGTCGGGAACACGATTGCGGGCGCCGGCAATCTGGGGCTGCGGTCGGCCTTCATCGGGCGGGTGCGCGATGATGTTCTGGGGCGGTTCTTCGCCAAATCCCTGACTGCCGAAGGCACGGATTTCCCGAATGCGCCGGTTGCCGATGCCGACCTGCCCACCTCGCGCTCGATGATCTTCGTGACCCCGGACGGTGAAAGGTCGATGAATACCTATTTGGGCATATCTGCCGAACTTGGCCCAGAAGATGTTGCAGAATCTGTTGCGGGCAACACCGATTACCTGTTTCTGGAAGGATATTTGTTCGATAAGGACAGAGGCAAGCAGGCCTTTCTCAAGGCCGCAGAGGCCTGCCACCGCGGCGGTGGCAAGGCCGGGATCGCCCTGTCGGATCCGTTCTGCGTGAACCGCCACCGCGCCGATTTCCGCCGTCTTGTGAAGGATCAGATGGATTATGTAATCGGCAACCAGCACGAATGGTGCGCCCTTTATGAAACCGAGGATCTGGAGGCCGCCCTGGCCCAGGCCCGCGCCGAATGCCCGGTGATCGTGTGCACCCGGTCGGGGGCCGATGTGATCGTCACGCGCGGCAAAGAACGGGTTGAAGTTCCGGTTCATCGGGTGGTGCCGGTCGACGCGACCGGCGCCGGTGATCAGTTCGCGGCGGGGTTCCTTTATGGGCTGGCGACGGGGCAAAGCCTCAAGGTCGCTGGCCGCATGGGTTGCATCGCGGCCGCCGAGGTGATCAGCCATTTCGGCGCCCGGCCCGAAAACGATGTGAAAGCCCTGTTTCGCGCCGAGGGTCTAATCTGAACCCGACACGAGGGGCGCTGCCCCTCGTGCGCCCCGGGATATTTCGGCCACGATGAAATCATCTCATGCACTGTGGCTGAAGGCCCCCTTCTTCATGCGTTTCGCCGCAAGGCGCGCAAGCGGCGGTCCATGATCCGGTGCCACAGGTGTGGGACAAGCGCGATGGTTGACATCACCGGAAGCGAAGCGGGCAGCAGCGGCGCGCGGCCTTCCGGGGAAAGGATGAGTTCGGGATAGGGGCGGGCCGGGTTTCTGTGGTGGTCGGCATGGCGCGGGGCGTGCAGCATCATCAGGCCCGACAGGAGATCCGGCGCGTCCCAACTGTGCTGCGGGCCGAAGGGTTCATATTCGTCCATGCCGATGCGTTTGCGCTCCAGTCCGTAGTGCTGGACGTAATCCGACAGCAGCAGTTGCAGATGGGCATGGGCGCACAGCGCCAGATAGGCCAGAAGCCCGGCAAAGCCAAAGAAGGTGGCGCAGAGAACCAGCACGAGCGCGCCCCCCGCCAGATAGATCGTATAGGGATGCAAGCTGATGCCTCCGCTGTCGCGGCCGATGCGCAAAGCGTTTTCCATCTCGTAGCCCGCCTGGAATTCCCCGGGCCAGGCGCGGGCGGCAAAACTGTAGAAGCCTTCGCCAAGGGCGGCGCTGTTCGGGTCATCCGGGGTGGCCACGAACCGATGATGGACCAGCCGGTGGGCCGAAGTGTGATGGCCATAAAGCAGCGAGGTATAGACAGCCATCCCCAGCCGGTACGGCAGGTGCGGGCTTCGGTGAATCAGCTCATGCGCAGTGGAATTGGCCACCTGCCCAAACCAGAGGCCAAAGCTGAAAAAGGTCAAAAACCAGCCTGATAGCCCCAGGGTTAGGCCCCCAGAAAGTGCGAAAATGGCAAATGGCAGGAACAGGAAATGCAGACCGCCTATTGCCAGGGCCAGTCGTTCGGTCCAGACATCATGCGCAGTGGGCGCCTGCTGGGCCCCGAAGTGCCGACCGATCTGGTCGCCCAGGAACAGCACCAGCGTCATGCTGAGCAGCCCGGCGAGGGGCCAAAGTCCGCCCGCCAGCGCGCCGGCAACCATCAGGATCGGTGGCGTCAGGCTGGCAGCCGCGAAGGCGCTCGCCGGGTGGCGCAGGATGGCGCTGGCAGTCATGGTCATGAACCCTGTTCGCTGTGGACGCTGCGGAAGTGTTGCCCCGCGTGGCTGATCTTGCAAGGCTGCATCGAAGACAAGCCGGGGGAGAGGGCAATGGACCTGTTGGCTGAAGGGCTTCTGGTGGCTGCGGTGGGCTTGGCGCTGGCCTATGGCTGGTGGTGGGTTGCGGCCGCGCCGGGCCTGCTGCGGACCGGCCTGAAGACCGGTGCGGGGCTGGCGTTGGCGCTGGCCGCGCCGGGGCTGGGGGCGGCCCCGGCGGTGGTGGTGGGGCTGGCGCTGGGCGCGTTGGGCGATTTCTTTCTGTCGCGTGCCGGGCAGGCGGCCTTTCTGGCCGGGATGGCGGCTTTCGCTGCGGGGCATCTGGCCTATGGCTGGGCTTTCCTGCAGCCCGGCCTGTCGGTGCCGATGGCCGCAGCGGCGCTGGCACTGGCCTTGTCGACCGAAGTCTGGCTGGCCCCGCATGCCAGAGCGTTGCACTGGCCGGTGCGGGGCTATGTGCTGGTGATTTCGGCCATGGCCTATGCGGCCTTGTCGCTTGGGGTCACGGCCCCTTTGGTCACTGTCGGGGCCGCGTTGTTCCTGGGTTCGGACATGTTGCTGGCGATCGACAGGTTTGTACTGGCCGGTGATCTGCGCCCGCGTCTTGGGCTGAAGCGGCTGGTCTGGGCCTGCTATTGGGCGGGGCAGGCGCTGATCCTGTGGGGCAGCACCGCACTGGCATAGGTGCGGCGGCCCTTCCCTACGGCCTTCGAATTGACTAGGTGAAGGGGAACCAGATTTAGACGGGCCCGCGCATGTCCTTTTTCAACAAACTGAAAGACAAGCTGTTCAAATCCTCGGCCAGACTGGACGAGGGGCTGGAGGCGATTGTCGCAGAGGCCCCGGCCGCAGAGGGGGTTGCACTGCCCGTTGCGGAAGAACCTTCGGCGCTGGCGACCCCACAGGCCGAAGCGCCGAAGCCAGGGCTAATTGGCCGGTTGTTCGGTGGCGCGGCCAAGTCTGACGCGCCGCGCAGGGTTCTGGACGATGCGATGCTGGAACAGCTGGAAGAGCTGTTGATTGCGTCTGACATGGGGGTGGATACCGCGCTTCGGGTGACGGCCAATCTGGCCGAGGGGCGCATGGGGCGGCGTTTGTCAGTGGGCGAGATCAAGGATCTGCTGGCGTCAGAAATCGCCCGGATCATGGCCCCGGTGGCGCGGCCCTTGCCGATCTATGCCAAGCGTCCGCAGGTGGTTCTGGTGGTCGGCGTCAACGGGTCGGGCAAGACCACGACGATCGGCAAGCTGGCCAGCCAGTTCCGGGCGGCGGGCAAGACAGTGGTGATCGCGGCAGGCGATACGTTCCGCGCCGCCGCCGTCGAACAATTGCAGGTCTGGGGCCAGCGCGCAGGCGTGCCGGTCATGACCGCGCCGGAAGGGTCTGATCCTGCCAGCCTGGCCTTCGACGCGATGGTGCGGGCCGAGGCCGAAGGCGCGGATCTTCTGATGATCGATACAGCGGGGCGCTTGCAGAACCGTCAGGATCTGATGGAGGAACTGGCCAAGATCGTCCGCGTGATCCGCAAGAAAGACCCGGAGGCGCCGCATAACACGCTTCTGGTCCTGGACGCGACCACCGGGCAGAATGCCCTTAATCAGGTCGAAGTGTTTCAGAAGCTGGCGGACGTATCGGGCCTGATCATGACCAAACTGGACGGGACGGCAAGGGGCGGGGTGCTGGTGGCGCTGGCCGACCGCTTTGGCCTGCCTATTCACGCGATCGGGGTGGGCGAGCAGATTGACGATCTGCAACCCTTCGACCCCGAAGAATTTGCCCGCGCGCTTGTGGGCGGCGGGATTTGACCTTCCCCTGGCGGGGATCAAGCACAATGCAGGAGCCGGGATATGGCTGAAAAGAAGATTGACCCGAAGATCAAGCTTGGCCTGGAACTGGGCCCGTTGCTGCTGTTCTTCGTCGGCTTCAAGTTCTTCAAGGACCGCACATTCCACATCGCTGGGTCAGAATATTCCGGGCTGGTGGCGATGACGGCGGTGCTGGTGGTGCTGATCGTGGTTTCGACCTTGATCCTGCGGCGCCTGACCGGAAAACTGTCGAAGATGCAACTGATGACCTTGGTGCTGGTCATCGTGATGGGCGGCGCGACGATCTGGTTCAACGACCCGCGTTTCATCAAGATGAAGCCGACGCTTCTTTATCTGCTGTTCGCGGGAATTCTGGGCTTTGGCCTTTTGCGCGGCCGCTCTTATCTGGCGCTGGTGATGGAAGAGGCGATGCCCTTGCGGCATGAAGGCTGGATGATCCTCACCCAGCGGCTTACGCTGTTTTTCTTCGCACTTGCCGCCACAAATGAGGTCATCTGGCGGAACATGTCGGATCAGGCATGGGTCAATTTCAAGACCTTCGGCCTGACTGCTGCCATGTTCCTTTTCTTCATGGCGCAGGGCAAGCTGCTGGAACGCTTCGCCATCGACAAGCAGGACTGACCGGACGCCTAGCCCAGTTCGTCGCTTATCGCCTGGGCGGCCAGATGGGCGCGCAGTGACCAGTAGCAATCCCTTTCGGTCGCGGCGCGGCACGGAACCGGGCCTTCGGGCATGCGGATCTGCCAGCCTTGGGGTGCCTGGTCCAGCACATAGGTCTGGCCAGCGAATTCGATCTTTCCCACCGGCTCCCGATCCGGGCTTGCGGCAATGCAGGCTGACAAAAGAAGCGGGATCGGGAATAGGGCTGCGGTGCGGTTCATGGCCTGTCCTGTCGGTGGTGCGAGCCGATCTGGCTCTACATTCCTTATAGTGCTGGACTAGGCCAGCTTAAAGCCAAAGACGTTGACCGCCAGATCCGAAAGGCCGGGGGTGAACTGCATTGCGGCCCTTTGGTCCGCGCTGGTGTCAAAGGATTCGCTGAAGATGGTGGTGGTGTCTTGCAGGGGGGTGCGCGCCGCAAGATCGGGATTGCCGCCGATCGTATGCGTGGCGCTGTTGCTAAGCTGTCCACCGGTCATCGCGCAGTCGGTTCCCAGGAATTCTGCGGCGTAGCGCGCCACCGCGTCAGGATCGGCGCGGAACTGGTCAAGCCGCAGAATGATGAACTTGGTCTGGCAGGCAAACAGGGAACGCAGCAAGTCCATGTAGGTGCTGCGCCAGTTTTCAGCCCCCTGAAGAAGGGCCGCAAAGGGTTCAAGATGCCCGTTGGCCTGGGCAAAGCGTGCGATATAGGGGGCCGGGTGACGCACAAGCAGGATCGCGCGGGCACGACTGGCGACCGCCGGATCGGCCATCATCTTGCGCAACCAGTAGGCGTGCTTTGACCCATCCAGGATCGTACGCGCGCCACAGTGGCGTTCGACAAGGTCATAAAGGCCGGATGGCCGGTCGATCAGGCGCAATTGTGACAGATGATCTGGGTCGAAGACCGGGCAGCGCTGTTTCTTTGCCGCACAGGTTTCGCAGGCCTGCTCGACGTCAAGGCGAAAGCTGTTTTCGCCCATGATCGACAGGCGATCAACCTCGCCCAGATCGAACGTATCTGGCCGGGTGGCCAGTGCCCGCGCAAAAATCGTCGAACCGCAAAAGGGTGTGCCCAGAATGAAACCGATTTGTGCCTTGCGCATCGGGTCTTGTCCTTTTGCCTGTCAGATCCTGCCGGTGCTTTCAAGGCACATGGCCACGAACCGTTTGGATCGCCTATCGCACGGGCATCCTTAACAAACCGCGATCGCCCTGATCAGATCGTCAGAGATGTTTCTTGCGGACGGATGGACCGATTTTGCATTGGCATGGGATATGATCGGCAATTGCCCACATCACGGTCTGCACGTTCGAGGATGTCGTCCTGCCCCAGATGGTGATCATGTCATT
>CANJQT010000020.1 GCA_947476475.1 Paracoccaceae bacterium | reverse complement strand
CCCACGACGCAGGGAGCGCCGTGATCGGGAACACAACGGGCCAGACAGGCGGTGCCTGAGACCTCAAAGTCTTCGGCGAGCGCCGCAGCCGCAATCGCCGCGCACAGCTTTTTCAGCGGGGCAAAACCCGGCTCGCAAGTTGATCCCTTGTGCTTGCAAGCCTTGCAAACCAGAATCTGATGCGGCGCAGACTGCGCCACAGAATAGGACGGCGTGGCCACGGGCTGCCGCTTCAGCGTTTCCATCGCATGCTCCTGCCGGGACACCCCGCCCGGGTCGGTCTTCGCTTGCGATGGCAGGTCTCCTGACTCGCGGGTCTCGGCTCGCCCCGCCTTCCCAGCCCCCTCGAACGACAGGGTTAGGCCAGTGGCATCGGGGGTCGCTCGCCGCTTACAGTTGCGGGGGCAGTCACGGAATTGGCGGCTGTTGCCTACACCACACCGTATTCCCTTTTCATCCGACCGCGCGTGGTTTGGCCGGAAACCATCGAGGCCAGATAGCCTGCAATCAGGTCTTTGTGTCAAGGCGCCCTCGATGGGCGGGTAGGCAGAAGCTACCTGAGAGGGTCGAAGAACTGCCGAGTCGGGCGTTGCGCCGTTCTGTTCGAAAGGATCGAACTCATGCAACTTTAAACCATTTGGCCCGTCAAGACCATGATTGGGTACATGACCATCGCGAGTTATGCGTGTTTCAAGATGACCAAAGTTCCTGCGCAACGCAGCCGCCGCCCCTGCACGAATCCGCAGCGGTAGGCCCTTGGCGTCAGTCCGAGATCCTGGTCGCTGACACGGAAAGTATCCTGCGTGCAGCTTTAGGAGCCTTCCTTGCGGTCGGGGCAGTCGGCGTGCTGGTGTTGGTGTGTTCGTTCCCGCTGCCAGATCTGATGTTTGTCCCTTCATTTGGGGCAACGGCAACGCTACTGTTCGCGAACCCGGGCAGTTTGCACGCACAGCCATGGCCAGCGATTGCCGGGAATACCACTGCCGCAGCAACGGGGATCATCATTGCTGCAGTGGTTCCAGTTCCAGTCCTGGATATGGCTCTATCTGTTTGCATTGGGCTGATATTGATCTGTGCTCTTCGTGCCTTTCATCCCCCTGCCGGCGCGGTGGCTGTCACGGCAGTTATGGGTTCAGGTGCGGGTGTACTGCACGGTTTTCAGTATGTCGTTCTCCCAGTGGGGGTTGGAATGGCACTGATCGTCGTGATTCGCATTCTGTACGCAAGAGTGATGTCGGAGAATTATCCGATTGCAGCGAGAAAGGACGCCTCGTGAGGTGATTCTCAGCACAATAGCAGAGATACAAGAATTCAGGAGAATCATAGCAACTAGGCTTCGAAATCAAACGTGACCATCTGCCGTCAAGAGCGACTACAGTTGATGACAACGACGGCATTGCCGCTTTCTACTGTGCGGTTTCCAACATTTACGGAGATTTTGAAAAAGGGCGGCGGTCGATCTTGACGGTATCGTCGGGCGTGAGCTCATAATATGAGCCTAGTTCACAACGCCGGATGTTGAAAAAAGTCTGCATCTCGTCGGAAACTGCTCCCGAGTTCGTACACGGTATGGTTTACGCGCCATGTTTGGGACTTCGCGCATGAGGCTTTGGTTATGGCTCTCTTGGCCGTTCAAGAATGGAATGGCGCGCGAAATAGGATATTGGTCGACCTTGCTTTGTCAGTCCTGTCCCTGAGCCCTCAGATGAGTTGGCTTTGTCGCTACTTTGTTTGTGCCGAGGCCTTTTCCATCGGGCAGGTCGAAAGGCCGAGGATCGAATAAAACGGGCAAGACCGTGCAAGTGCCGTCACGATCGGAACGATACCGATCAGCTTGGCATAGTGCCAGAATCCCGTGCCGTGATCCGCGAAGAACCAGACCAGAAGGGCTACACCGATGACGAGGCGCAGGACTCTATCGATATTGCCGATATTAGTTTTGAGCATTCCCAACTCTCCTTTGACGAACCCACATCTTCCGGGCCTAGAGAGATGGGGTTAAGAGATTCGCTGGCGGTCCTCTGTGATTTGGTCAAAGAGGGGTGGCAAGCAAAGCCTTCAGAGCCGGAATATCTGCCAGACGCACTTGTCCTCGGTCTGTTTCGACCCAACCCTGCCGCTGAAATGCGTCAAGTCGCCGCGAGACAACCTCACGGGCCGAGCCGATGCGGGTGGCAAGTTCCCCTTGGTTGGCGTGGACCACGCCATTGTCCGCAAGGTCGATCAGGGTAGCGGCGAGCCGCGCTTCGATGCGGCCAAAAGCGACCTGCTCTAAAAGGCGGGTGACATCGGACATTCGCTGCGCAAAGATCTGCATCACGAAGCTGCGGAAGCCTGGCTCCTCATCCATCAGTGCCGCGAAAATGGGTTTTGGGATCAGGATGACCGAGGCATCGATCACCACATGCGCCTCACCCGATTAAGCTTCGGCGGCCATAAGGCCAAGCGTGGGTCTGCATGCAGTTCTGCCCCGGTTCGATCGCGTAGAGCATGATCTCGCGCCCCGAGGGACTGGATTCCCCGAAAGAACAATCAGGAAGCCCCTAGCTAGATCGCCGCGGTGAAAAAGAATGGTACCGTGTGTCAAGTGCAAGGGACGCAGGGCCGATAGTCGCTCTTGCGCCCGACTGGACACTTGGAGATCTCTAAGCCATCCGTTCATTGGTCAATCCGGTTGGCGTTGGGCCCAGACAATTTTCACTTCGTTTGCCCGGGAACATTTTGTGCTTCTGTCTCGGTCGTCACGATCCGAATCGCCAAGCACTCCATCCCAGGGGTTGAGCGGCGGGTGTTGTTGTCCGTCTCGAGTTCCACGTCACGCGGAGCCGGATGAACATTCGATGGTGCGAAGCCGGGTCGGATCAAATGGCTGGATATGTCACGACAGGCAGAAGCCCTAATTTCCGCCAGTACATCGACGGAGAAGGTCGAGCTGATCTCTCTTAGGTATTGTAGATCTTTGCCAGTTATCACCGCACCCAACTCAACTGCGAGGAAGTAGCGTCTGAAAGCGAGCTTTCTATGACGGCATCGTACGCTATGCCTTAGCAATTCAACGGCTGCTTCGGCGTCGCCTAGGCGTGTCTTGTTCTTGAACTCTCGGATCTCGTCCCGGGACAGGAAGCGGTCGCCGCAACCCTGAGGTGGTTTGATGGCCTTTGTCATCTTGACCACTCCGTACAAAAATTGATGTCAGTCAAATGTAATAACCTTAGTGGGTAGCTGCTCATTCGCTGAACCCGGCGCCAAAGGGCGCTCCGATATCGCCGCATATCTCGGATGCTTCCATCCTGGGATTTGACCAGAAGCGGGACCGAGCTCAACACTCACACGGTCGGAAACCTACGTCACCACCTGTCCGAGCAGTTTTACCTACCCGAAGAGTAGGTTGCTGTGGCTGACTAATAGCGAGGGAGTGCGCCTCGCGTTCTCAGTTCCGACATTGGCCGGGTAAGATGAATGGCCCATTCGGGCGAAAGATCCTATTCGGTCGGTGGGTGTTTCTTTCGGGGTTTCGCCGATAATGACTCGATGATCGCCAAGAGAGAGAACCTTTCAGTGTCCGAGCAAGGCTTGCGAATTCAGCAGACGGTGAGTGCCATTTCGGCACACGACGTGACAGCTATCCTTCGCGATTGCCTCGTTGAAGCGGGTCATAAGGACCTGCCGGAGATTTCCGAGCTGCTCAATGGCAAGATCACAATTGATCAGCTAGCGCCTGAAAGCGTTCGCCCGGGACTCCAATGCCTTGGTGCATGGCACCAGATGGTTGCGATCGCCCGTGAGTTCGAGGCGAGTCAGCGACGGCGAGCGGGAGAGCGGGCAGGTGTTCCAGTTCTCGGCGGAATGACCGCCGTACTCCGCCGTGCGCGCTCCTTGAATGTGTCGGAAGCACAAATGGCTGCTGCCCTGTCACGTCTGCGTGTAGTGCCGACGATGACCGCCCACCCTACCGAAACAAAGCGCGTGACCGTGCTGGAGATTCACAGGCGGATTTATCGGCGCCTAACCGATCTGCTGACTCGCAACTGGTCTCCTCAGGAAGAAGCCGCTTATCGCGAAGCCTTGCTTGCGGAAGTGGAGCTGCTTTGGTTGACCGGAGAACTTCGGCTCGCAAAGCCGACGGTGCAGCAGGAGGTCGATTGGGGTATACATTTCTTCCACGAGGTGCTTTTTGACGCCCTTCCGACGCTGATTGACAGTGTCGATCGGGCGCTTGGGGATGAATACGGCCTGAAAGCGCCCGAGAGTTTCCTGCGCTTCTCGTCCTGGATTGGCGGGGACCGTGACGGCAACCCCTTCGTCACCGTCCAGGTGACGCGCCTTGCGTTGAAGCGCTATCGCGAGGCCGCCATCCTACAATGCCGGGAATCTGTCCTTGCCCTGATCCCCGCCCTGTCCATTGCCCAGAGTGTTTCAGAAACGCCGGACTGGTTTGTGCCACAGCTGGACGAGGCGCTGCAACTCTGCGGCCCGCTGCGCAGGCAGATCGAAGAACGGAATCCCGGTGAACCCTACAGGCAGTTTGCAACGGCCCTACTGGCCCGGCTGGGTGCAACGCTTTCTCTAGAAGATCATGCAGCCCCCTTCGGCCGTGCCGAAGACTTCCGCATTGCCGTCTCGGCCCTGCGTCAGGCGCTGGAGGAAATCGGCGCACCCGCTGTTGCGCGGCGCAGGGTCCTCCCGCTTGAAAGGCGTGCCCGGGTCTTCGGGTTTCATACCGTATCTCTCGACATCCGGCAGAACTCAACCGTCGTCAATCGCAGCCTGGCCGAGATTTTCCGGCTGCTGGATGGCGACAATTGTCCGCCTCCCGGGACGATCGACTGGTCGGCCCGACTGGCGCGTGCTCTAAAGGAGGACGCGCCTGACCTGCTGACCCTGGATGCGAATGAAGAGACCCGGGAACTGATTGCCCTGTTTCAGTTGATCGGCGAAAGATATCGGCAGGATCCAGAAGCGATCGGGGCGTTCATTCTGTCGATGACAAGGTCGGCCGATGACGTTCTGGCGGTCCATGTGCTAGCGCGCTGGACGGCGGGTTCGTCGCATGCCAACTCGCGCCCATTTCCAGTTGTGCCGCTGTTTGAGACCATTCCCGACTTGCGCGCTGCGCCAGGCATTCTGAACACCGTTCTTGGAAACCGCGCCGTCCGTCGAATGATCCATGAGACCGGCGACCGGCAGGAGATAATGCTGGGCTACTCCGACAGCAACAAGGACGGCGGTTTCTTTGCCTCCAACTGGGAACTGTTCAAGGCCCAGACCACCCTGCGCAAGGTCGGAGCGCGGCACAGGGTTGAGATTTCATTCTTTCACGGGCGAGGAGGTTCTGTAAGCCGCGGCGGTGCACCAACCGGGCGGGCGATAGCGGCCCAACCCCAAGGCACCGTCAACGGCCAGTTGCGGGTGACCGAGCAGGGAGAAGTCGTCTCGGCCCGTTTCGCCAATCGAGGGACTGCGCTTGGCCATCTTGAGCATCTGGTCGCGTCTGTCCTGCTTCATTCGACGGAAACTGGCAGCGCGCTTAGCCCAGATGAGAACGGCGAGTTCACCGAGGCTCTCGAGGCCCTCTCGGGGATGAGCCACACGAAGTATCTTGATCTGGTCCGAACGCCCGGCTTCGCCAAATATTTCGACGAGGCGAGCCCGGTGGCCGAGCTTGCCCTGCTCAAAATGGGGTCGCGACCGGCAAGACGATTTGGCGTCGCGACTGTGGATATTTCAGATCTCAGAGCCATTCCCTGGGTATTTGCTTGGAGTCAGAACCGCCACATGCTGACCGGGTGGTATGGTATCGGCACGGCGCTGGCAAATTTATGCCGCGTGCGTGGCGACAGCGGGCTGCTTCTGTTGCAGAAGATGTTCGAACGATCCCGGCTGTTTCGCTTGGTGATCGACGAGTCCGAAAAGCTGCTGCTGCAATCTGACCTGAGCATCGCTTCGTTTTATGCAGACCTGGTTGCCGACCGAGTGCTCAGGGACACGGTGTTTCGAGCGGTCAGGTCCGAACACGAACTGACGCGGGAAATGATCCTGAAGATCACAGGCGAGGCAGAGCTCTGCCACCGTTTTCCCGATTTCCGCGCCAATGAAGAAGTCCTGCGCTTGCAATTGCGGGGCCTTCACCGGCTACAGGCAGAGACTCTTCGCAAGGTCCGAAGCTCCGGAGGAGCCGGTATGGCGAGCGAAGATGACATCAAAACACTGATGATGACGATCCATGTAATCTCCGGCGCCCTTGGTTGGACCGGCTGAGAACCTGAGCCCTAATGGAGAACAAACGATGCCCGTGAACACCTTCCTTGACCAGGATTTGGCGACGCGCGACCCGGACCTATTCGCCGTCATCCAGCGGGAATACGGCCGACAACGCGATGAGATCGAACTCATCGCCTCGGAAAACATAGTCAGCCGAGCGGTGATGGAGGCACAAGGTTCGGTGTTGACCAACAAATACGCAGAAGGCTATCCGGGGCGCCGGTACTATGGTGGCTGCCAATATGTTGATGAAGCAGAAGACCTCGCCCGCGACCGGTTGAAGCAGCTCTTCGGGTGTAAGTGGGTGAACGTGCAGCCGAATTCGGGCAGTCAGGCGAACCAAGCTGTATTCTTGGCGTTGATGCAGCCAGGCGACACGTTCCTCGGCCTAAATCTCGCTGCTGGCGGGCACCTCACACATGGCGCCCCGGTCAATATGTCGGGCAAGTGGTTCAATGCGGTTCACTATGGCGTCAACCGCGAAACTGGGCTGATTGATATGGACGAAGTCGGAACCCTTGCTCGGAAACACCGGCCGTCCGTCATTGTCGCAGGCCATTCGGCCTATTCCCGTCACCCCGACTTTGCGGCCTTCCGTGAGGTGGCGGATTCCATTGGCGCGAAGCTCTTTGTCGATATGGCACATTTCGCCGGGCTTGTGGCCGCAGGCCATCACCCAAGCCCGCTGCCGCATGCCCATGTCGTGACCTCGACGACGCACAAGACTCTACGAGGCCCACGCGGCGGCGTGATACTCTCGAATGACGAAGACCTAGGCAAAAGGCTAGATTCTGCGGTCTTTCCGGGGCTACAAGGGGGCCCCCTGATGCATGTCATCGCGGCCAAGGCCGTGGCCTTCGGTGAAGCGCTTGCCCCGGAGTTCCGCGACTACATCCGTCAAGTGATCGATAATGCTCGGACGCTAGCCCGCGTTCTGACGGAAGGCGGCGTTGAAATCGTGTCGGGCGGAACAGATTCTCATCTGATGCTGGTTGACCTCCGGCCTAAGGGATTGACGGGGAAGGCGGTCGAACTCGCGCTTTCGCGATCACATATCACCTGCAACAAGAATGGGATTCCCAATGATCCGGAGAAACCGATGATCACGTCGGGGATCCGTCTGGGGACGCCGGCCGTCACGACGCGCGGCATGAAGACGGAAGCCGTGGAGGCTGTAGGGCAGTTGATTCTTGAAGTGATCGACGGACTGGCGAGATCAGGCGCCGAAGGAAACTCGGATCTGGAGCGAAGTGTCCGGGAGAAGGTCAGCCACCTACTGCGCGACTACCCGATCTACTATCAAGCCTGATTCATCGCTCCGCTGTCAGGCGGTCAGGCCCTCGGGTTCGGGCAGGCCATTGGCGCGGCAGAAGGCGGTCAGCGTGTTGGCCAGCAAGCAGGCGATGGTCATCGGCCCCACGCCGCCCGGCACCGGGGTAATGGCGCCCGCCACGGCCGAGGCGCTGGCGAAATCGACATCGCCTACCAGCCGCGCCTTGCCGTCGCACTCGACCCGGTTGATGCCCACGTCGATCACCGTGGCGCCGGGACGCACCATGTCGCCGGTGATCATCTCGGGCCGACCCACGGCGGCGACCAGAATATCCGCCCCCCGGCAGACCGCCGCCAGATCCTTCGTGCGGCTATGGGCAATCGTCACCGTGCAGCTGTCGCCCAGCAGCAACTGCGCCATGGGCTTGCCGACGATGTTCGACCGCCCCACGACCACGGCCGACAGCCCCGACAAGGACCTGTGATGGTCGCGTAGCAGCATCAGGCACCCCAAGGGCGTGCAGGGCACCATGGCCTTCTGCCCCGTGCCCAGAAGCCCGACGTTCGAGATATGGAAGCCGTCGACATCCTTGGCGGGCGCGATGGCATTGATCACCAGATCGCTGTCCAGATGCGCGGGCAAGGGCAGTTGCACCAGAATGCCGTTCACCGCCGGATCGGCATTCAGCCGCCCGACCAGGGCCAGCAGCGTGGCCTCGTCGGTCATGGCGGGCAGGCGATGCTCGAAACTTTCCATGCCGACCTCGATCGTTGAGGCATGCTTGTTGCGCACATAGACTTGGCTGGCCGGGTCCTTGCCCACCAGCACCACGGCCAGACCGGGCACCAGACCGCACTCCGCGCATATGCGCGCCACATGTGCCGCGACCTGCCCCCGCACTCGGGCTGCAAAAGCCTTGCCGTCAATCACCTGCGCCGTCATTCCTGCAACTTCCTCTTGGTCCAAATACCTCCGGGGGTCCGGGGGCAGAGCCCCCGGGGCAAGGGATCAGAACAGACCCTGGACCTGGCCCAGATCGTTCAGCCGGATGACTTCGGCCGACGGCACCTTGGGCAGGCCTGGCATGGTCATGATCTCGCCGCAGATCACCACGATGAAACCCGCGCCCGCCGACAACCGCACTTCGCGCACCGGCACCGAATGGCCGGTGGGCGCGCCGCGCAGGTTGGGGTCGGTCGAGAAGGAATACTGCGTCTTGGCCATGCAGATCGGCAGGTGGCCGTAACCGGCGGCCTCCCAGGCCTTGAGCTGGTCGCGGATCGACTTGTCGGCCAGAACTTCGTCGGCGTGATAGATGCGTTTGGCGATGGTCTCGATCTTCTGGAACAGCGGCATCTCGTCGGGGTAAAGCGGCGCGAAATGGCTGGCGCCGCTTTCGGCCAAGCTTACCACCTTGCGCGCCAGTTCCTCGATCCCTGCGCTGCCTTGCGCCCAGTGCTTGCACAGGATCGCCTCGGCACCCTGCCCGGCGACATAATCCTTGACGGCCTGGATCTCGCCATCGGTGTCGCTGAAGAAGTGGTTGATAGCCACCACGACCGGCACGCCAAAGCCTTTCACGTTGCCGATATGACGGCCCAGGTTCGGGCAGCCCTTCTGCACCGCCTCGACGTTTTCCGCGCCCAGATCGGCCTTGGCCACGCCGCCGTTCATCTTCATCGCGCGTACGGTGGCCACGATGACGGCGGCCGAAGGCTTCAGACCGGCCTTCCGGCACTTGATGTCGAAGAACTTCTCGGCCCCGAGGTCGGCCCCGAACCCGGCTTCGGTCACGACATACTCGCCCAGCTTCAGCGCGGTCTTGGTGGCAATCACCGAGTTGCAGCCGTGGGCAATGTTGGCGAAGGGACCGCCATGCACGAAGGCGGGGTTGTTCTCCAGCGTCTGCACGATGTTCGGCTGCATCGCATCTTTCAGCAGCACGGTCATCGCGCCGTCCGCCTTGATGTCGCGGCAGTAGATCGGGGTTTTGGCGCGGGTGTAAGCGACAACGATATCGCCCAGACGCTTTTGCAGATCGTCCAAGTCATTGGACAGGCACAAGATCGCCATGACTTCCGAGGCCACGGTGATATCAAAGCCGGTCTGACGCGGGAAGCCGTTCGACACGCCGCCAAGGTTCACCACGATATCACGCAACGCGCGGTCGTTCATGTCCATCACGCGACGCCAGACGATGCGGCGGGCGTCAATCTCAAGGCTGTTGCCCCAGTAGATGTGGTTGTCGATCATCGCCGACAGCAGGTTGTGGGCCGAGGTAATGGCGTGGAAGTCGCCGGTGAAATGCAGGTTCATCTCTTCCATCGGCACCACTTGCGCATAGCCGCCGCCCGCGGCACCGCCTTTCATGCCGAAGTTCGGGCCAAGGCTGGCCTCGCGGATGCAGACCACGGCGCGCTTGCCGATGCGGTTCAGCCCGTCGCCCAGACCCACGGTCGTCGTGGTCTTGCCCTCGCCCGCGGGCGTGGGGTTGATCGCGGTGACCAGGATCAGCTTGCCATCGGGACGGTCGGCCAGCCCCTTGATGAAGTCCTGCCCGACCTTGGCCTTGTCGTGGCCATAGGGGAGCAGGCTTTCGGACGGGATGCCCAGCTTGGCCCCGATCTCCATGATGTTCTTCTTATTCGCTTCTCGGGCAATCTCGATGTCGGTCTTGAAGGCCATGGTCCGCTCCTCCGATTCATGTCGTTCGATGATCCGCGATGGTTAGCAGCAGGAGACAAGATAGTCTTCAAGGTTCTCTTGTGAGATTGGAGAATCTATCCAGATCGACCCAGAGATCTACCCGAGAGGGTAGCAAATTCATGCATTTTTGGGCTGCCTATGCCCTGTCAATGCATGAAACTATCCGCTTCCACATACAGACAGATCAGTCTATTCTGCCAAGCGCGTGGGGAGACGCGATCCAGAGGGGGAATCGTCATGGACGGGGGAGGCGCAACAGAAGCCAGATGTCGGTTGTTCTACGTCGATTCAAATCCGCTGGTCCGGACAGTGATTGAGGGGCTGGCAAGGGCGGAATCGGACCTTCGTATCGTTGGCAGCAGCGACAGCGCCGCAGATCTACTGAAGAGAGATGAATCGTCCTTTGATGTGGCCGTTATGGCGTGGGACATGTCAGACATGAAGGCTCCGGATCTGCTGAAACGGCTTCGGGCAAAGCAAAGCTCACTTAAGAGTGTGATATTCTGCAACACACGCGACGCGTCGGCGCTGAGACTCGCAGTACGATTGGGTGCACAAGGATTCTGTTACCAGCACGACAAGCCAAGCGTTTTGTTCAACACGACCCGGATGGTGGCCAGTGGAAAGATCTGTGTCCCCTTCCTGGATTTCTCCAAGGTCATGGAAACGCCGCTTGCCGGCCTGACCGTCCGTGAGCGAGAGCTTCTCGACGTGCTGGCGCGGGGCTGGACGAACCAGCAAATCGCCAACCGCACGGGTATTTCCGAGAATACGGTCAAATACCACTTGAAGAACCTTTACCAGAAACTGGACGTGCCCAATCGGGCACGAGCCGTGGCGATCTGGTCGCGGGAATCAGATAGCTGACAGCAAACGGGTAGGGTGATCGTTACCCGCATGGCGCAACTCCCTATCCGCATGTGTGTTGCTGATGGCAGATATTGCACGAATTTGGTGCGGAGATTTCAGGGAGACCCTCAGCAATGCCCGGCTACACACACCTCTTCATTCCAGGCCCCACGAACATCCCGGAGCAGGTCCGCATGGCGATGAATGTCGCGATGCAGGATATGCGGGCTCCGGATTTCCCTGAGCTTACCTTACCGATCTTTGAAAAGCTGAAAAGCATTTTCCGAAATTCGTCTGGGCGGGTATTTCTTTACCCCTCGTCGGGCACAGGCGCTTGGGAGGCGGCCATCCAGAATACGTTGAGCCCAGGCGACAAGGTTCTGATGAGCCGGTTCGGTCAGTTTTCGCATCTTTGGGTGGACATGGCGCAGCGCTTGGGCTTGGTCGTTGATGTCATTGATTGTGAGTGGGGGGAAGGCGTTCCGGTCGAAAAATATGCTGAAAAACTCGGTGCAGACGTTTCGCATGAGTATGCAGCCGTCTTTGCGACCCACAACGAAACGGCCACTGGCGTCACCTCAGACATCAAGGCAATCCGTGAGGCATTGAATGCGTGCAACCACCCGGCGTTGCTGATGGTTGATGGCGTTTCCTCGATTGGTTCGATCGAATTCGATCAGGATGCCTGGGGTGTGGATTGCGCTGTCTCTGGCAGTCAGAAGGGCTTCATGCTGCCTGCCGGTCTGGGGATTCTTTCTGTGTCAAATTACGCTCTCGAGGCGCACAAACGGGCGGGGTTTGGGCGGACGTTCTTTTCTTTCAATGACATGATAGCGACCAACGACAGCGGGTACTTCCCCTATACGCCTGCGACACAACTGCTGCGCGGATTGTCCGTTTCCTGTGACATGCTGTTGGCCGAAGGTCTGGATAATGTCTGGGCGCGGCACAATCGGCTGGCCTCTGGGGTACGGGCAGCCGTTGATGCTTGGGGGCTTCGGCTTTGCGCAAGTGCGCCGAAGTGGCATTCAGATACGGTCAGCGCCATTGTCGTGCCGGAGGGAATTGACGCCCGTGACGTAATCTCGCGCGCCTACCGAACCTACAATACTTCGCTTGGTTCGGGTCTCAGCAAGGTGATGGGAAAGGTCTTTCGGATTGGTCATCTCGGTTGGCTGAACGAGGGCATGGTCGCAACTGCCCTGTCGGTTGCCGAGATGGCGATGCTCGACAGCGGTATTCGCATAGAGCCGGGCGTCGGAGTTGGTGCCGCGATCCGACATTTCAGTGAAACGGCGGCGCGCTCAGGCGCCAAAGCCGCTTGATCGATCAGAGAAGGACAAAAAATGAGCCACACAATAAATCACCTGCGCAAGGTTGGTCTGCAGCGCAGCACATTGGCGGTGCCAGGGTCAAATCCCTCTATGATCGAGAAGGCCGCCGAAAGCGCCGCTGACTGTATCTTCCTGGATTTGGAGGACGCGGTTGCCCCGAATGACAAAGAGCGGGCGCGGACCAACATCATCCAGGCGCTGAACGACATCGACTGGAAAGCCAAAGGCAAGACCATGTCGGTTCGGATCAACGGGCTGGACACCCACTATATGTACCGCGACGTGGTGGATGTGATCGAGCAGGCGGGCCAGTTCCTGGATGTGGTGCTGGTGCCGAAAGTGGGCGTTCCGGCCGATGTCTACATGGTCGAGGCGATGCTGAACCAGATCGAGATGGCGAAGGGGTTCCGTAACCGAATCGGCATCGAGGCGCTGATCGAGACGCCGCTGGGCATGGCCAATGTTGAGGCGATTGCTGCGGCGCCAAGCCGACTTGAAGCAATGCATTTCGGCGTGGCGGACTATGCCGCCTTCAACAAGGCGCGCACAGTGAACATCGGCGGTCTGAACCCGAACTATCCGGGCGATCAGTGGCACGCGGCCCTGTCGCGAATGACGGTGGCCTGCCGGGCGTACGGGCTGCGGCCGATCGACGGACCGTTCGGTGATTTTTCTGACCCAGATGGCTTCCGCGATGCCTGCCGCCGCGGCGCGGCGCTGGGGATCGAGGGGAAGTGGGCGATCCATCCCAGCCAGATCGAACTGGCGAACGGTGAATTCTCGCCCCCCGAGGCCGAAGTGAACCGCGCCCGTCGGATCATCGAGGCGCTGCGCGAGGCCGAAGCTCAGGGCAAGGGGGCGGCCAGTCTGGATGGCAAGATGATCGACGCCGCTTCAGAGCGGATGGCGAAAAACGTCATCGCCATCGACGAGACGATCCGCAAGCGCATGGCATAGGTGGGGCTGAACATGGACATTCACGAATATCAGGCCAAGGAGCTTCTGGCTACGCAGGGCATCCGGTTGCCGCGCGGCGGTCTGGCCTATAGCCCCGAACAAGCTCATTACCGCGCGCAGGAAATCGGCGGCGAGGCCTGGGTCGTCAAGGCGCAGATCCATTCGGGCGCTCGGGGCAAGGCGGGCGGAATCCAACTTTGCCGGTCAGAGAAGGAAGTCGAGCAGGCAGCGGAAAAGCTGCTTGGGCGGCGGCTGGTTACGGCGCAGACCGGCACGCCGGGCAAGCTGGTGAACCGTCTCTATATCGAAGAGACAGTACAGATCGACCGCGAGATCTATCTGGGCTTCGTTCTCGACCGCAAGGAAGAGCGTATCATGATCGTCGCCTCGTCTTCCGGCGGGATGGAGATCGAAGAGATCGTCGAGCGCGAACCCGACAGTCTGGTGCGTTGCTCCGTCGATCCCGGTCTGGGCATGCACGAGTTCCAGGCGCGCGAGATCGCCTTTGGTCTTGGCCTTGACGGCGGACTGATCAGCAAGGCGGTGACGACAATCCTTGGCTGTTACCGGGTGTTTCGCGATTTCGACGCCTCGATGTTGGAGATCAACCCGCTGGTGGTGTCGCATGACGAGCTGATCGCGCTCGACTGCAAGATGAGCTTTGACGAGAACGCGCTGTTCCGCCGCCCGGACATTTCCGAGCTGCGCGACAAGAGCCAGGAAGACCCGCGCGAGACCTTCGCAGCGGACCGGGGCCTCAGCTATGTTGGGCTTGATGGCGAGATCGGCTGCATCATCAACGGTGCGGGCCTCGCCATGGCCACGATGGACATGATCAAGATCGCCGGCGGCGATCCGGCCAACTTTCTGGACATCGGTGGCGGCGCCAGCCCAGAGCGGGTGGCGAAAAGCTTCCGCGCGGTGCTGCAGGACAAGAACGTCAAGGTCATCTTGGTCAACATCTTTGCCGGCATCAACCGCTGCGACTGGGTGGCCGAGGGGGTGGCAAAGGCGCTCGAAGAGGTGGGGGTCGAGGTGCCGCTGGTCGTGCGGCTGTCCGGCACCAAAGTTGACGAGGGCAAGGCCATTCTCGCGGCGCGCGCGCCGGGGGTGATCGTCGCCGACACGCTGGCCGAGGCGGCCGAACGTGCCGTGGCCGAATGGAAAGCCACGGCCGGACGCGCGGCCTGAAGGAGGAAATCATGGCAATTCTGCTGAACAAGGACACCCGGGTTCTGGTGCAGGGCATCACCGGCCGGATCGGGTCGTTCCACGCCGAAGAGATGCTGGCCTACGGGACCAACGTCGTGGGCGGGGTGACTCCGGGCAAAGGCGGCAAGTCGCATCTGGGTCTGCCAATCTTCAACACCGTCAAGGGTGCGGTCGCCGAAACCGGTGCAGAAGCCTCCATCGTGTTCGTCCCGCCGCCCTTCGCGGCGGATTCGATCATGGAAGCCGCAGATGCCGGCATCAAGTATTGCGTCTGCATCACCGACGGCATCCCAGCGCAGGACATGATGCGGGTGAAACGCTACATGCGGCGTTACAAGGCGGAAAACCGGATGCGGCTTTCCGGTCCGAACTGCGCCGGTACCATCACGCCGAGTCAGGGGATGATGGGCATCATGCCGGGGCACATTTACATGCCCGGCCGGGTCGGGATCGTCGGGCGGTCGGGGACGCTGGGCTATGAGGCGGCCAGCCAGATGAAGGCGCGCGGGATCGGGGTTTCGACCTCGGTCGGCATCGGGGGCGATCCGATCAACGGCTCGTCCTTCCGCGACATTCTGGAGTTGTTTAACGAAGATCCCGACACCGATGCCGTGGTGATGATCGGCGAGATCGGCGGGCCGCAAGAAGCGGAAGCGGCCGCTTGGGCGCGCGACAACATGAAAAAACCGCTGATGGCATATGTCGCAGGCCTCTCGGCGCCGAAGGGGCGCCGCATGGGGCATGCGGGGGCGATCGTCTCGGCCTTCGGCGAGTCGGCTCAGGAAAAGGTCGAATTCATACGCGAGGCCGGGCACACGATCGTGCCCAACCCCTCGGCCTTTGGTGAGACGGTCGCGCGGGTCCTGGCCGAGATGCAAAATGCGGGATGAAACCGTAATGCGCCGCAAGATCCTGCTCACCCGGCGGTGGCCAGCTCGAGTTGAGGCCCGGCTGGCCGCCCGCTACGATGTTACGCTGAACACAGCGGACCTGCCGATGTCCCCGGCCGAGATCCGGCAGGCGCTGCTGGACTATGACGCCGTCTGCCCGACGGTCAGCGACAGGCTGAACGCATCGGTCTTTCGCGCCGACCCCCGGGCTTGCATTCTGGGGAACTTCGGCGTTGGCGTGAACCACATTGACCTTGCAGCGGCCCGCACTGCCGGAATTGTGGTCACGAACACGCCGGGCGTGCTAACCGATGCCACCGCCGACCTGACAATCGGCCTGATGCTGATGCTGACAAGGCGGCTGTCCGAGGGCGAGCGAGAGCTGCGTGAGGGCCGTTGGCAGGGCTGGCGACCGACGCATATGATGGGAATCTCGCTGACCGGGCGGACGCTCGGCGTCCTGGGCATGGGCCGCATCGGCCAGGCCGTTGCCCGCCGCGCCCAAGCGGCCTTTGGCATGAAGATCGCCTACTTCAACCGGCGGCCATTGATGGCAGCCGAGCTGGAGGGGATCGTGGCACAGCCCTGCGACAGTATCGAGACCCTGATTGACGCCTGCGATATCCTTTCGCTGCACTGTCCCGGTGGCGGCGCGAACCGGCACCTGATCGACGCGGCCCGCCTGCACCGCATGGGGCCTGCCCGATACCTGATCAACACCGCGCGAGGGGATATCATCGACGAGGCCACCCTAATCGAGGTTCTGCGCCAACGCCGGATCGGCGGGGTCGGACTGGATGTCTTCGAAGGTGAACCCGAGGTTCCAGCCGCACTACGCGAGATGCCCAATGCCGTGTTGCTGCCGCATCAGGGCAGCGCCACGAAGGAGACCCGCGAGGCGATGGGCATGATGGTCGCGGACAGTCTGGATGCCTTCTTCGAGGGCCGCCCGCTGGTGAACCGTGTCGCCTGACGCGGCCCGAGCCCTGCTTGGCCGCTGCTTTGCAGTTGCCGTCGATGCCGCCGATCCGGCCCGCGCGGTGCGGCTGGCGGTTGCCCGCAATCGCCAGACCCTGGCAGGGGCCGAAAAGGTGCTGATCGCGGCGATCGGCAAGGCCGCCTGCGCCATGGCCGATGCGGCGGCGGCAGAGCTTGGCGACAGGGTGGTGGCGGGTGTCGTGGTGACCACGCGCGAAGCCGCGCGCCCGGTCGCGGGGTTTCAGGTCATCGCTGGCGGGCATCCAGTGCCGGATGCGGGCAGCCTGGAAGGCGGCGAGGCGATTCTGGCGCTGGCCCGGCAGGCGGGTAAGGAGGATATTGTCCTTGCGCTGATCTCGGGCGGCGGTTCGGCTCTGGCTGTGGCGCCCCGGCCCGGCATAACATTGGCCCGCAAGCAGGAAATCACCGAAGCCCTCTTGCGCTCGGGTGCTGATATCACGGCAGTCAATGCGCTGCGCCGAAACCTGTCGCGGCTGAAGGGAGGTGGCCTGCTTGCTGCGGCTGCACCAGCCCGGGTTCTGTCGTTCATCGTTTCGGATGTGCCGGGCGACGATCCGGCAATCATCGCTTCGGGTCCGACGGCGCCTGGAGTTCCGAAGGACAGTGCAGGTTATCGGCAGGCGCTTGATGAGCTCGGGCGTCTACTGCTCGCATCGGAACGTGAAGCCATGGCCGGGTCAGCAGATGCTTACGGGTCCGTCCTCTATCAAAATGAGATCATCGCGTCCAACGCCGCATCGGTCGCGGCAGTGGGAAGATATCTGGCCAGCCAGGGCATCACGTCGGTCTGTCTCAATGGCTGGCTCGGCGGAGATGTGCAGGCTGCGGCTGAAGCCATTCTCGCGGCAATGCGTCTGACAGTGGATCAGGTCCACAGAACGGCAGTTGTATTTGGCGGAGAGACCACCGTTCGGGTCACCGGCGACGGGCTTGGCGGACGGAATCAGGAGCTCGTCCTGCGTCTGGCCGAGAGCGAGGCCGCGTCGCCACTCGGCCGTCCATGGGTTTTCCTTAGCGCCGGGACCGATGGCAGAGATGGTCCGACGAATGCGGCAGGTGGCTTTTCTGACAACGGAACCCTTTCCCGGCTTGAACATCAGGGTCTGAATCTAGCCGATATCCTCGCGCGGAACGATTCCTACAGCGCCCTTGCAGCGACGGACGACCTGTTCATGACAGGCCCGACGGGAACAAACGTGGCTGACATACAGATTGCCCTGATCGGGTAGACAGACGGTGCGGTCTGTTCAGGACGCCACCGCTGCCCTGACCCAGGTCGCAAGCAGCGCCTCACCCGCCCTACGGGCGCGGCGGGCCGCATTGCGATCGCCTTCATAGGCCGAAACGATCGAACCCTTCATCAGAAAGTGCCAAGTCTCGGCAAAGGCCTGCGGATCGTCAAGGCCGGCATCTTGTGCCAGCCCGCCAACGAAATTGCGGATGTTGAGCAGATGGCGCGCGGCGGCGCGATGGACGGGCGAGTTGACTTCGCTTTCCAGCAGCACGTTGACAAAGGCACAACCTTCGTAGTCGCGCCGCCGGAACCAGGCGTCAAACACGTCGAAGATGGACAGAAGGCGTTCCTGCGGATCGGCCGACCGCTTGCGCACTTCGGTTTCGAGCCAGTTGCGGGTCCACAAATCCTCGCGCATTTCAAGAAAGGCGAGGACAAGTTCCTCTTTGGATTTGAAATGCTTGTAAAGGCTTGCCTTCGCGCTGCCAGACTCGGCCAAGATAAGGTCAATGCCGACCTGTGTCACACCGCGGCTCGAAAATAACCGGTATGCTGTGCGCAGAATCCGGTCGCGGACAGTATCCCCATCGGAAATCGCTACGGCGGTCAGCACAGGCCTCTCCATTTCTTCTACCGAAGAAGTAGTCGCAATCACGGCGGATGACAAGGCTGCGGGCCGGAAAGCGGCGAGAATCGTAGTCCATGTGCATACAGACATGTCGATGCACGGCTTATGGGCGCATTTGCGTCATCATGTTGCAAATTCATAAACAAAATGAGTCTTGCCAAAGAAAATAGACAGGTTAGTCTGCTAGCTGGGAGAGGTTGCGCAGATTCGGAGGGGTTTGCGAGGCCAGTCAGGTCATAAGTATGGGGAGGAGGTCGCCAGTGGCGAACCTGAAGTCTATCAAGATCGGCAACTGTACCGTGGGCGGTCCGCTGGGGTCGCATACCGGGCTGGCTGTCGGGAGTATTTTCTACGACAACCACTCGATCGTCGAAGATGCCTTTGCCGGCACGTTCAACGAAGAGAAAGCCGGGGCGCTGATTGCGCGCGTCAACGGGTTGGCGCGGACCTACGGGGTGCAGATGGCCTTCGACGTCATCGGGTCTGACCCGGACGCGTTCTGCAGGTTTCTGGATTTCACCGCCGACCGGACCGATCTTCCGCTTTTGCTGAATGCCACCGAGGCCGAAGTCCGTGTCGCCGGGCTGGAGTTCGCCGCAAAGAAGGGGATTCTTGATCGGTCGATCTTTGCATCTTTGAACGAAGACACCGAGGACAGCGAGATTGAAGCGCTTGGCCGACACAAACCGGCGGCAGTGATGATCCTCGCCAATGACGTGGGAGATTCGACGCCCGAGGGGTCTGTGGCGATGATCCGCAACTATTTCCAGCCCATCCTGAACGATATCGGATGCGAAGTACCAATTGTCGATCTGGGGGTGATGGACGCGCCCTCGGTCGGGATCGCGATGCGCGGCATTCAGGCGGTGCGGCAGGAATTCGGCTATCCGGCCGGCTGCGCTTTTTCGAACTGCTTCCCGCAGTGGACGGGGCTGTCCTCTCTCGGCAAGGATTTCGTCAACCTGTCGCTGGCGACGGCGATGGTCTGTTGCCGGATGGCAGGTGGCGACTTCTTGCATTTCGGCATCATCGAGAAGGCGCGGCCAATGGCCCATGCGCTGGGGTCTGCCGAGGTGTTCCTGGGTTTTGCTGCGCAAGAGCTTGACCAACATCGCTTGCCGGACGGCCACGCCTTGCTGAAGATGTTCAAGCTGGCCGAAGCGGCATGAACGACCCGCGCCGCTCCCTGTCGCGGAAACTGGGCGAGGTGGTGCCGGTCGATATAGGCACCACCTCGCTGACTGCGCTGCGGGCGGCGGCCAGGCCGGGACTGGTAAAGTCGGCGGTGGCGCATCCAGTGTACGAGACGCTGCCTCTGTCAGCGGCGAATGTCGTGAAACTTGGCTCGAGTTTTCAACGGGTCGGATTTGTCTGGGAGCAATATCCAGGGCGGGGCGAGGAGTGGTTCGACGCCTACGGCGTTGGCTGGCTTGAGACGGATGGCAATATGGCGCCATTCCATCACCCACTTGAAACAGCAACTTGGGCTGAGCTTTCTCGTCACCCACGACCGAAGCCGCCAAGCCGTATTCAAAGGGCTGATGTCGAGAATGACGCGGCGGTCATTCTCGACCCGCCTTGTCCTGGGTTGTTGGACACTTGTTTCATGCTCCGCAATGGTTGGCAGTTCATGCTGGACCTGACCGAGAATTTTCGGGTAGCGAATGCACTCTTGGACTGGGCGCTCGAGACTATCACTCAGGCCTATGATTTGGCGCTGGATGCGCTGCCGGGCGATCCCGATGTGATTGTATACGGCGATGATCTTGGGTTCGAGTCTGGCATGTACCTGTCGGACCTCGACTTCCGCACATTCATCTTTCCGAGGCTCCAGACCTTGTTTGCTCGTATTCGAGCGCGGTCATCGGCAAAGCTGTGTTTCCATTCCTGTGGGGCCGTGAATTCCATAGTTGGAGACCTCTGCGATCTGGGGGTCGACATGCTGAATCTGGATTTCTATGCCCGCAACATGCTGCTGCCTGACGTTCGAGCGAGGCTGCCAAAGGGAATGATCCTGCACGCGCCCGTCAATCTTGCGGCAATCGGCCAATCAGTTGAAAATGACAATAGGGCGTCATTGGCACTACTGGCGACAGATATTGCCGTAGCCATGCCCTGCATCGCCGGACCTACCGACAATATCTCGACGCCTGCGGAGGCGGATTACTGTATCCGCGGAGCAGCTTTCGTTCGAGCACTCGACGCAGACGACCTTCGGGCGCTTCGCGATCTTGGGCCGGTCAAGTCGATCATCCGCAAGGCGACCGACGCGGCGCGCGCCCTCAATATTCCGGTTCTGGCTGAGAACGAAGTCTCGCTGGGAGACATCCTCAGGCACGAGGCCCGGGAAAAGACGGGCACGCCCGTTACATCGGAACAACTTACATCCAACTAAGACTGCAACCAGGGAGGTATGAAGATGACCAAGATGACAAGCCGTGAGCGAATTTTTGCGGCCGTGACCATGTCCGCTCTGCCGGATCAACTGCCGGTCGTGCCGCTGCTTATGACGCGCGGTATCCGTGAAGGCGGGGTGCGGGTGGACGAAGTGTTGCTGAATGGCGAGGCGCAGGCCCATGCCAAAAAGAAGGCGCTCGACAAATTCGGAGGCGATGTGATCATCGCCGGCACCGACCTTTTTACGCCGGTCGAGTGCGTCCCGGGGTGCGAGCTGGACTACCTGCCTTATGCCCAGCCCTCATTGGTTACCCATCCGACTCCAAACAAGGCTGCTTTCTATCGCTTTAAGGAGCGCTACGAACGCGAGGGCTTTCAGCCGTCTAAACGGGTGCTGGCGATCCAGGACGAAATCCGCACTTATGTGAAGATGGGACTGAAGGATACCCACGCGATCCCGACGCCGGTTGGCGGGCCTATCACCACCGCGCAGCTTATGACGGGCTCGTCCGATTTCCTGCAGAATCTGTCGGATGATCCCGAATACTGCGATGAAGTGACCGAGCTGGCGCTTGACGTTGTCAAGAACGTTTGCCGGCTGATGTTCGAGGCTGGCGCCGATGTGTGCAACATCCTCGACCCGTTCAACTCCTCGGACATTCTGCCGCCCGAGGTCTACCGCAAGCATGGTCTGCCCTACCAAAAGCGGTTGTTCGAATACATCAAGGAAATCGGGGGGATCGGCTTCACCCATACCTGCACCTTCACCCAGCCGATCTGGCGCGACATCGCCACCAATGGCTGTTTCAACTTCAACGGCGACATGTATCCGGGAATGGACAAGGCCAAGCAGGCCATCGGCGGGCAGATTTCGCTGATGGGTACGCTGTCGCCCTATTCGACTCTGATGCACGGCTCGACCCAGGATGTGCGCAACGAAGTCAAAAAGATCGCGGCCGAAGTGGGCTATAACGGCGGTGCGATCGTCATGCCGGGCTGCGACATCGACTGGAACATCCCCGAAGAAAACCTGCATGCGATGATCCAGCAGTGTGCCGAGATCAAATATCCGATGGATGTGGCCGGCCTTGGCGATCTGTCGAATGTTTATCTGGCGGGTCATCCCAAGCACCCGGGCAAGCGCGGGTCGTCGGTGCAGTCGGACGCGAAGGTCGTTGCCATCGAAAGCGGGCAGCAAAAGATCCTGACCGGCAAAGACGAGGTGAACCAGAAACTTGTCGAAGCCATCATGGAATACGATGGCGACAAAGCAATCGAATGGACGAATGTCGGCCTTGAGCGAGGGATGACCCCGCAAGAGATCGTGTTCGAAGGCTTGTCGATGGGGATGAAGATCGTCGGCGACATGTATGAACGAAACGAGCGTTTCGTGACTGATATGCTGAAGGCCGCCAAGACGATGGACAAGGCAATGCCCGTTCTGACCCCGCTGCTAGAAGCGACGGCTGGCGACGGCTCCCAGACCGGCACCGTCATTGTCGGGCTAGTACGAGGCAACACCCAGGACATCGGCAAGAACCTTGTTTGCCTGATGCTGAAGGCGAACGGCTTCAACGTCATCGACCTTGGCAAGAACGTGAAGCCCGAGCAGTTCATCGAGGCGGCTGAACGCGAAAATGCCGTGGCGATCGGCATGTCGGTGATGACCAACTCGTCCTCGGTCTATGTCGAACGGACAAAGCAGCTTCTGGAAGATCAAGGCAAGGGCGGCAAGTACCTGCTGATGTTCGGCGGGGCGGCGGCGAACGTCGGTCTGGGGCGGCAGATCGGTATTGAGTATGGGCTCGACGCCAACGCTGCTGTCAGTTTGGTCAAGGACCATTTGGCCAAGCGGGTTGCCGCCTGACGGCAGCACCCGACCCTGTCTATGGATGCCCCGCCCCGGTGCGGGGCATCCGCTCCCGTCCTGTCCGCGAGGGTGAAACCGTGCCGAAATATACTTTCCGCTGCTCATCCTGCCCGGCCGAGCGCGAAGTCAACGCCGCGTTCGAGACGGCGGAGACGCTTGAACTGGTGTGCTATGCCTGTGGCGGCGACATGATCCGCGCGCCGGTATTGACGCTGAATGTCATCGGGGCCGCGACCGCCCGGCTGAAGGCCGAGAAGAAGGGCGAGGAGCGGGCCTATTTCGCCAAGGCCTGCGGCCACAATTACGCCTGCCGCTGTGGCGTGAGGATCGACAAGCCAAACCCGTTCCGGGAACAGATCCGTCAGGTTCACGGCTTCACCGACGACATCTGACCCCCATCCTGTGCCACAGGACGGGACGGACGCATAACATAACAACTGAATGAAAGGGAGGCTCATGGCCACCTATCCGTTGAGAATTTCCAGACGCCGGCAGGAATGCGACGATACTGCAAGCCTCTGGCTGGATGTGCCCAAGGATTTGACATCGGCGTTCAGCTACCGGCCGGGGCAATTTCTGACCGTCGAGGCCGAGATTGATGCGGCGCGCGTGACACGGCAGTATTCGCTTTCCTCGACTCCGGGCAAGGAAAGCGGGCTGCGGATCACCGTCAAGCGAATCGAAGGCGGGCGGGTTTCCGGTTGGCTTGTTGATCGGGTGAAAGAGGGTGATCTGGTCGAAGTTCAGGTGCCTCGGGGGCGGTTCTTCAAGGAGTTGGACCAGCCCCATCACGCGATCCTCTTGGCGGCCGGTTCGGGGATCGCGCCAATCCTCCCAATCGGGCGCTGGCTCCTGGAATGCGGTCAGGGCCATCGGGTGACCTTTGTCTATGGCAGCCGGATACCGGACGCCGTGATCTTGGGTGATGAATTGGCAGAGTTGGTTGCCTCTCACCCCGAGACATGTACGGCCGAGCATTTGATGAGCCGAGCCGATGAAGGATGGTCGGGCACACGAGGGAGGATAAATCGCGCTTATATAGAGGGGCGCTTTGCAGTTTGGGAAAGTTCGTCCGCTCTGCCGATCGTCGTCTACATGTGCGGTCCCGAAGGCTTCATGGATACGGCCGAAAGCACTTTTCAGACCCTCGGCATTCCGTTGGAACAGATACACCGCGAAAGCTTCGACATGGTGTTGTCCGATGACGACGGTGAGCCAGGCTTGACAGTGACCGGCACCACGGACCCTGGCGAAGAGGGAACGACCAGTCGGATTGTGGCAGTCGTTGGTGGGGAAGAGTACGAGGCCGACTGGGAGGAAGGCGAAGACATCCTTTCGGCCCTGATCCGCGCCAAAGCTGATGTTCCGTATTCTTGCCAAGAAGGCACCTGTTCCTCCTGTATCGCAAAGCTGACAGAGGGTCGGGTCGAGGTGCGGCCCGGTGTTCTGCGATCGATGCGACAGTCAGACTTGGACGAGGGCCTGACCCTGGCCTGCCTGTCTCGGCCCAGGACACGAAATATCCGCATCGACTTTGACGAAATCTGATCCGATGGCACGGCGGCTTGCACTCAGGAACCTAAGGCTGATCACGATGTCGGGCGACGATCCGCTGGCGCTGACCCGCGATGCGGTGGTGGTGGTCGAAGACGGGATGGTGTCTTATGCCGGGCCTGCGGCGGGTTATGGCGGCGATCTGTCTGGCGCACACGACCTGCGCGGTGCGCTGGCGCTGCCCGGGTTCGTGGCCTGCCACAATGCCGTGCTCTGGGCGGGCGACGCGGCCGGGGTGACGGGGCAGACGGCCGAAGACTACCGCGCGCGGCATCTGGTGGTGGCAAGGGACACCAGCGCGGCAGATGACGACGCATTGTTGGCGCTGATGCATCAGCGGGTTGGGCGGCTGGCACGGTCAGGGGTGACGGCCTGCGAGCTGAAGTCCGGATTCGGCACCTCGCCGGCCGAGGAACTGCGGCTGGCCACGCTGCTGCGCCGGTTCGGAGCAGAATGCGGAATGCGGACGCGGGTCACGCTGTCGATCGGCCATGCCTATGGCGCGGATATCGACCCGGATGAACTGCTGGCACATATCGAGCACGAGATCGTGCCGCAGACCTACACGCTGGGCTGTGCCGATGCAGTAGAGGTGTTTTGCGACGATGGCGCCGGGCTGGACCTTGACCAATGTTCGACCATTCTTGAGCTCTACTACAAGAAAAAGACCCCCAGCCGGGTGGCCTGCGACCGGTTTGACGACTGCGCTGGGGCAACGCTACCCGCCTCATTCTATTCGCGGGCAGCGCTGTTCTTGAACCGGACTGACGATATGGGGCTCGCGGGAATCTCGCGGGTTGCCTGCATTCCCATCCTGGTGCCCGAGGCCGTGGCAACTGATGACGGGGGGCGCTTTCCGGATATCGCCTTTCTGCGAGAAAGCGGTGGACGGTTTGCAATCTCCACGGAAGCCGGGCCCGACGGCAACGGAGAGATGGATCTCCTCGGCGTCCTTCGCGCGACGCGCAAAACCCTAGGCCTGACGGTTGGCGAGGCTTTGCAGGCGGTGACGGTTCACGCCGCTCAGGCTCTCGGTTTGGACGATCAGGCTGGAACCCTCGTTATTGGAAAGCCTTGTGACCTGGCGCTGTTCGACGCGGCCGATCCGGATGACCTGCTTTCCAACCCGTCCACCTGCTGCATCGGAGTTGTCCGATCCGGCACCCTGACAGAGTTCAGCTAAGAAGAGCGCATACGAAATGACCCAAGCAAATCTGGCCCGGCAACCGGCGCCCCACCGCCTGATCGACAGCGACATATCAATCGAGCTAGCACCTGAAATGGTCGCAAAGTTCCGACCTGACAGTACCCTCTTGCCGCAGGGTTCAAAGGTGTTTCTCACCCATCTAGCGGGCAAGGATCCGGTCGTGCAGATTGCCGCTGCGCGTGAACTGGTGACGATGGGCTATGTGCCGGTGGTTCATATGGGCGCCCGCAATTTCGACAGCGAAGCTGCCTTTGTGTCCTTCATCACGGCCCATCGGTCGAACGGTGTTACAAGCGGCCTGTTTCTTGGTGGCAACCCGCTGAAATACACGGGCCCCTTCGGGCAGGCAGTGGACCTTCTAAACCATCCAGTCATTGCGGACTCCGGTTTTACCGAGGCATTCATCAGCGGCTATCCCGAGGGGCATCCCGATATTTCGCGGGGAGCCCTTGATCAGGCGCGCGCACGGAAGATCGAACGCTGCCATCGCCTTGGGCTTTCGCCCCGGATCGTGACGCAATTTGCCTTTGATGGCGCGGCCATGGCGGACTGGACAGCGCAGATGCACAGCCAGCACCCGAATGTGCCGGTGCGGCTGGGGCTGGCCGGGGTTACCTCGCTGCCCAAGCTGATTAAGTTCGCGATCATGTGCGGTGTCGGCCCCTCGATTGCGGTGCTAAAAAAGAACGCTGGCGGCCTTCTGAATGTTCTGGCCGACAAGGACCCGTCAGATGTGATCACCGCCATCGAGGCGAATCTGACGGTGGTGTCAGGGCCGACCGATCTGCATTTCTTTCCGTTTGGCGGCTGGGAAAAGACCCTGCGCTGGATTGTCGAGGCGCGCGCTGCGTAAAGGGCCCGGGGATGGCGCTTGTAGGCTTGGTCGAACAGGACGCGGCAAAACGCATTCATGCGATGCTTGACCTTGCCGAGGCAGCACAGGCCCTCGATTTCGAACCCGTAGAACGACAGATCGGGCGTATCCGATCTGCGGCGGGGCCGGTCGCGGCCATCGTGGTGCCGGGACCGCACGTCAGAACCTGCGCCGACATGCTTTATCGGACAAGGACATTGGTGGCCACGCGACTTGCTTTGGCCGATCCCGATGCCATCGCGCGCTCAGTTTCCGATGGCGCAGGGGAAATCGAACTCCCCGCGCCGGGCGACTGCGATCTGGTGGCTCTGACGGCGGCCGCGCTCCGCCGCTGCGTCAAGGTGCCCTGCCGTGCGACCGGCGATTCGGGCGAAGATCTCCGTCGCTTCGATGCGGCGGGCATCCGCTTCGCGATCATGCCAGATGCGCTCGGCCGGCTGCGCGAAGCCGCGCGGTCCATCGCCACCGACAACCTGCGGATCGGGCTCAAGGTGACGGGTTGCAACAGTTTTGCTGCCTGTCAGGCCGTTTACGACACGATTGCAGATACGGTGGGCGAGGCCTGGATATGGCCGGGCACCTTGCGATTTGAAGCGACAGAAGCTCTGCACGACGACGTGGTCAGTCGTCTGCGCGATGGCACGCTGTCGCGCCCGGTCGGGTGCGGTATCCGATTGGGAACCATGCCTCGCTGAGGCTAGGGGGAAAGGGATACTTGATGGAATTTCGTTCTTTTGCCGATGTCGATAAGTTGATTGCCAGCCTGCCGCAAATTGATGACACTACCCGCGAGAAAGCCTGTGCGCGTCAAGACAGCTTGACCAAGCCTCCTGGGTCTCTTGGTCGACTTGAAGAGATGGCGGCCTTCATGGCGGGCTGGCGAGCCACGCCGCGACCAGTGATCAAGAAAGCACAGGCTCTTGTTTTTGCCGGAAACCACGGAGTTTGCGCACAGGGCGTCAATCCCTATCCCCAAGAGGTGACGGCGCAGATGGTGTTGAATTTTCAGCACGGTGGAGCGGCCATCAACCAGCTCTGTCGAACTGTTGGTGCCGATCTTCGCGTCGTTCCGATCCTGCTGGACAAGCCGACAGGGGATTTTACGCAAGGCCCTTCGATGAGCGAGGAAGAAACACTGGCTGCCATGGGCATGGGCGCAACGGCAGTAGACGCTGACGCAGATGTTCTAATCCTAGGTGAAATGGGGATCGGCAATTCGACAGTCGCAGCGGCCCTCGCTGCAGCTTTCTTTGGTGGCAAACCAGAGGACTGGGTTGGACCAGGTACCGGATCAGATGCTGCTGGTATCGCGCGCAAATGTGCGGCGGTCGAGCGAGGCCTGGCACTGCACCGTGGCAGGGACGCATTTGAGACACTCTCTCGGCTTGGCGGCCGAGAACAGGCGGCCATTTGCGGAAGTGTTCTGGCGGCACGGGCACTAAGGATTCCGGTAATTCTGGACGGATTCATCTGCACCGCGGCGGCGAGCACGCTTCATGTCGCACATAGAAGTCTCCTTGATCACTGTCTTGTTGGTCACGTTTCAGCCGAACCGGGTCATCGCCGCCTTCTGAATGAGCTAGGAAAACAACCGATTCTGGAGCTGGACATGCGACTTGGCGAAGGTTCTGGAGCCGCCCTCGCGCTGGGTGTCTTGCGCGCGGCACTGGACTGCCACAACGGGATGGCGACCTTTGCTGAGGCTGGAATTGGATAGAGCGCTGCCAGAAGTGGTCTGTAGAGAAATCGCTGTGCCTCCTTCGAAATGGCAAGAATGGCCACCTGGCAGTGGCCCAGAAAGCTGTTGATCAAACCGAAGGTAGCCTTGGACCTTCAATAAAGTATTCGCTCCGTCCCCGTCGTCCCTTCATGATCCCGCCATTCCATCCCGACCCCCCGAAACCAGGCTTCTGAGCATCCTGAGTAATGAGTATCGAAGAACCAGTCCGGAGACATGCCGAGATCGGCACGATCCCAGTGGAAATTCCAGTTCCGGTCATACGTGCCCATCCGAAAGGTGCTGGTGACGTTGCAGTCACCGTCATGGTTCCGGTGGCGCCGATAGGTAAGGTCGTAGACCTTGATTGCCATAACGTAATCCGTGACGTCTTCCCCAAAGGCCTGCCAGACCTGAGCTTCGGAATTTGGTTGCTCGATGGGTTTGGCGAGCGAAAGCGGTCTGAACACAGCCTCGATCAACAAGGGACGAGCCCTCTCCGACATCGGGAACCGGGCTTGCATCGGGCAGCGCCAGAGTTGGAGGGGCGGCTCGATCGGCCAGGGTGTGATGCGACGTATGATTTCGGCGTGTGCACGCGTGCAGGGCTCGCTGGCTGGGAAGCCTCCCGCGAGGCAAAGCAGGATGGCGCAGTCAATCTGGTAGGCGACAGCCGGTCGCGGCGCGACCCCCGCAAATGCTGCACCCATGGCCGCTGCTATGAGACAAGATTTCCTGAACCGTCTGACCATGGCACACTCCGTTCGGTCTCGGCTGACGGGCGGCGACAAGGCAATCCAGCCAGCGAATCACTTGCTACAAGGCTACTCGTTTTCGTCTTTTGTGGCGATGCCCAAGAATTCTGCGTAAGCCTTCGTGACAACTTGCGCCTCCTCGAACGCAGCCTCTCGCTCGGCGTCCAGGCAGGCGAAGTAGAGCGTCGTACCTCGAAAATACTGTTCAAATTCAACAGTAAGTTCAGACTTGTACTGCCGCAGAAGCTCGTCAGGGAGCGCGACATCGGGCGGGACCGGTGGAAGACAGGCCTCACGAATTTCCTGCGCCGCGAGTGCAGCCGGGACTTGCAGGAGAACAACCAGAAAGATAGCGTGTCGCATAAGAGGTCCTTCGGGCTTCGCATGGGGCCGCTCAGTGGAGAAGGTAACATGCTGATCTGTTTGAGTAACGCCCGAAGATGCAAGACTTTGCCACACAACCCTGCAGACGCTCAAGGTTTGATTTCATCAAACGAAGTCGAAGCGCGCACTCATATGCGAGTGATGCATGTAGATTTCGACAAGTGGCTGCGTTTGCCGAAACGGGATACATTCCCAGATCAGAGGATATCCCTGATCGAAGGTTGGAATGCGCAAAAGAAGGATCTCGCCCGTGCTGCGTGAAGCCGAGTTCATCGCCGAGCTCGACAAATCCGGCACATGGGTCGAGATCGAATGCCTTACCGCGCCGGACCCCAAGCGGCGGCACCGGGGCGAGTGGATCTTCTTCGCTGTCCGTGGACCGGACGAGCGTTACAGCCTCGTCACGGCCCGAGCCGACGACCGCATCGTGCAGACGATGGAAGGGGTCGTGTCCTTCGCCGCGACCAAGCTCGAACTCGACCAGGTCACGGTTCCGCTCCTGGCTGGCGGCATCGCTACTGGCATGCGCCGGAGGCCCCGCACCGGCTGACGTAATCCATTGGAATGGGGAAGGGCAGGGGGGCGGGATCGCCCCTGATGCCTTCGTTCTGCGTTATGATGCGTCAGGTTCCCTGATCTTGCCGGAAGAGAACCGGGAAGGGGAGGGTGACGACGCCGCCATCCTCGAAGAGCAGGATTTCGCGTCGCTTGCAGCGGCGCCTGGACCGGGGCAGGGTGCGCGGATGGCGGCGGCCCTGCCTGCGATCCGGCTGACCACAGCACGCTATGCCGATCACGACGCGCTCGATCTCGTGGAACTCTCACCACAGGATTGGGCCTATCTGTTTCAAGCACTGGTTAGGGTCGAAAGCGGCTTCAATCCCGATGCCGTAAGCCCCGCTGGCGCGCGTGGTCTGGCACAGCTAATGCCCGACACGGCTCGGTCCCTCGGCGTCGTCATCGATGATCCTCATGACAACCTCGATGGCGGTGCCCGCTATCTCCTCGCGCAGATCGAGACCTTCGGGTCGCTCGATCTGGCGCTCGCCGCATACAACGCCGGGCCGGATGCGGTCCGCAAGTATGGTGGCATCCCGCCCTTTGCCGAGACCCGCGCCTACGTGGTGCGCGTTCTCGCCGAATTCGACCGGCTTCGCGCCGCTTCCAATGAAGGAACACCTTTATGAGACCGACGATAACTCCAGCGCTTCTACTGCTCCTCGCGGCAGCCATCACCGTTCAGACCGACGCAGCCCTCGCCCAGACCATCGATTTCAGCGACGCGGAAGGCGTGGCGACCGGTGTTCTGGCCTCATTACGGGGTGTCTTCGCGACCGCCTTCTTCGGTATCGCCTTCGTGGTCACCGGCTTCCTCGCAGCCTTCAACCGAATCTCTTGGGCCTGGGTTGCGCTCGTGGTGGTCGGGGCCTTCCTTGTCTTCGCCGGCCCCGCGATTGTCGCGAACCTCCGCGCTGCCTTCTCCTGATGGAAAAGACTCCCGTCATCCTCGGCCTGTCGCGCGCCGCGAAGTTCCTCGGCCTGCCGATGCCCTATGCCATGGCCGTGGGCGGGCTGACGGTGCTGCCGTTCATCCTGATCAAGGCGGCGACGTGGCTTCTGACCCTGCCGGTCTGGTATTTTGGCGCGCGGATCGTGACCGCGATAAATCCGAACGGCCATACGGTCCTCGGCACGGTGATCCTGAAGACTCCGGAAGTCCTCTTCGCGCCACGAGGCCGCCATGGGGCTTGAGGCACTTCTCGGGGGACGGTCGCACCGCTTGAAGGGCGGGGCAGGGGAGCGGGCGTCCCCGCGCGCCAACGCGGCAATCCCGCGGGATCGTGCGCTCTACGCCCATCTGCCTTATCTGGTCGAGGTCGACGACGAAGTCGTGCGGACGCGCGAGAACACCCTGATGCTCTCTCTGGAGATCAAGGGCGTCGACGGGCTGACCTCGGCTCCCCAGACGATCGCGGCTTTGCGCGCCAAGCTCGCGACCCTGCTCGATGGGCTCGATGATCGTTTCAGTTTCTACATTCATCGTCTTCTGAAGAAATCATCCCTCGATCTAAAGCCGCTCCGGGGTCACAGCTTCGCCTCAGACGTCGAGGCAGTCTGGCGCGCGCATCTGGACAGCCGCGGCCTGCAGGATTTCGTACTGGTACTGACCGTGGTGCGACGGGTCACGACGCCCCTGAAGGTACCGCTCTTCGCGAAAGCCGCACGGCGCGCTTTCGGACAGGATACGGCACGGCGGCTCGATGAGCTCCGCGAAGTCGTCTCAATCCTCGAGAGCGGCCTCGCTCTTGCCACTCGGCGGCTTCGGGTCAGCGATAACAGCCTGATCGGCTTTTTCGGCGCGCTGACCTCCGGAGAGCTGCGGGATCTGCCGCGCGGCTCGATGACCCTGCTCGCGGAAGACGCGGCAACGGCAACCGTCAGATTCGAGAAAGGCCATGCCGTCCTGACGGACGGGGCAGGGGCCCGACGTTACCTCGGCATCCTCTATGTCAGGTCGTATGCAACCTCGACCTGGCCTGGAATGCTCGACGCCCTCGATGCGATGCGGGATGTGGTGATCTCCCACAGCTTCACGCCGATCGACCGTGCGACTATCTCCGAGCGGGCGCGGCGCAAGACGGCGCAGATGAAGGCCGCAGATGACATGGCGGTTTCGATCGAGCGCCAGCTCTTCGAGGCGGCGGATGCGGTCGAATCCGGGCTAGCCGGTTTCGGCGATCACCAGATGACGCTTTCGGTCTATGCAGACACGTTGAAACTCCTCGACGAAAAACTTGCCCGTATCCGTGGGATCGCCCATCAGTCGGGTTTCCGACTCGAGCGCGAGGTGTTTGGGCTCGCCGCGACTTTCTTCGCCGTTCACCCCGGCAACATGGACTATCGGATGCGGGCCATGACGGTGGCCTCGACCAACTTCGCGGACCTGGCCTCGCTCCATGCGGCCGAGGCCGGGGTGACCTCCGATCTCCTGCCCTGGGGCACGCCCGTGACCGTCTTCGAGACCCTGCAGGGGAGCCAACACCGGTTTTCTTTCCACGAGCCGGGCAATCCCAACGAGGAGCCGACGATCGGACACACATTGGTCCTCGGCCGGTCGGGGGGCGGCAAATCGACCACAGTCGCCTTCCTCGTCGCCCAGGCGCAGCGTGCAGGGGTCCGGACGATCCTCTTCGACAAGGAAGCCGGGCTGAAGATGGTGGTCCAGGCCCTCGGCGGTCGCTATGCCGAGATCCGTGCCGGCCGCGCGACGGGTCTGAACCCGCTTGCGACTGAGACCGGCCCGCGAGGCGAAGCCTGGCAGCTTGACTGGCTCTCGGCGCTTCTGGAATCCGGTGGCGCGCGCCTGACGCCACATCAATCAGAAGAGTTGAAGCGTGCGATCCGGCAGAATGCCTCGGTGCCCGCCGAGCTTCGCAACTTCCGCGATTTTCGGACGCTGATCGGCGATGTGGGCGACGGCCGCGATCTCGCGATGCGGGTTGGCGAATGGGGGCCGGACGGGCGTTATTCCTGGGTCTTCGGCCCGGCGGACATGCCGGTGGTCGATTTCGGTGCACAGGACATCACCGCGGTGGATCTGACCGAGATCCTCGACCTCGCCACCGAACGCACGGCGGTGCTCGCCTATCTCTTCCGGCGGATCGAGATGCTGATCGAGGAAAAGCGCCCGACGCTGATCGTCATCGACGAGGCCTGGAAGGTGCTAGATGACGAATATTTCAGCCGCAAGCTTTCCGAATGGCTGGTGACGGCTCGGAAGAAGAACGTCGTCGTCCTGATGATGACGCAGTTTCCGAGCCAGATCCGCTCGAGCCGGTCGCGTGCGATCCTCGAGGCTCTGCCGAACCAGCTGATGTTTCCGAACCCCGAGGCCGAAGGCGCGGAATATGACAGTTTCCGGATGACGGATGGCGAACTGGGCTTCGTCCTCGCGGGAACGCTCGGCCGCCGTTCCGTCCTGTGGCGCACGTCGCGCGGCTCATCAGTGCTCGATGTCGATCTCTCAACGCTCGGCCCGCTTCTGACCGTCCTTGGTGGCGGCCGCGCGGGTCTGGCGGCCTTCGGCGACGACTATGCTGGGCGCCCGAACTTCTGGAAACGGAATGCCAAATGAAATCAGTGTATTACATAAGACCTATTATGCGAACAATCGTTCGCATTGGAATCAACATCCCGGGAGGTGCCCATCTACGCATGCTGCGGGGTTCTCCGGAAAGAGAAAGTGGCACGCTCCAGGTTCGACGCCCCCTTCCCCTTCCCGGGCTATTTCTCGGTTCCTGCCTCGTGTTGAGCGCCTGCGGCGAGATGCCCGCCGCGCGGACCAACTGCTGGACGGCGGCGGCGTCGGGCGGGCCGGAGGTCAGTCAGGCGATACTAGCCCCAGGCATGCTGGCTCCTCTGCAGCCCACAGACCCATCGACATGCGACTGAACGCGCGGCATCCTCAATGCTGCCTATCCCATCCCCGCGCCTGCTCCCGCGCGGGGGTCGCGGTCCCGGTACTTCTTGCGCCCCTGGTGTTCCTCCTCCTCTCGACCGAGGCCGGCGCGCAGGGAGTGCCGGTGATCGACGGCCAGTCGTCCGTGCTCCACGTCGAAGAGGTCACCCGCGAAACCGCGCTGCGCGAGGAGTTGGAAGCCAATTCCGCCAAGCGCGACGAGCTTTCCCGCCTCCATGATGAACAGATCGCCGCACTCGACGCGACCCTCGCACTCCTGACCGGGGCCGCGCCCTTCATTGGCGATCTCGAGGACATGCCCGGCAGGCTCGCGGCCTCCGAGGTCTACGCAATCGAGGATAACAACCCCTATGCCGGGCGCCTTTTCGGCGATGCGCGGGTCACGATCGAGGAGATGATCATCGAGACGGCACGGCGCTATGGCGGGCATCCCGCACTTGCCCGCGCCGGGATCAATCCGGTCGAATTCCGCTGCTGGTTCCAGGGTCTCATCAAGCAGGAAAGCGGGTTTTCCATCGGCGCGAAGAGTCCGGCGGCCGCCTTCGGGCTGACCCAGATCATTCCCGGCACCGCAGAGTACCTCGGCATCTACCCCGCCTACTATGACGACCCGCAACTGCAGCTCGACGGCGGCGCGCGTTATCTCCTCGAACAGCTCGACCGCTTCGGGTCCATGCCGCTGGCGCTCGCGGCCTACAACGCGGGGCCGGGTGCGGTGATCGAATACGGCGGCATCCCACCCTATAGGGAGACGCAGGACTACGTCGTCCGGGTGACCGCCAATTACAACTCCTATGCGGCCAGGATCGACGGCGTCGACACCGTCGGCACGCTCGGCCCGGCCGACATGGTGATCGCGGAAAGCTCGAACATCGCCGATGCCGGGCTGCACTACGGAATGCATTCGAGCCTGATCCTTACCGAGTCCATGACCCGGTTGAAGGAAATCATCACCCGTATTCCGACCACGGCCTCGACCAAGGAGGCGATGGATCTCAACACCTATGCCCGGGCCGAGGTGACCCGCATCGCCTATGTGCTCCAGCGATTGGCGGCAGTCCGGGTGAAGGTCGAACAGGCCCGCTACGCCCTCCTCCTCCAGGCCTACGCCAAAGATGAACTGTTCCTTGTCGTGAAGGATTGACCCCATGCGCCGCACGTTTCTGATTGCCGCCCTTCTGATTACAACCGCTGGTGCGCCGAGCCAGACCCTTGCCCAGGGTGTGCCTACAATTGACACCACCAACCTTGCCAAGCTCATCGAGGTCCTGGCCGAAGCGAAGCTGCAGCTGACAGAGATGATCGCGCAGAACTTCAAGCTCGACGATCAGATCCTCAAGCAGCTCGAGCAAATTCGCCTTCTCGGCGATCAGCTCGTCGCCCTGCGCGAAAGCCTCGACATCCTGAAACTGGAATTCGATCCGGAGAACTTCCTGCGTGACATCCTGCCGGACTTTTCGGAACTGACCTCCGCCGTGGAGGCCGCGAAGTCCGGTGATTGGGAGGCAGTCCTGACCTCGGGAACGGTCGGAGGCGGTTCGGTCAGCGCCCATGTCGATCGCTTCTTCGAAGATGCCGGGCTGGATCGCACGACCGTAGACAGTCTCGCGGCGAGCGAGGATCCGGCCGCCGCAAGGATCGGAACGGCCGCCAACACCGCCGCCTTCCTCTCCGTCGCCGCCGAAGCCTCGGCCGAAGATGCGACGGAAAGCCTCGAACGTGTCGACCGGCTCGTCGCCACAATCCCGGAAACCGACGGGCTCAAGGAGGCGATCGATCTCAACACCCGCGTGACGGCGGAACTCGCCATCGCACTCGCCAACATCTGGTCGATGGAGGCCGCGCAGGTCGTCGGCATGGGCGAAGCCGGGGTTATGGATGCCGCGACTGCCGCCGAGGAACGCAAGTTCATCAAGGTTCTTGGGGACGAGTGATGGCGCGACGGTTTGCCGAGAAGAGGGAAAGGCGCTTGGGGTTGGTCGGCGTCATGACGATCCTCAGCATCGTGGTGTCTGCGCCGGCGCAGGCTGAGACGACGGAGCAGGACTTCCTGCACGTGGCTCCCTTGCCGGAAGGGATCGAGACCGTCGAGCCGATCCCGGACGCGGTGAATAACCGGTTCCAGGACTGTGAGGCCGTCTGGCCGGAAGGTTATCGGGACTGGCTTGCGGAAAGCGTCGCCGCCGAGGGACATGCCCGGAAACGCGACATCTACAGTTGGCTGAGGGCGCGTCAGGCATTTGAGGCGAAAGATTGCCGCTGCACCGGCAAGGTCGCCAGATGGGACGAGGTCGAACACGTCTACGCTGGCCTGCGCGACACCCATGGCCGAGTTTTGATCAGGCACACCGCCGAGTACGCCGCCAAGGCAGACATTCTCACTGCCGCCGTCGAGCGGATGTGCGGAGGGCCGTTCTGATGGATCTGGTGTCCGAGATGCTGGGAATGCTCGATGCCGCGATTTCGAACGCGGGGCGCACCTTCTTCGAGACGACCGCAGCGTCTGTGGGGCCGCTCTACACCGCCTTCCTCACGATCCTGCTGGTCTTGATCGGGATCAACGCCGCCCTCAATGTCTACACGATTTCGATGCGCGACGCGTTCCAGCTCTCGGTCCGGATCGTGCTCGTCCTGATCTTCGGACTCTCCTGGGCAAACTTCTCAACCCTCTACGAGGCGCTGTCCTCGGGTACCGGCAATCTCGCGCTCTCGTATTTTGGCGTGACCGGCGAAGCCTTGGCCGAGGGCGACACCTACACCGCGATGGACGGCTTCGCGCTCAAGATGGCGGAGAATGTCGACGCGGTGAGCCAAGCCCAGGGCTCCATCATGCGCGGCGTGATCGCTGCCCTCCTCTACGGCGTGCTCGCCCTCCTGATGGCGGCCTATGTCCTGATCGTCGCCTTCGCCAAGATCATGATCGCCTTCCTTCTCGGTCTCGCGCCCTTCGCGATCATGGCCACCATCTTTGAGCGCACAAAGAACCTTTTCGAAGCCTGGGCCTCCGCCCTGCTCGGCTATCTCCTCTATCCAATCGCGGCCGCGGCAATCATCGGCACAGTGATCACCGTCGCAAATGATGTGCACCGGGAAGCAGCCGAAGTGACGAACATCGGCGCGATCGTCGGCTTCCTCGTCATGTGTTTTGTCGGCTTCTTCGCACTCCGCGCCATCCCGCAGGCAGCGGCCAACATCACCGGCCAGATCAACCTGGCCCATATCGCGCCCGAAGCCCTGCGCGTGACAGCCCGGCCTCTGACCCGCGCCGGCGAGTTTGCGGCACCCCGTGCGCGCGAGTTCACCTCCGGGGTCCTCTCAGGCAAAACCTCCGGTCTCGCAGAGCGCGAACGCGACCGGAGCTATGCCGATCTCGGCCGTGCCACCCGAATGCGGCTCGAAAGCCTGATCAAGGCGCGCGGCTGATCCCATCCCTCACACCCGAAGAATCCCGATGACCATCGATCGACACCACGCCCTGCACAACCACGCCCCGCGCACACTCCTCGAAGAGGAGATGGCCTTCGGGATCAAGCGCCGTGAACGCTTCGCTTGGACCATCGCCTTCGGAGGTACGCTCATCGGGCTTCTCGGCATCACGGCCGTGGTCCTCGTTCTGCCCCTGAAGGAAACGGAGGCGTTTCTGACCATCGTCGACAAGGACACCGGCGTCGCGGAGCGGGTGGTGTCGGTCGATCGCGCGGGGATCGACCAGGCCGAGGGGATCAAGCAAGCGCTCCTTTATTCCTACGTGATCGACCGCGAGACCTTCGATGCCCATGACAACGAGGCACGTATCCTGAACGTCTACACCCGCTCGGTCGAAGCGGCGCGGACCTCGCTCACCGAACTCTGGTCCGAAGCCAACCCGAACTATCCGCCCAACGTCTATGGCGCGAATGCCAAGGCCACTGTGAAGGTGACCTCCATCACACCGATCAACGAGTCTGTTTCTGGGGCGACCTACCAGGTCCGCTACGTGAAGACGCTGCTTCGAACCGGCGATCCGCCGCTCGAGGGCAAGTTCTACGCCACCGTCACCTTCCGTTTCAGCCCGTCACGCCAGAGCGCGATCACCCTCGTCTGGGAGAACCCTACCGGGTTTCTCGTGACCGATTACCGCGTCACCGCGGAAACCTTCGAGGCCGCCAATTGATCAGTCCCCCCTTCCCCGTACAAGCAAGACGCTCGCCCTGCGCGGCTCTCACCGCGACCGCCCTCGCCGTCGCCCTCCTCTTTCCGGGAACCCTTTCTGCCGAGGTCGCCCCCTCCCCCGGCAGCCATGATGCAAGGGTCACCTATGCGACCTTTCGCGAGGGCCAGGTCTACCGGATCCGCACGCGGCTTAAGACGGTGACCCTGGTCGAACTCGGGGACGGAGAACGCATCCAGTCTGTGGCGATCGGTGATCTCGAAAGCTTCAAGGTCGACAAGCTCGAGCGCCCGAACCTCTTCATCCTGAAACCCGTCGTCGCCGGGGCCGCAACCAACGTCACCGTCGAGACCAACCGCCATATCTACTTCCTCTATGTCCAGGAGGTCTCGCGCGGCGAGCCGATGTACTCGGTGAAGTTCACCGTGCCGGGACAGCGCGCTGCCGCCGCATCGGAAATCCCTCCGGGGACACCTCTGACCTATCGCATCCTGAAGCGCCGCGACTTGCCGGACTTCGCGCCGCTCTCAATCATCGATGACGGACGGAAGGTCACTTTCACGATCCCGCCCGATGCCCCGATGCCGACGGTCTTCCGCGCCGACGAGAGCGGCGGCGAGACTTCGATCAACGCTCGCGTCGATGGTACGCGCATCACCGTGACGAGCCGCTCGGCCCGCTACGTCCTGCGCTACGGCGACGCGTATCTCTGCATCGAGGGCGAATGACATGGCGGAGACCCCCGATCAGGAAGCTCGCCTCGCCGCCCGTCTTGAGGCCCTGAAAGGACCCGGGAAGCGGAAGCGCGGGGTGAACCCGTTCGTCCTCTCGGCCGTGACCGGTGTCGCAGGGCTCGGCGTGGGTGCATGGCTCGTGGCCTTCGCGCCCGAGCCCGGGCCGGAGGAAGGCCTGCCCGCGAGCACGGCCACCGAGTTCCAGGAGGATGCCGGGCTCGACGGGTTCCGCATCCGCGAGGATGAGGCCCCTGCCCTGCCCCAGGCTGCTCCGACGGCAGAGGACCCGGAACTTGCGCGTCTGCGCGAGACCGTCTCGGGACTTGAGGCCGAACTCGCACGCCTGCGGGCCAACCCGGAGACGGTGACCGTTACGGACGAAGAGACCCTCGCGGCCCTTCAAGCGCGCATCGACGAGGTCGAGGCCGCCTCGGCTGCCCGCGAAGCCGCACTCCGGGACGCCGAAATCGAGAACGAGCGCTTGCGCGCACAGATCGAGGCGGGCGCACTCTTGGCAAATGAGGAGTCAGCCGCCCGCGAGGCGGCGGCGCGGCGCGAGGAGGAACTCGCGCGGAAGCGAGCGGAGGCCGAGGCGCTCGAGGCGGCGCGGGTGAATTCGGACATGGTCGCGTTCCGGGATGGGGCGAATGGCAGCGGCCCCGATGGCGAGACCGCACGCGAAGCAACCGGCGATGCCGCCTTCCTGCGCGAGGGTGCGGGTCGCGCGGAGGTCCGGACCGCCGAGATCATCGCGAACCCAGGCTCCACCCTCGTGCAGGGCACGCTGATCGAAGCCGCGCTCGAGACCGCGATCTCGACCGATCTCGCCGGCAATGTCGTGGCACAGGTCAGCCATGACGTCTGGTCCTTCGACATGTCCCGCGTGCTCGTGCCCCGCGGCTCGAAGCTCTATGGGCGATATGACAGCGAGACCGACCTCGGGCAGCGTCGTGTCCTCATCGCCTGGGACCGGCTCGTCACGCCTGACGGGCAATCGGTCGAGCTTGCCGCCTATGGCACCGATGCAGTCGGCCGTTCGGGATTGCCCGGCAAGGTGCGGACGCATTTCCTGGAGCGGTTCGGCTCGGCTGCGCTGATCTCGATCATCGGTGCCGCTCCGGCGATCGCGGCAGCCAAGATCGAAGACGAGGACGTGGCGGACGCTGTCGAGGATGTGGGCGACGGTTTCGCTGAGAGTCTTGGCACCGTGCTCGGCGACTATCTGACCATCGCGCCGACGATCTACGTGAACCAGGGCACTGTCGTGCTGATCCGGGTCGATGCCGACATCGAACTCCATTGAGCCGGGATCTGATGAGCTATCTCGCAACCTATCTCGGCCGTCTCGATCCGGTGTTGCTGGATCCATCGGTGATCGAAGTGGCGATCCTGCCCGATGGCACCGTCTGGGCCGAGCGCGCAGGCGACATCCACATGAACCCCGCCCCGAAATCCGCCCTGCCGCGCGAGCAAGTCCGCGATCTCGCGGCCCAGATCGCGAACTCAACCAACAACCGCTTCACCGAGACCTCGCCCCTCGTCTCTGCCACCGTCACCTACCAGGGCCTCTCGCTCCGCGCCCAGATCGTCGGCGCCCCGGCATCGCCCTCCGGCACGACCCTCTCCTTCCGGGTCTTCCGCCCCGAGGTACAGACGGCCCCCCGGACCTTCGAATTCCTGCGGCGCGGCGCCGGGAACAGTGACGAAGAGCGCCGCAAGCTTGTGGCTGAAGTGGTCGAGGCCGGTCTGACCGGCACAGTCGATGCCCTCCTGAAACTCCTCGTCGCGCATCGCCTCAACGTCATCGTCTCGGGCGGCACCTCGACCGGCAAGACCGAACTCGGCCGGCGGCTTCTTGATCTGGTTCATGACGACGAGCGGATCGTCACAATCGAGGATTCCCTCGAACTCCGTCCACGCCAGCGTAACTCCGTCTGCCTTCTCGCCTCCCGGGAGGAAGGCACCGAGCGCTCGGCCAATCATCTCCTCCAGGCAACCCTACGCCTGCGGCCCGACCGGATCATCCTCGGCGAACTGCGCGGGCTCGAGGCCGCGACCTTTCTCGATGCGATCAACACCGGGCATGCCGGGTCCTTCACCACCATCCATGCCCAGAGCGCCCGCAAGGCGCTCGACCGGCTCGCCCTCCTCGTCATGGCCTCGGGCACAAGACTCGGCTATGCTGAGGTGATCCGCTATCTCGAAGGTTCGATCGACGTCATCGTGCAGATGGGTAGGGACGGGGAAAAGCGCGGGGTGGTGGAGGTCTGGGAACCGGGTGGGGACCGGCCAGAGGGTACTTCGATAACAGACCGCCCGGCCGGAGCCCGGAGGTCCTCGTGACGTCGGATGCAGATTCACCAGATGAACCAAAACAGGGCGCGCAACCCCACGAGATGTTCTCAGTCCATTTCAGTGTTTCGGGAAAGGTCGAGACCTTCGAGGATCCGCGAGTGGTCGGGCGGGCGTTCTTCCTGGCCGACCCGGCTGAACGGCCGAGCGTGACACACCTTTACGGGAACAGCGCCCGGACAATGGCACGGACGGAGATCCACGGCCTTCATCCGGGCGGTGAGTTGAAGTATTTCAAAAGCCTGCCGTCATCGCATGCGCCGGATGCCGCGTTCCGGGAGGGGTTTCTGGAGGCTATGGAGACGTCGTTGACGGAACGGCTTGGACAGATCGCCGCAATGAAGGGGTCTGCTCATGCTGCCCGCGTCGACAACAGGTTGGTCGATGACCTCGAGGCCTTCGCCTACCGAGCACCCGAACAGGCGGCGCAGCTTTGGATGGGCCATAGCTCCGAACGACCGGTTGGGCCGCTCCTCAAGGCGGTCCTGGACGCATTTGCCGCCGAGCTCAACCGTGATGCGGTCGTTGGTAGGGCAGCGGATGGGGAGGTTTCGCGTTCGGGCCTACGCCTCTCTGAACGGGTGCATGACGACAATGGCTCAAAGGTCACTCGACAATCGAAAGACTGGGAGCGCTGATAAGGGTCCTTTGGTGCCCTAAGTTGCGGCAGAGCAGGTTTCCCTAAAGTCATCGTTCATGCGCGGTGCCGAGCGTTCATTGCCACGCAGAATTCGATGCTGGACCAAACCGCCAACTGTTCTGGCGTGACCATTTTCCTTTGCTTATTTTCCCGCTTCGCGCAGGCCGCACCAGCCGATCATGCTGCTCAGCTTGGAAGGAATGGCAAGGTTCGAGGCCTCGGACAGGTCGAGCGTCTTTTTTTGATTTGTGCGGTATTGCCGTACTGCGCCTGGTCCACCCAGTTGGGGATCATCACTAGGCCTTGTCCGATGTCCTTCAGCGATGGACCTTTGGCCAAAGCCTGATCCTCCTGATCGGGCGTATGGCTACCCCAGACCGGTTGCTCACGCGGCACGCTCACCAACTAGCGCTCGGCAGCGCGCGATAATCCCCTCCACACCGGCCAGCGCTTCCTTGAGATATCGCGCTAGCTCGACGTTGATCTCAGACAATACCAAAAAGTGCGCGTCGTAGGTGGCATGCGCGGGCGTACAACCCTGCCGCGGAAGCAGTGCCATCCAGGACTGGTGGCTCTTTGGGCCATGCCCCGGCTCGAACGAGATCCACGGAGTCCCACTTTCGTCGCGGCGGAGATGCAACATCGCCCGAGGGACCATCGCGACCTGCAAGTGTTCATGCTTGGCCGAATTAACCAAGGTGGCGAGCTCAGGCAGCCAGATGTTCTTAGGATCCGCGAACGCCTGTGCACTCGCAAACACTGCCAGCGCTTCCTGAGACGCGGCAGGCACACCGGGCATTTTTGCGTTCATCAACGACGCGAAATCGCTTTCTTTGGCACCTTCGCGCGCTATCGGAAAATAGATCAGCGCGCCCGTCGGTGCGGACGAGAACTCCTGCCAGACTTGCCTCGCACAATAGTCGAGGGCAGAGCGGAGATGGTCGAAGATTTCCTTTGCCGTAACTTGCATCTCCGTGTCGACCTCGTCGGCGAGCATCGCGACCTCATAGGGATCGCCATGGTCGTCACCGATCCAGTCCGCATGCTTTCGGGCGCGGGCAACCAGCGTCTCCGCCATGGTGAAGCGGTCCACCTCAGCTTTCCTCGCCAATCTCGGTCGCGTCCATCAATCGGACGATTACCAGTTCGTGCCAAGCATCGCCCAAACGTGCATCGACGCGCTTGCGCGCCTCATCGAGTGCCGGGGTCGTCTCAAACCAATTCACCACAATGTCGGCAATGTCATCGCGATACCCGCTGCCCCGGCCATAACGCGCGCGCAAATCCGACCAGAATTCGACCGAACCATCGAGATAGGGTTTGAAGGTGTTACGCCCAACGTTGAGCGCACGAGAGAGGAATTCCTGCCGCCAGTCAGCAATATCTTCGCGCAGCGTCTCGATCAGTCCCTTAACCTCGGGCAGTGCCGCGAATTTCTCCTCCAGCCCCTCAAGCCGGCCGCTGATTTTGAGCAAATAGTCGTTGCTCCGCCGATTTGCATCAGTCCGCACACCAGTGCCGATCATGTGGAAGATCTCAAAATTGTCCCAAGCGCCTCGCCGCGAAATCGAGGCCGCGATCGAGCTCGGATGGCCAGACTTGATCTCATCAATCAGAGTCTGATGTGCCGGACGCGCGCTGCTCGGCAACCGGCCATAGGCTTTCGCCATCGCTTGCGCCTCCGCTGCGATCGCGACACGCGCCTGCTGGATGCGCACCGCATCGGCGTTTGTCACTAAGTCCTCGGACAAGGCCACGAAACGCGCGAGTCGCTCTACCTGATACTGGCGGATGATGCTCACATGATGGTTGAGCTGATCCCAGACTCTTGGGGCCGAATCCTCGATCGCGTTGAAGAACAGGACTGGCAGGCGACCGATCCCGGCTTCGCTCAGACTGTCCTCAACTTGCGCTGCGCGGATTGCATAGCCATGTTCGACGGATTCCGGCGGTTCGCCGGAATCATCAATGATCTTCATCGCCTGATCGCCTTGCGGCAACACGAGAAGTATTACGCGGTGGCGCTCGATTGCGTCCGAGCCTAGCTCCGCGATGCGCTTCATTAGCTTCATCGGATCGGCACCGGGTGCGTCATTGAACCCACAGCACAGCACGATCAGCGTCCGCGGGTCATTGGTCAGTGCCTGCAGGTCGGACCGTTCGGTGGTGACGTGCATTCCCTTGGTGTCGATGATGCTGAGCTCGTAAGGCGAACGCCGGACCGCGGATTCGGGCACGAACACTGTAACACGTTGGGGGATAGAGAAGCGCGGATCCTGGCCGTAGTTGATCGCGGTGATGTTTTTGGACAGCCATTTCAGGCCGTCCTCGTTTGTTTCCGAGAGGATCAGCTGGGTCTCGGTGCGCTCGCCGAGCCGCATGCGGTTGATTATCTCCTCAACGACATCGTCCTGCACTCCACCGGCCGCATTGATTATCGCGCTGATAGGATCAATCTGGTTGCGGATATCCTCTGGATTCTTCTGCTTCTTGAGGTCCGCCATATTTCGGATCGCGCGGTCGAGCTCCGTAGAAATCCCCCCTTGGTTCTCGGCT
>CANJQT010000019.1 GCA_947476475.1 Paracoccaceae bacterium | reverse complement strand
CTTGAGGCCGCCGCCCTTTACGTTTCTGGAGATATCGGATCGTGACGCACCTTCAGCCCCCCGCCCTGCCGCTGACCTATTCACGCGACGTGCGTGCGGCCCTTGATGCCGGGCAAGCAGTGGTGGCGCTTGAGTCGACCATCATCACCCACGGCATGCCCTATCCGCAAAACCTTGAGACAGCGCAGCGAGTCGAAGAGGAGGTGCGCACCAATGGTGCAGTTCCGGCGACGATTGCGGTGATGGGCGGGAAGATCCACATCGGGCTGGAGGCCGAGGCGCTGGAGGCCTTGGCGCAGGCGAAGGATGTCATGAAGCTGAGCCGTGCCGATCTGGCCGCATGTCTGGCGCTGGGGCGTACGGGGGCCACGACGGTGGCGGCCACGATGATTTGCGCGGCACTGGCTGGCATCAGGGTTTTCGCCACTGGCGGGATCGGCGGTGTTCATCGTGGGGCAGAGCACAGCTTTGACATATCGGCCGACCTACGCGAGCTTTCCGAAACCCCGGTGACGGTGGTGGCTGCGGGTGCGAAGGCTATCCTTGATCTGCCAAAAACGCTTGAGGTTCTAGAAACTCTGGGCGTGCCGGTCATTGCCTATGGCCAGCAGGATTTCCCGGCCTTCTGGTCGCGCAGTTCCGGCCTGTTGGCCCCTTTGCGCATGGACCGGCCTGAGCAGATTGCAGCGGCGCAGGTTTTGCGTACGCGGCTTAAGCTGCCCGGTGGTCAGCTGGTTGCCAATCCGATTCCGGAAACCGCAGAAATACCGCGCGAGGTGATCAATCCGGTGATCGAGGTGGCGCTGGAGGAAGCCAAGACGCAGGGCATTGGCGCAAAGTCGGTGACGCCCTTCCTGCTTGGACGGATATTCGAGCTGACCAACGGAAGGTCGCTTGACGCCAATATCGCACTGGTGCTGAACAACGCGCGCCTTGGGGCGGCGATTGCCCGGGCGATGGCGGAAGAGACCGCGCACTGAGCGGCCCCCGGAACGATCCTATTGCGGGCGGGGTGCCGCCTGCATAGATATGGGGACCAGCGAACAGGATGACCAGCAATGAGCAATGATCCCTTCTCTTCCGCGCCGTCAACACCGCCCCACAAACGCACCGTGTTTTCAGGTTTTCGCGGCAACTTCCTGACTGGTCTGGTTGTTGTCCTGCCCATCGGTCTGACCATATGGCTGATCTGGAATATCATCGGCTGGATCGACAGCTGGGTGCTGCCGTTCATACCGTTCGCCTGGCATCCCGATACACTGCTGACCGACTATCTGGGCTACGAGACACCGGTTTCTGTGCGTGGCGTCGGCGTGGTGATTTTCCTGATCTTCACGATTTTCGTGGGCTGGATTGCCAAAGGGCTGATCGGCCGTTCCTTACTGGCCTGGGGCGAGCGGCTGGTGGACAGGATGCCCTTCGTCCGCTCGATCTACAATGGTCTGAAGCAGATCGCCGAGACGGTCTTTGCGCAAGGTGACGCGAAGTTCGACCGGGCCTGTCTGGTCGAATATCCGCGCAAGGGCATGTGGGGCGTCGGTTTTGTGTCGACTGCTGCCAAGGGCGAGATTGCCGAGAAGATCCCTGTCGATGACGAAATCCTGACCGTGTTTTTGGCGACAACGCCCAACCCGACCTCTGGTTTCCTTCTGTATGTCCCGCGCCGGGATGTGATCATGCTGGACCGGATTGGGGTCGAGGATGCGGCCAAACTGATCATTTCGGCCGGTCTGGTCTATCCGGTGGATAGGATTGCCGGCCCGGTGGGCAAGTGACCGGACCCGCCCGCCATGCGTTAACTGGCATTTAAGGGACGCGCGCCACACTGGAGACGGTGGGGGCTTCTTCGATCGAGGAGGGGCCAGGGATGGCGGAGCATCTTCACAGGTTGCAGCCCGTCGGTTTGCCGACGATGATTCCAAATGCGCAGCAAGTGGCGCGGGAACAAGGTATCGCCGCGATGGCGGGTGCCCGAACTGCGCATCATGACCAGCATCCAGACCTATCCGCGCGACATCAGCCTGGGCGGCATCAGGAAGGGCGGGTTCCGAGCGAACCACCCCTGCCCCCGGATCCGCCAACCGGACCACCGCCTGCCTTTGAGGCCAATGTTCTGGAAGTCGAAGCGCGTGCGCTTGGCAACCCGACGCGGTGCGATGAAGTGGCGCGGGAAGATGAGCAGATGAAACCGGCAAAGGACGCGCAAGGGAAATGGCAGGCCCCGGCATTGCCGGACCCTGCCATGATCGACCGTCAGTTCTGAACTATTCGGCGGCCTTGGCACCCGGATTGTTGGGATGGGTCGTCCAGTTGGCATAGCTGCCAACTTTGCGACCCGTGCGCTTGTCCATCTCGCCCAGTGGCAGTTCGCGCATGGTGATGCAATCGGTCACCGGGCAGACGTCGATGCAAAGGTTGCAGGCCACGCATTCTTCTTCCTTCACGGTGAAGGTGCGGTCGGCTGACATGTCGATGGCTTGGTGGCTGGTATCTTCGCAGGCCGCATAGCAGCGTCCGCATTTGATGCAGGCGTCCTGATCGATGACCGCCTTGGTCACGTAGTTCAGGTTGAGGAATTGCCAGTCGGTGACATTGGGCACGGCCTTCCCGACAAGTTCGGCGGTCGAGGACATGCCCTTTTCATCCATGTACTGCGACAGGCCCGAAATCATTTCCTGCACGACCTTGAACCCATAGGTCATGGCGGCAGTGCAGACCTGCACGTTGCCGGCGCCAAGCGCCATGAATTCGGCCGCGTCGCGCCAGGTGGTGATGCCGCCTATTCCTGAAATCGGCAGGCCACGGGTAGCCTCTGCGCGGGCGATTTCGGCCACCATGTTCAGGGCGATGGGCTTGACTGCCGGGCCGCAATAGCCGCCGTGGGTTCCCTTGCCGTCAATCATCGGTTCCGGGCTGAAGCTGTCAAGATTGACAGAGGTGATCGAGTTGATGGTGTTGATGAGGGAAACCGCATCTGCCCCGCCGCGTTTGGCAGCTTCGGCGGGTTTCCTTACATCGGTAATGTTCGGGGTCAGCTTCACGATGCAGGGCATGCGGCTGTATTGCTTGACCCAGCGGGTGACCATTTCAATGTATTCCGGCACCTGCCCCACGGCCGAGCCCATGCCGCGTTCGGCCATCCCGTGCGGGCAGCCGAAATTAAGCTCAACCCCGTCTGCCTCGGTATCTTCGATCCGCTTGAGGATAGCCTTCCACGATTCCTCGTCGCAGGGCACCATCAGCGAGATGATCAGCGCCCGGTCGCGCCACTTGCGCTTGACCTCCTTGATTTCGTCAAGGTTCACCTGCAGGGGCCGGTCGGTGATCAGTTCAATATTGTTCAGCCCCAGCAGGCGGCGATCGGCGCCCCAGATCGCACCGTAGCGCGGTCCGCTGACGTTGACGACAGGCGGTCCTTCAGAGCCGAGGGTTTTCCAGACGACACCGCCCCAGCCTGCTTCGTAGGCGCGTTCAACGTTGTATTTCTTGTCGGTCGGCGGAGCAGACGCCAGCCAGAACGGGTTGGGGCTTTTGATGCCGATGAAATTCGTGGTCAGATTTGCCATTGTGTGATCCTCCGTTCGGCGGGCGTCAGCCCGCCACCCCCATCAGGCTGTTGTGAATGTCTTCCGCCGCATCGCGGCCTTCGGCGACGGCGGTGACAGTAAGGTCTTCTCCGCCACTGGCGCAGTCGCCTGCGGCCCATACGCCCGGAACCGAGGTTCGGCCTGCGCCGGTCACTGCGATTTTTGCGCCCTCGATCTTAAGCCCGTCGGGCGCGCCGGTCAGGGTCTGGCCGATGGCCTTCATCACCTGATCGGCCTTTAGGCGGAAGGTTTCAGAAGAAAGCTTCAACCCGCCGGGCTCATCTTCGGTATAGGCAAATTCGACCTCTTGCGCGGCACCCTGCCCCAGAACCCGGACCGGGGCTACATTGTGCAGGATGCGCACACCGACGCCGGTGGCATGATCCTGTTCATCAGTCGAGGCGGACATCTTTTCGCGTCCGCGCCGGTAAGCGATGGTCACATTCTCGGCACCCAGTAGTCTGGACTGGACGGCGGCATCCACCGCCGTCATGCCGCCACCGATCACCACCACATCGCGGCCGATGTTGAGCTTGGACTTGTCGGGTTGCTGGCGGAGATCTGCGATGAAATCGACGGCATTGACGACATTGGCCAAAGCCTCGCCATCAGCGCGGAGCGCATTGACGCCGCCAAGGCCCACGGCCAGCACCACCGCATCATGGTCCTTCTTCAACCCGTCAAGCGTCAGGCCATTGCCAAGCGACTTGCCGTTTTCAACGCGGATGCCCCCGATTTTCAGCAGCCAGGCCACCTCGTCGGCGGCGAACTTGCCCGGGGCCTTGTAGCTGGCGATCCCATATTCGTTCAGCCCCCCGGCTTTGGGCCGGGCGTCATAGATCACCACCTCATGACCCTTCATCGCGAGCCGATGAGCTGCGGACAGACCGGCAGGCCCCGCCCCTACCACTGCAACGCGTTTGCCGGACGATTTGGCGCGGGTGAAGGGATGGACACCCTTTTCCATCAGGCTATCGGTCGCATAACGCTGCAAGCGACCGATCTCGACCGGTTTGCCCTCGGCGGTTTCGCGCACGCAGGCCTCCTCGCACAGTTGTTCGGTAGGGCAGACGCGGGCGCACATGCCGCCGAGGATGTTTTGCGAAAAGATCGTTTTTGCGGCGGCTTCCGCGGTGCCGGTCGATATCTGACGAATGAAGAGCGGGATATCGATGGAGGTAGGGCATGCTGTCATGCAGGGAGCGTCATGGCAGAAATAGCAGCGATCCGCCGCCACCCGCGCCTCGTGCGGTTCGAGGCGTGGAGAAATATCACCGAAGTTTCTTGCGTAATCGTCGGCTTCAAGCCGACCAGCGACCACGCCGGGCGTGAGCTGAGTATTGGACATGGGCGGCCTCCCTGGCTGTTCTTTGAAGCAAAGCTGCCATGAGTCGCATTTTTTATCAAATGGTAAATTTTAAGCAGTCACGCTGCAGCGCGGAGCGACGGACGCAGCGCCTGAAGGAAATAGGCCAGAAGCAGGAGTGGCGCATTGTCCACCTCGCCCGACGCAACCAGCGCCATCAGCCGATCAAAGGAAATAACATGACTGCGGATATCCTCGGCCTCGGATTCAAGCCCGCCGACCCCGGCCTTGTCATCGGGAAGATCAGTGAGGCCGATGAAAGAGTAGAGATATTCGGCTTTGGCTGCCGGCGAAGGGTAGTAGCGCGGCCCAGGCAGCAGGGTCTGCAAATCCAGCCCCGCCTCTTCGTGTGCCTCGCGCCTCGCAGCATCTTCGGGTGTCTCGCCTCCGTCGATTCGGCCGGCCACAGCTTCGATTAGCCATGGGTTGGCATCGCCCCGCGCATAGGGGCCGGGGCGAAACTGTTCGATCACCATCACACGGTCGCGCACAGGGTCATAGGGCAGCACGATCGCCGCATCACCAGAAATGAATACGGCGCGGTTCAGCACCGGCCCCATGCTGCCATCAAAACGACGATAGGAAAGGTCATGCTCCTCGACCGCGAAATAAGCTGTGTAGGGATGGGTCAACCGGTGGGAGACGACATCTTCCGGATCAAACTTGCGGCGCAGGTTGGATGTGCCTGGCCGCAACTGGGCCGCGCGGATCCTGGCACCGGCCCGTGTCAGCATCTGACCATAGCGGCGCCGAACATCGCCCGGCGCGATCTGCCCATAGTGGCGCATGAAATCTTCTGCCGCAGCCACTGATATGGCACCCCATGTCTGGCACCATGCGTCGATGTCCCAAGGCAGATCACCGGCCGGCCAATCGCTTGGGTGCGAAAGATAGACGTGGGCGGCGCAGGGACGCCCGTCTGTTGTAAACACCCTAAGCGCGTTGGCGCGATACCCGAAAGCCGTTTGATAAAAGTCGAGCCTGGCAATATCCTGATCAGTCAGATGAGAGACATAGATCCCTGGTGCAGTGCCCTGCCCTGCCACCAGAACTGAAAACGCCGGATTTTCGGCGGCACCAAAAATTACGTAATCCGGAAGAACCGCTGCGGTGCCCTCAACCTGCCTACCCAAGACGGCATGGCGCAATGGCGCATGGCACAAGCTGCCATAAAAGAAGAAACCTGCCATGAAATCTTTTCCTCAGGGCCAGCGTCGCGCGGCCCATTCTGACAAAAATCCTGCCAACACGCCTCCGCCAAATAGGGTGACAAGCATATCAACTACAAACATTTGTTGAATAAAATCAACAGACAAGGCGAGAACGCCAATAATTGCGTCCATCGGCCCATCATAATTCCTGCGAAAAGCCAGAACCAGCATCTCCTCAACCGAGAAGATCAGCAATGCGGCTAGCAGCGTGACAACCGCAGCCTTCAGCCCGGCATTGGCAGAGGGCATCCACCCCAAGCCAGCATCAGGCCCCAGAAAACGCCAGCCGCACACCAGCCCGATCACCGCGCTGACGGGAGAAAAGTAGCCGAATTGCATGCCTTCGGGCGCATGTTGTTTGAAAACCTCTGCGGCAAAGAAGGCTACCAAAGCCATGCCGAAGGCACCGAACAGTTTGGCGGCGGTCGGCATCAGGCCACCGGCCGTTCGACAGTGATCTGGGTCACGTCACACTGCCCGAACTGGAAGGCACCTGCGCAGGAGGTGAGGTAGTAGCTCCACATCCTGCGGAAACGATCATCAAAACCAAGTCGTGCCACATCGTCCCATCGGGCACTGAAATTCGCATGCCAGCGCCGCAGTGTCTGGCTGTAGCTTTCGCCAAACTCCACCGTTCCCACCAGCCCGAGGCCTGCACGGGACACTTCGTTGCGCAACGCGGTTGGTGATGGCAGCATCCCACCCGGAAAAATGTATTTTTGAATGAAATCAACACCTTTACGATACATTTCAAACCGCTTTTCCTGAAGGGTGATAATTTGCAGAGTTGCCTTCTTACCGGGTTTCAACCGGTCGTGCACCGTGTTGAAATAGGTTGGCCAGTATTTTTCGCCCACCGCTTCGAACATCTCGATCGACGCGATGCCGTCGTAGTCGCCTTTTTCATCGCGGTAATCCCGCAAGCAGATTTCAACGCGGTCAGACAACCCCGCACGCCGCATGCGTTCGACAGCAAAATCGTGCTGTGCCTGACTGATGGTCAATCCGGTTACCTTCAGTCCTCGTTCGCGGGCTGCATATTCGGCGAATCCGCCCCAGCCGCAACCGATCTCGAGCAGGTGGTCGCCGGGCTGCGCACCGATACGGTCGACCATCGAGGCATATTTGGCGCGCTGTGCAACCTCCAGACTCTCCTGACCGCTTTTGAACAGCGCCGAGGAATAGGTCATCGTCTCGTCCAACCAAAGGCGATAGAAATCGTTTCCAAGGTCATAATGATAGGCGATGTTCTTCTTGGCCCGCCGCTTGCTGTTGGAGTTCATCCAATGGCGCAGCCGTTCCAGCGCCCGGATAAGCCCCACGCCGGGAAAGCCGTCATAAACGCTTTCATTGTCGTCATGGACCAGGTCCATGAAGGCCTGAAGATCCGGCGTGGACCAACCGCCCTCCATGTAGGCTTCGGCAAATCCAAGATCCCCTTCGCGCAAAAGCCGCGCAAAAATGTCGCTGTCATGAACGTGAAGTTCGGCCACCCGGCCCGGCATCTTGCCTTCCGCCCGAAAACGGCGCCCGTCTGGAAGCAGGAAATCCAGGCGCCCCTTGTTCAAGGTCCTTGCAACCTGAAAGACATGTCCAAAATAGCGCGGCAGTGACGTCTGGCCATCAGTAGCTGTCAGCAGATCCATGGCTTTCCCCCAAGTAAGGAAAGACTAGCGCAAGAAATTTGGTTCCGGCAATGATTTAGTGAAAAAATCCCGCAAACCGGTCCCTTTTCGGTATCCGTCAGGCCCCGCAACCAGCGCTTAGGTGCACCACACAGCGTCGGGATCAGAGATCGTCCTGCGCCTCTGCCCGGCTTTTCCCGGCGACGTCCATCGCCAAGGTGGCAGCCATGAATGCGTCCAGATCACCGTCGAGAACGCCGCTGGTGTCAGATGTTTCGTGCCCGGTGCGCAAATCCTTGACCATCTGATAGGGTTGAAGGACATACGACCGGATTTGGTTGCCCCAACCAGCATCACCCTTGTTTTCATGGGCCGCATTGATGGCAGCGTTCCGCTTGTCCAGTTCCAGCTGGTAAAGCCGCGAACGCAGGGCATTCATCGCGATTTCCCGGTTCTGGTGCTGCGACTTCATCGAACTGGTTACGACTATGTTGGTGGGCAAGTGGGTGATCCGCACTGCGGAGTCGGTGGTGTTGACGTGCTGTCCGCCAGCCCCAGACGACCGATAAGTATCGATGCGTATATCGCTGTCGGGGATGTTGATTTCGATATTTTCGTCCACGACCGGATAGACCCAGACCGAGGAAAAGGACGTATGCCGCCGCGCGGCGCTATCATAGGGCGAAATCCGCACCAGCCGATGCACACCCGATTCCGATTTGAGCCAGCCATAGGCATTCGGTCCGGAAATCTTGTAGGCGGCAGAACGGATGCCCGCCTCGTCGCCCGGGGTTTCGGATTGCAGTTCGACCTTGTAGCCCTTTTTTTCCGCCCAGCGGACATACATGCGCGCCAGCATGCTTGCCCAATCGCAGCTTTCGGTGCCGCCGGCCCCCGCGTTGATTTCAAGGAAGGTGTCGTTGCCGTCAGCTTCGCCGTCCAGCAGGGCTTCAAGTTCCTTGCTGGCGGCCAGGTCGCGCAGGGTCTTCAGGCTTTTTTCCGCCTCGCTGACAATTTCCGCGTCACCTTCCATCTCGCCCAATTCGATCAGCTCGACGTTGTCGGTCAGGTCGCGGTCGATCTTCTTGTAGGTTTCGACCTTGTCCATGAGCATTTGCCGGTCACGCATCAGCTTTTGCGCACGGGCCGGATCGGACCAAAGATCACCATCTTCGATCATGGCGTTGAATTCTTCCAGCCGGTGCGGCGCTGTTTCCCAATCCATCCGCTGGCCAAGCAGTTTCAGCGACTTGCGGATCGCATCGACGTTATTCTGGGTTTCGGCGCGCATCGGCCCTGGTCCTTGCTGAAGTCATCGGCCCGCCTGATAGCCGAGCCATCCGTGCGGGGCAAGAGAGCTGCGCCGCGCATGGGTTTGAGGTGTCAGTATAGGCCGCCCGAAGATACGGTGCCGAAGTCGGCTTTCTTGGGAATGATCTTGGTTTCCCCGGCCGAGTTTGTGACCGTGGTCGAATCTACGCCGCTGCCGGTGTTACCCTCATCCCCGCCAAATTCGCCCTCTGTGAACAATGGCAGGTTCTGTCCCATCGCGAAGCCGCCATCGACCAGCGTATCCAGACCGAACAGCGTTTCGGTTCCGTCGCGGAAATATTCGGCCTGCACAAAATCGCCTGTTGCATCATCTGTCAGTTGTTCGCCGGTAAAGCGGTTGATCTTGATGAAATGGCCGCCCGGCGGGACCTTGAAGGGCGCGCCACCGTATTTCTTGATGGCTTCTTCCATGAAGGCCTGGAAAACCGGGACGCAAAGCGTGCCGCCGAAGGCCCTTTCGCCCAATGTACGCGGCTGGTCATAACCCATGTAGCAGCCCGCGACGATGTTAGACGAAAAGCCGATGAACCAGACGTCCTTGGCGTCGTTCGTGGTGCCGGTCTTGCCGGCGATCGGGATGGGCAAATTTACACCAGACCCTGACCCGCGCTGAACAACGCCCTCCATCATCGAAGTGAGCTGATAGGCGGTGATGGCATCCATGACCCGTTCGCGGTCGGAAGTTATCTGCGGGGGTTGGCCTTCGGGCAGATTTGGTTCGCGGCAGCCTTCACAAACACGCTGATCGTGGCGATAGACGGTGCGCCCCCAACGGTCTTGCACCCGGTCGACAAGCGTTGGTTCTACCCGCTCGCCGCCGTTGGCAAACATCGCATAGGCGGCAACCATTTTGTAAAGCGTGGTTTCCTGGGCACCCAATGCGTTGGCCAGGAACGGATCAAGGTGATCATAAACGCCGAATTTCTCGGCGTATTTGGCCACCAGATCCATGGTAATTTCTTGAGCGATGCGCACCGTCATCAGGTTGCGCGACTGTTCGATACCGGTGCGCATCGGGGTCGGACCGTAGAACTTGTTCGAGGCGTTCTTGGGTCGCCAAAGGCCTTGTGGCGTGTTCACCTCGATCGGGGCGTCAACGACAATGGTGGCGGGTGAAAAGCCTGAATCGAGGGCGGCGGCATAAACGAAGGGTTTGAAGCTAGAGCCCGGCTGGCGGGCGGCCTGAGTAGCCCGGTTGAAGACCGATGACTGGTAGGAAAAGCCGCCCTGCATCGCGATGACGCGGCCGGTGTTCACGTCCATCGCCATGAAGCCACCCTGCACTTCCGGCACCTGCCGCAACGACCAGCGCTTTGGTGTGCCGTCCTCGTTGGCCAGTTGGGTGACCAGCACAACATCGCCCACCGCGACAAGATCAGCCGCAGTCTTTGCCTTGGGTCCAAGGCTGCCGTCAGAATTGCGCTTGCGCGCCCAGGTCACATCCTCGTTGTTGATCCACTGGCTTTCGTCGGCGGGAACACCTTCGATGCCAAGTCGTGCCCCGCTGTCTCCAAGCTCCAGGATCACGGCGGGGAACCAGCCCGGCACATCGCGCGGTATATCGACGACCTTGCTCAGGGCTGCGCGCCAGTCCGCTTCTGCGCTCAGGGATTCGGCGGGTACCGTCAGTTTGGTGCCGCGCCAGATGCCGTAATTCCGGTCGAATTTTTCCAGCGCGGTCTGAAGCGCAGTGGCGGCGGCCATCTGCATGGCAGGCTCTTGCGTTGCCCGGATTGTCAGCCCCCCGCCGAAGAATTCCTCTTCGCCAAAGCTTTTCGAAAGCTGGCGGCGGATTTCATCCGTGAAGTAATCGCGCGAGGGCAGGCTGCCCTTGAACGATGGGTAATCGCCGTTTTGAACGGTCTTCAGTGGCGCTTCGATGGCCAGTTGATAGGTGGCCTGATCCAGATAGCCGTTCTGATACATTTCTTTCAGAACGTAGTTCCGACGCTCTATCGCCTTCAGCTTTTGCTTGACCGGATGGTAGCTGTAGGGTGCCTTCGGCAGGGCCGCCAGATAGGCGGCCTCTTCGGGCTGCAACTCTGCGAGCGTCTTGTTGAAATAGGTCTGCGCAGCAGAAGCTACGCCAAAGGACTGGAAACCAAGGTCGATTTCATTGAGGTAGAGTTCAAGTATCTTGTCCTTGGATAGGGCATCGACCAACCGGGTGGACAGGATCAGTTCCTTGATCTTGCGCTCCATCGTGCGGTCGCCCGACAGCAGGAAGTTCTTGGCAACCTGCTGCGGAATGGTCGAAGCCCCGCGAAGGTTTTTGCCGCGCGAGCGCACTGCCTCGACACCAGCGGAAATCATGCCGCCGAGATCAAAACCGCTATGGGTATAGAAATTCTTGTCTTCTGCGGAAATGAAAGCGCCTTTCACCAGATCGGGAATTTCGTCGATAGGTGCAAATATGCGGCGCTCGGTGGCGAATTCGTCCATCAGGCGACCTTCGCCGGAGTATATCCTGCTGATGGTCTTGGGCGTATAGTTTGACAGCGCTTCGTAATCCGGCAGATCACGGCTGTAGATCCAGAAAACCCCGGCAATAATCAGGCCAACAAACGCCAGCGCCGTCACGGCCCAGCTGAAAATCGCGCCCAGAAATGAAACCACAAACCGCAACAAATGATCACCTCACCTTGTTGCGCGCTTCTATAGACTGTGCGGAGCCGGGGGTCAAAGAGACTTGGGGGCGCTGCGCGGCCCGCGCAATAGCTTGCCGCAAAATCAAAGGCGCTTGTTAGCACCACTTACTGGCGGATCAGACGCGCTTCGGCGGCGTCATCAATTGCCCAACCCTGCAACCCGATCAGAATGGCGTTTTGAAGCTGTGCCCGCCACGCGGGGTCAAGCAACAAGGCGCGGTCGGCCTCCGAGGACAGAAAACCGGTTTCCAGCAAGAGCGACGGGATGTCGGCGGATTTCAGTACCGAAAACGCCGCACCCTGAACAGGACGGCGGTGCATTTTCAGCCCTGCCCCCTTGATGGAGGCGGCAAGTTTTTCGGCCAGACGATCGGCGCGCGGCTGGGTTTCAAGGCGCGCAAGGTCCATCAATACGCCTGCAACTTCGTCATCATGGCCCGACAGATCAATTCCGGCCAGTAGATCGGCGCGGTCATGACGTTCGGCCAGCTTTTGGGTGGCAGTATCAGACGCGCTTTCGTCCAGCCGGTAAATGGTGGCGCCGGTCGCTTCGCCTTCTGCCACGGCATCGGCGTGCAAGGACAAGAAGACATCCGCCCCAGCGGCGCGAGCCACGGAAATGCGGGTTTCAAGGGGTACAAAAACATCGGTGCGGCGCGTCAGTTCAACCTGGAGACCGGCGCGGGTCAGCAGATCGGACAATTCCAGCGCAAAGGACAGCATCAACCCGGCCTCGGTCAGTTTTCCAGCGTCTGCGCCGGGGTCGATGCCACCATGCCCTGGGTCGAGCACGACCCTGAGCGGCCGATCCCCGGTTTGGCGCCGGATCGGGGCATCAACTACCGCAGGTGCCGGCAAGGACCAGTCCGCCATTGCTGTGGGATCGCCCTGCGTCGCGATGGCATCACTGAAGGCGGCCGCCGTGGTCGGCGTGAAACGCAGCCGCACGACGGCGCTGCCATCCGCAGCGCGCACTTCGTCCGCACTGGTCAGCGCCAGAGGGGTATCCAACACCGCAACCAGTCGCGACCAGCCCGCCAGAAACGGACCCCAGGACAGGTCCTGCACCCGGGCGGCCTTATCGAGTGCCACCGGCGACGCGCCGCCGAAATCCACTTCCCGAAAATCAATGATCAACCGGGGCGGCCCATCGAGAAAATGGATCCGGTAAGGCACCGGCTGGTTCAGCGCGAGGTCAAGCGCCAGGCCCATCCCCTTGTCCTTGATGCTTGAGCCCTGTGGGTCGAGCCGGGCAAGTGCCGACAGGTCCTGCGCGTAAACCACGGATGATCGGGTTTGCACGGTCACAACCGCTATCGCAATGATCAGCACACACAGGATCACCTTCACATTCCCGACAAGTGCGCGGGCGCGACTTGTAGCTTTCATGCGAATGTTCCTAATCTCTGCTGAACTGCCCTTGTGCGTTCTTCGCCCTCTGAACTGCGAAGGTCAATGGGCCGTGACCAGTTGCGGGGCTTGCCATTTTGGACCATCCGGTGGATCAGTCCGACAAAGGGCATGCACCCGCCCCCGCAGATTGAAAGGCGAATTATGCGATTTATGGTTCTTCTGTGCGGCCTTCTGGCTGTTGGCGCCCCGGCTTATGCCTTTGATCCCGCAAACATGACCCCGGAAGAACGCACGGCCTTCGAGACCGAGATCCATGGCTATTTGTTGGCGCATCCTGAAGTTCTGATTGAAATGTCGAATGCCCTGGAAATGCAGCAGGCGGCCGCACAGGCACAGGGCGACGCAGCGATCATCGCGGCGAACGCCACTGAAATCTTTGCAGACGGCATCAGCTATGTGGGTGGGAACCCTGAGGGCGACCTGACGGTCGTCGAGTTCCTTGATTACAGATGTGGTTATTGCCAGAAAGCCCATGATGGTGTTGCAGAACTGATCAGGTCGGACGGCAATATCCGGCTTTTGATCAAGGAATTTCCAATTTTGGGCGAAGAGTCGGTCATCGCGTCGCGCTTTGCGATTTCAACGCTACGCACTGCCGGACCAGACGCCTATCAAAAGGTCAGCGCCGGGTTTTATGAAAGCTTCCGAGGGGAAGTAACTGAAGCAACGTTGACCGCCTTTGCTCAGGACCTGGGGCTGGACCCGGCGCCGATTCTGGCGGGGATGAATGATCCTGAAGTCACCAGAATGATCGAAGCGAACCATTTACTGGCGCAGAGGATGCAGATTTCCGGCACACCGACCTTCGTGATAGGCGATCAGATGCTGCGCGGGTTTGCACCGCTTGAGACCATGCAGCAGATGGTTGCAGAAGAGCGCGGCTGAAGGATTTCGGGTTTTCGGATCGAAAGGCAAGCGCGCGAAACCATCGTTGCGCCCCGTTCCATCGGCGCATGTCAGGCCCGGACATCCACCACCACACGCCCCTTAATCTGGCCCTTTAGGATTGCGGCACCAAGTGCGGGAAGGTCAGACAGGCCGGCCGGGCGGATCATCGCTTCGAGCTTGTCCAGCGGCAGGTCTTTGGCAATCCTGTTCCAGGCGCGCACCCGATCGGCAAAGGGCTTCATGACCGAGTCGATGCCAAGGATGTTCACTCCACGCAGTAGAAATGGAATGACGGTTGCCGGCAGCGCTGTGCCCCCCGCAAGGCCGACCGATGCAACCGAGGCCCCGTATTTCATCTGGCCCAGCACCCGCGCCAGCATCGCGCCCCCCACGGCATCAATGCAGCCGGACCAGATTTCGGATTCAAGAGGACGCTTGACGGTTTCGGCCAGTTCCTCGCGCGGTACGATCCGGCTGGCACCAAGCGAGATCAGATAATCAGCGGTTTCCGGGCGTCCGGTCACTGCCGCCACCTCATAGCCTAGTTTGGCAAGGATCGCAGTCGCAACCGACCCAACTCCGCCCGCAGCGCCAGTTACCAGCACCGGCCCCTGCCCCGGCTTCATCCCGTGATCTTCCAGGGCATTGATCGCCAGCATCGCGGTCAGCCCCGCCGTGCCCACAGCCATCGCCTGACGGGTCGTCAGACCTTTGGGAAGCGGCACCAGCCAATCCGCCCGGACCCGCGCCTTTTCAGCGTAACCGCCCCAATGGCTTTCGCCCACCCGCCAACCGGTCAAAACCACCTGATCGCCAGACTTGTAGCGGCTGTCGCTGCTTTCTTCGACCCGACCTGCAAAGTCTACTCCCGGCACGTGCGGCCAGACCCGCACCAGCCCTCCGCCAGAACCAAGGCACAGCCCGTCCTTGTAATTCACCGTCGAAAAATCTACGGCGACCGTCACGTCCCCCTGGGGCAGGCGATCCTTGCTCAAGGTCTGGACCGAGGCGTGGGTGGCCCCATCTGCATCCTTCTCAACGACAAGTGCCCTAAACATCCGATTCTCCGTATTTAGCCGTCTGGCAAGTGCCAGCGATGGGTGGCTGGTCAAGGCATTGACCGTGAATTCGATGTGGTCAAAGCGGCAGCAGGGTCGTCGACTTGATCTCTTCCATGCTCAGAAGGGCAGTGACGTTATGGATCTTCACCTCGGAAATCAGCGCCTGATAGAAAGTATCATAGGCGCGAGCGTTCTTGACGCGCACTTTCAGGATATAGTCGATGTCACCCGCAAGCCTGTGCGCTTCCAATACTTCGGGGCGTTCCCTCAGCGTTTTCAGGAACTTCTTTTGCCACTCCACCTCATGTTCCGAAGTGCGGATCAAGACGAAGAAGCACGCCTCTAGCCCCAGCGCTTCGGGGTCGAGGATCGCGGTCTGCCGACCGATCACACCGGCATCCTTCATCTTGCGGATCCGGTTCCAGACCGGCGTCTTTGACGAGCCTACCTTGCGGGCAATTTCATCAAGTGACTGGCTTGCGTCCTCTTGCAACTCTGCAAGGATTTTCCGGTCCATATCATCCAGGCGGACTGACATTCGCTTTTCCTGTTTTTTGCGAAACGGGGGTTCCTCTACCCTCTGGATACGAAACAAATGTCCTTATCTGCAAGAGGGTATGGCGCGAAACCGGGAAAATTTCCTATATTGGCAGTCAGAAAACCAACCCCGGAATCCGCTATGGCCCGTCAATTTACTCCCAAGGTCGTCACCGCCAACGCACTGCTGGAAGGCGACGTGGTCTATCTGACCGCCGACAACAGCTGGTCGCGCCACCATCACGAGGCAGAGTTGATCGAGGATGAGGCCCACGCCCAGTTGCGGCTTCTGAAGGGCGAAAGCCAGAAGCAGACTGTGGTCGGCGTCTATCTTGCCGATGCGAAGGCCGGGCCGAACGGACCGGAGCCGACCCATTTCCGCGAAGCCTTCCGCACGCGCGGCCCGTCCAACTATCTGCACGGCAAGCAGGAGTATTCGAATGTATAAGTACGCCGATTTTGACGAAGTGTTCGTCCGTGCCCGCGCTGCCCAGTTCCGGGGTCAGGTGGAGCGCCGCATCAACGGATCGCTGACCGAGGACGAATTTCGCCCGCTGCGCCTGATGAACGGGCTTTATCTGCAACTGCATGCCTACATGCTGCGGGTGGCCATTCCTTATGGCACGCTGTCCGCCGATCAGATGCGGCAGTTGGCGATGATTGCGGATCGGTGGGACAAGGGTTACGGCCATTTCACCACCCGCCAGAACATCCAGTACAACTGGCCGAAACTGCCCGACGTGCCGGACATGATCGATGCTCTGGCCGACGTGCAGATGCATGCCATCCAGACATCGGGCAACACGATCCGCAACGTGACCGCCGACCACTTCGCCGGGGCTGCGGCGGACGAGATCGAAGACCCGCGCCCAGTGGCAGAGCTGATCCGCCAATGGTCTACTGACCATCCGGAATTCCAGTTCCTGCCGCGCAAATTCAAGATTGCCATCACTGGCAGCCCGAATGACCGTGCCGTGACGCGCGCCCATGACATTGGCCTGCGCATGGTGCGTGGGGGTTCGGGCGCTATCGGGTTTGAAGTGATCGTGGGCGGTGGCCTTGGCCGCACGCCAATGGTCGGTCAGGTGATCCGTCCTTTCCTCAAGAAGGAAGACCTGCTGCCCTACCTCGAAGCGATCGTTTCAGTCTATAATCTGATGGGGCGGCGCGACAACAAGTATAAGGCCCGCATCAAGATCACGGTTTTCGAGAACGGGATCGAGGCTTTCCGCGCTGCGGTCGAGGAACGCTTCAAGGCCGTCCGCGCCGAGTTTTCCGGAGTGGATCAGGAAATGCTGAAAGGGATCGAGGCACAGTTTGCCCCGCCTGCCTTCCGGATTGCGCCCGAGGATGGCTATACGGCCGCGCGCAAAGCTGACCCGGTGTTCCGTGCCTGGGCCGACACCAACCTTTCCGCACACCGCGCACCGGGTTATGCGATTGTGACCGTGTCGCTGAAGGCCCACGGGGACACCCCGGGTGATGCCACATCTTCGCAGATGCGGCTTCTGGCCGATCTGGCAGACAGATATGGGCACGGCGAGTTGCGCATCAGCCACGAGCAGAACGTGATCTTGCCGCATGTCCACAAGTCGGACCTACCGATGCTGCATGCCGCATTGAAGGGCAATGGGCTGGCCACGGCGAATGTCGGCCTAGTATCCGATATCATCGCTTGCCCCGGTATGGATTATTGCGCGCTGGCCACCGCCCGCTCGATCCCGGTCGCGCAAGAGATTGCCACCCATTTTCAGTCCATCGGACTGGAACAAGCGATCGGTCAACTGAAGATCAAGATTTCAGGCTGCATCAATGCCTGTGGGCACCATCATGTCGGCCATATCGGGATCCTCGGCCTTGATCGCGCCGGCGTGGAAAATTACCAGATCACGCTGGGCGGCGATCACACCGAAAAGGCGACCATCGGTGACAAGGTCGGCCCCGGTTTTGCCTATGATCAGGTGGTCCCCGCCATCGAACGGCTGTTGCGGGCCTATCTGGCGGTGCGGCTGGACCAGTCCGAAACCTTCATCGAGGCATTCCGGCGCCTTGGCCCCGCGCCGTTCAAGGTCGCGCTCTATCCCGAAGAGGCGGCGCGTGATGCCGCTTGACCTGACCGATCTGGATCAAAAGATCGCGGGCCTGAATGACCGCTATCGCCATCATTCGGCGACAGCGGTATTGGAACGCGCGCTGCATGATCCCGAGGTAGGGCAACTTGCGCTTGTGTCGTCCTTTGGGGCGGAATCGGTGGTGTTGCTGCATCTGGTTTCGGTCATCGCCCCTGGCACACCGGTTCTTTTCATCGACACGCAGATGCTGTTCCCTGAGACGCTGGACTACCAGCGCGATCTGGCCGACAAGCTGAACCTGACCGACATGCGCCTTATCCGTGCCGACCGGCGCGACACCAATTTCGAAGACCCTGACGGCACCCTGCATCAGTTCAACACCGATGATTGCTGCAACCTGCGCAAGACTGTGCCGCTTGAGCGCGCACTAAAGGGTTTTGATGGCTGGATCACCGGACGCAAGCGCTTTCAGGCGACAACCCGCGAGGCACTGGAGTTCTTCGAAAATGAAGGTGGTAAACGGATCAAGGTAAACCCGCTGGCGCATTGGGGTCGGGAGGATCTGGAAGACTATATTGTCAATAACCGCCTGCCACGCCACCCGCTGGTGGCGAAAGGTTATCCATCGATCGGCTGCGCGCCCTGCACCAGCCCGGTTGCCGAAGGCGAGGATCCCCGCTCGGGCCGCTGGCGCGGTCAGGCCAAGGTCGAATGCGGTATTCACATTGTCGATGGCCGCGTGGTGCGCGGCCCCCTGCCCGCGGCCGAGGCCGAAGCGGCTGCCCTTAAGGAGAAGATTGCATGAGCGTGATTGTGCGTGACGACGGCTTTCATGCCGAAGATTTTGTGGGCCAGCGGATTGTCGAAATCGCTTCGGACACCAAGCCGGACGCCCTGCCCGATGTCACTGGAGCCGAACTGGTTGTTTTGGCCTTTCCGGCTTTTTCCGACGGGCGCGGCTTTACACTCGCCCGCCATCTTCGGGCGGCGGGTTACAAGGGGCGGTTGCGCGCCAAAGGCCACCTGATCGCCGATCAATATGCGATGGCGCGGCGTTCGGGTTTTGATGAGGTGGAGATCAGCGATGATCTGGCTGCGCGCCAGCCTGCGGACCAATGGTTGTTCCGCGCGAATTGGCAAGCCAACGATTATCGCACACGCCTGCGCGCCTGACCGGTCTGTATTACGCCGCTCTTTTCCCCCAGGCGAATAGGTTGTAAAAGCAGGGCCACCGCCCTGTCTTTGTTTCTACACAAACAATATCCGAGGTTCCACCGTGAGCGATGCAGCTGCGATACCTGCCATCAAGACCCTGCCCGATGCGCAGACAGTAACCTCTGTGACCCACTGGACGGATCGGCTGTTTTCCTTCCGGGTGACGCGGCCGCAGTCCTTGCGCTTCCGATCTGGGGAATTCGTGATGATCGGGCTGATCGGCGACAACGGCAAACCCTTGCTGCGCGCTTATTCCATTGCCTCGCCAGCTTGGGACGAGGAGCTGGAGTTCTATTCGATCAAGGTTCCGGACGGGCCGCTGACATCGAGGCTTCAGCATATCCGACCGGGCGACGAGATCATCTTACGCCCCAAGCCTGTTGGGACGCTGGTCCATGATGCGCTTTTGCCTGGAAAACGCTTGTGGTTTCTGGCCACCGGCACCGGCATCGCGCCCTTTGCAAGTCTGATGCGCGAACCGGAAACCTATGAAAAATACGAAGAAATCTACATGCTCCACACCTGCCGCACGGTGGCCGAATTGGAATATGGCAGCCAGCTTGTGGCCGGTCTCAAGAATGATCCGCTGATCGGCGAACTGGTTGGCGACAAGCTGCGCTATTATCCGACCACCACCCGCGAAGACAGCCCGTTGATGGGCCGCATCACCGACAATCTGGAAAGCGGCAAGATCTTTGATCACTACAGCATTGCACCGATGAACCCAAAGGACGACCGTGCGATGGTCTGCGGGTCGCTTGCCTTCAACGTTGACGTGAAAGAGGTTCTGGAAGGCTTTGGCCTGCGCGAAGGCGCCAATTCAGACCCCAAGGAATATGTGGTCGAGAAGGCCTTTGTCGGGGACGGGATCTGAACCTGCCCTTGAAGGGGGGAGGCAGAAAGAACAACGCCGCGCAGGTTGCCCCGCGCGGCGTTTTCTTTGGCCAGACAGCACTAAATTACATGCCCATAGCGGCTTTGACCTGATCCAGAGCGCCCTGCACCAGCGCCGGATTGGTCTTGGCTGCATCGACTGCGGCCTTGAGCGTGGTTTTGGTCGCATCGTCCAGCGTTGACGCATCGATGGCTGCGGTGACTTTTGCGGCGTCAAACTTGGTAGCGTCGAAAAGCTCGGCAGCGGCTTCTGCTGCTGCGGCTTCCTCGGCGGCCTTGGCGGCAGCTGCGGCTTCTTCTGCAGCCTTGGCGGCAGCCTCTTCTTCTGCCTTCTTGGCAGCTGCGGCAGCTTCATCAGCGGCAGCCTGTGCGGCGGCGGCCTCTTCGGCGGCACGCTGTTGGCCGCTGTAATACCAGTACCCACCGCCAGCAAGAATGGCGATGATCAGCGCGATAATGACGTTTCTGTTCATCCTGTAGTCCTTCCCATGTGACACGCGCCTTGCCCATCTTTTCGCTTATTGCGCGTTGCGGGGCCTCATATGACAGAAAAATTCCAAATTGGAAAGGGATTTGGCTATGTATGCACCTGCACCACTGGTGCCGAATACGGGTTGAAACACCGCGCGCGCCCGTCTATTTTCCGCGCGATTTCATTGGCAACCATAGAAGGAATGCCACCATAGCCCGCAGACCGCATAACGCCCCGCCGCAACGTGAAACGGGGCCTCGCGTCAATGAACGCATCCGCGCACCCGAAATCCGCCTGATCGGTGCGGATGGTGAGAACGTCGGCGTGGTGACGCCTGCGCGCGCCATGCAGATGGCCGAGGAAGCAGGCTTGGATCTGGTCGAAATCTCGCCCAATGCCGAACCACCAGTCTGCAAGATCATGGACTTCGGCAAATACAAATACGAGACGCAAAAGCGTGAGGCCGAAGCCCGCAAGAAGCAAAAAATCATCGAGATCAAGGAAATCAAGTTCCGACCGGGAACAGATACCCATGACTACGATGTCAAAATGCGTTCGGTTATGAAGTTCCTTGAAGAGGGCGACAAGGTCAAAGTGACCTTGCGCTTTCGGGGACGTGAAATGGCCCACCAGCAACTGGGGCTGGAGCTGTTGAACCGCGTTGCCGGCGATGTCGGCGAGGCGGGTAAGATCGAACAGATGCCGAAGCTCGAAGGCAAACAAATGGTCATGATGATCGGGCCGAAGTAGTCCCGATCAATCGACGGAACCGGCCCCCGTTTCGGGGGCCTTTTCTTTTGAGTTGCGCCCCAGCATGACCGGGGCCTATCGTTGGCCATCACGCCTGTGGAGGCCGCATGCGCCCAGTGCTACTGACAACGGTAACGTCCTATTCCCGCAAACTATTTCTGTCAGACCTTATGGCAGGCGTCACTGTGGCGATGGTCGCTTTGCCGCTTAGTCTGGCGATTGCGATTGCTTCGGGGGCCAACCCAGCACAAGGGCTTATCACGGCAATTGTCGGTGGCGCACTGATTTCGGCGCTGGGCGGCAGTTCGGTCCAGATCGGCGGCCCGACCGGCGCATTTATTGTCGTGGTCGCGGGTATCATCGCAACCTATGGGCTGGACGGGCTGATCACGGCGACATTCATGGCGGGGCTGATCCTGTTGGCTGCGGGGGCGCTGCGCGCGGGAAACCTGATCGACCTTGTGCCAGAGGCGGTGGTGAACGGCTTTACGATCGGGATTGCGGCAATCATTGCCACCAGTCAGATCAAGGATCTTCTGGGGTTGGATGTGGCACACGTGCCTGCAGACTTTCTGGGCAAGTTGCCGGTTCTTTGGGCCGCACGCGCCAGCCTGAACCCGGGGGCAGTTGCGGTCGGGCTGGCGACCATTTTCCTGATCGTCGTCTTTCGCCGTTTGGCCCCGCGTTGGCCTGGGCTGATTCTGGCGGTAATGCTGACGTCGGCGGCGGTGTCGCTGTTTGACCTGCCGGTGGAACGGATTGTCGATCGTTTTGGCAACTTGCCCAGCAGCTTGCCGACCCCTCACCTGCCGGACCTGTCACTGGACCGTTTGCAGATGCTTCTTCCCTCGGCGATCATCATCGCCTTTCTGGCCGGGGTGGAATCCCTGCTGTCGGCAATGGTGGCGGACCGGATGCGCGGTGGTCGGCACCGCCCGAACGCCGAACTTCTGGCCCAGGGCTATGCGAATGTGGCCTCTGCGCTGTTTGGCGGTTTGCCCGCGACCGGTGCAATTGCCCGCACCGCCACCAATATCCGCGCGGGCGGCCAAACGCCGGTCGCCGGAATCGTCCATGCGCTGACCCTGCTGGTCTTTGTTTATGGTGCGGCACCTCTGGCGGGCTATCTGGCGATGCCGGCGCTGAGCGGGCTCTTGATCCTTACGGCCTGGAACATGTCCGAACCGCACCGGTGGCGCCAGTATCTGCGTGCGCGCACGTCGGACCGGATATTGCTGTTGCTCACGCTGACACTAACCCTTCTGGTCGATCTTACGCTGGCAATCGGCGTTGGTGTCGGCTTGGGCCTTGCGCTTCGGCTCAGACGGCGCAATGTGCCGCCCGCCGAATGGGATATGCCCGACCGTTGATCGGGCCAGAAGGAGCCGGAATGCTTTCCTACCAGCACGCCTACCACGCCGGAAATCTGGCCGATGTTCACAAACACGCCCTTCTGGCCTTCATGCTGGACTATCTGACTCAGAAGGACAAAGCCTTTACCTACCTTGAGACCCATGCTGGCCGAGGGCTTTACGATCTGACCGGGGCCGAAGCGCAAAAGACCGGCGAAGCGGCGCAAGGAATCACGGCAGTCGAGCACCTTGGTTGGTTTCCGCCCGACCACCCCTATGCAAGGGCCCTGTCCGCCGTCCGGGCCGTCTATGGACCGCAAGCCTACCCCGGATCCCCGCTGGTTGCCGCGCAGTTCATGCGCGACGGCGACCGGGCGACTTTGGCTGAACTGCATCCGCAGGAATATGTGGCGTTGTGCGAAGCGATGCTGCCCTATCCGATGACCTGTCGCCAGATGGATGGCACGGCAATGGCCATGGCCCTGACCCCGCCAGAACCGCGCCGGGGCCTGATGCTGATTGACCCGCCCTACGAGGTGAAGGCAGACTATGTCGCGATACCCAAACTGATCGCCGATGTGCATCGCAAATGGAACGTCGGAACCATTGCGCTGTGGTATCCGATCCTGATCGACATGCGGCACCGCCCTATGCTGGAGCTGCTCGACTCACTGAACGCCCCCAAGGTTCTGCGTCATGAAGTGCGCTTCCCGCCCGCCCGCGAGGGGCATGGGATGATCGGATCCGGGATGTTCATCCTGAACACGCCTTACGGCACCGACGCCGAGGCTGACAGGTTGACCAGACTTTTCCGGCGGCTCTGATCTGACTTCGGGGTAGCCTGACATTTGTCGCGCGGAAGGTGGTTCAGCGCCCGACACCCCGAAAGGTTGCCACGACATCCGCAAGAACTGACAGTGCTATTTCGGCCGGGGTTGCGGCCCCGATGGGCAAGCCGACCGGCGCCTTCAGGCGTGCGATGTCCTGAGGGTCAAGTCCGGCAGACAGCAGGCGCGAAACACGTGTTTCCTGTGTGCGGCGCGACCCCAGCGCACCGACATAGGCCGCATGCGACGGCAGAGCCAGGATGAGCGCCGGATCGTCAATGCGGGGTTCGTGTGACAGTGTCACAACCGCGCTGTGCCGATCCAGCCCAACGTCTGGCAAGATATTGTCGGGCCAGTCGGCGCAGATTCGGGTGCCTGGAAACCGCGCCTCTGTCGCAAAGGCCGCCCGCGGGTCGATCACAATCGCATCGTAACCCACAGCCTGCGCCATCGGAAGAATGGCCTGTGCAATCTGCACCGCCCCGATCAGGATCAGGCGCGGGGGCGGCAGATGAACGGCGATGAATTCATCACCCTCGAGCCCGGATCGGTCACGGTGAAACCGGTCTTCCAGCGGCGCAACTTCACCACGCAATTCGCGGGTGCCGGTTGAAAGATTGACCACGTAAGCAAGGGCTTGGCGACTTTGGCGGGAAGCGGCCAACGCGGTCAACAGCGGAATTGGCAAAACCGCGCCAACCGGTTCCACCAGAAGCCGGATGCGACCGCCGCAGGCGAGGCCGGCTGCGAAGGCATCCGCGTCGCTGACGCCAAAGTCCAGCACTCGCCACCGCTCTTCAGCGATCGCTTCCCGCGCCGCAGTAATCACCGCCGCCTCTACACAGCCGCCAGAAACAGATCCGGCAAAGCCACCGTCCTGCGCCACAACCATCTGGCTGCCAGCCCGCCTTGGGGCAGATCCCCAGGTTTCCATGACGGTCACAAGCGCAACGCGGCGTCCGGTGCCGTGCCAGTCAAGTGCGGTTTCGATCATCCAATCCATGGCGCCAGTATGACCCGCAAACCCGCCAAGGCCAGCCCACGCACGAAAAAAAACGCTGCGGGAGGGAGCCCGCAGCGTTTATGGACGCACCCACGGAAGGGATAACGTGGGCGCCCCGCAAAGACGAGCATGATATACGAAGAGATCTATTGCCTTTGCTTTGGCTATTTATGCCCGGCGAATCGGCGCAATCCTTGATCTATATCAAGTGATCCGACCAATCCGCAGTTGATAGCAGTTATTCCGGGCCGATCGGACGTCGACGAAGGCGACCTCGGGATCCGAGAGCAACGAGGCCGCATAATCAGGCAAAGCCGCCTGCGCCACGATCCGCCCGGTCCCGTAGAAAATGCGTTCGTCCGCGCGGTAGCCTTTCAACAGATAATCGGGGCTGGTCCGCAGGATCGGCGGCACGTCATTGCCTGCGTAGCGGTCGCATTGGTCGGCGCAAAGAAAAATGGGACCACATTCGGCATAGGGCTGCAGGCGGCTGAAGGGCCGGTGGGCACAGATCAGCATTTCCGCCCCCTCGGGAATGTCACCAAGACAGTGGCGGCAGGGGTTGCCCCGCCCATCCGAGACTGCGCGTTCCGGTGTCTGACCGTTGGCGTCTGGACCGCCGGCTTGCAACGACCGCACAAGGTCAGTTTGAAGCGCAATGTAGGCAAGCATGTTCATCTCCCGTCATTTATTTCAGGTGGAACATAGAATCGGGCCGCCCGGTGGGCGACCCGAAGCTTGCGCAATACGCCTGTCAGCGCATGAGGTTGGTGATGCGCCGAACGCTGGTGCGGCGGTTCGCACGTTCGTCGTCCAGAGTGTCGACCTTCAGGAACCGTTCACCATAGCCCTGAACCACCATGTTTTCGGGGGGAACACCAAAATACTCGGTCAGCGCCAGTGCCAGCGATTCTGCCCTCCGGTCTGACAGGGCAAGGTTGTAGGCAGCACTTCCGACGGCATCCGTATGTCCCTCAATCAAGAACATCTCGGCGGGGTTATTGCTGATGTAGGATTTCATCAGCTTCCCAAGACCCGCAAGCGCCTTGGCCTGATCGGGCGCAATGGCAGCCGAACCGCTGGGAAAGGTGATTTCATTCAGATCGATCACTGGCACCAGCGAACGTACCTCCTCCAGGGTGCGGATCTGCGCCAGGCTGAATCGCCGCCCCGCACCGGATTCCGCTTCAAGCGCCGCGCGCAATGCATCCTCGTCCGACACGCCGCTGAGTGCGGTGCGTTGCTGGTGACGCGGCAAGCGCGTTACATCCACCGGATCAAAGGCCACCGTGTCGTCAATAAGCGTCACTTCCCGCCCGTAGGGATCAATGAGCACCCGACGCAACACGCGCTGTTCCGCATCGCGGATGGTCACGACGCGGCTGCCATCGGCGCGCGTGACAGTCGTGCGTGTGGAGCCGTCGCGGAAGGATTCCGTCCGTACCCTGGCGCCAGGCTGGCGCAGTAGCGCGTCATCGTCCTTAAGCAGGTAATATTGTCCGTCTCGGCTGACGACGACCCGGTCACCGGAGTTCATTTCGACCCTGCGGTTGTTGGACAGGATCGCGCCGACGACCAGAGCCCCTACCCCAAGCAACAGCAGTTTCTCGCCATCACTCAGCTTGCTGTGGCGTTGCACAACCGTCGGCGCGGGTGCCGTTTTTGCAGATTCATTGCCGGCCGCGCTGGCTTCATTGACTTTGTTGGCAAAGTCCTCTGCCGATGTTCGGGCCGATTGGTCGGTGACCAGTTCTTCCGTCACCAGCGCCACAGAATCTGCCGGGGCCTCTGTCGTCGCGGCTACAGGCGCGCCGCTTGCGTCCGTGGCGCCCAGCAGTGCCGCCGCTTCGGCGACGGGTGCCTCACCCGAGGCCGCTTCCGGTTGCACAGGCAGCTCCGGCACGACCTCCTCGGACGGTACAATGCCTTCGTCGGCCAGTTCCTGTGCCACGTCAGCCACGGCCGCAGGAACCGGCGGCACCGCGCCAACATCTTGCGGCGCCACTTCGTCTACCAATGCAGGTTCCGCCGCTCCGTCGCCCGTCAGTGCATTTTCGAGCCCTTCAACCGTCGGCTCTGCGGGCAAGGCTTCTGTGGCTGCAGGTTCTGCCGCCACGCCTGACGCTGAATCCGCCTCAGGAGTTGTTGCCGCAGCGTCTTCGACCAAGGCCTTCTCAAGATCCTCGACGGTCGGTTCTTCAGGTGCAGGCTCCGTTGTCTCGGGGGCAACCGTGACGGTTTCAGGGGCGGATTCTGGCGCGGCAGCCGGTTGGTCCGCCGGTTCAGGAACCACAATTACGGGTGGTTCTTCGCCTTCTGCTTCGGCAGGTTGCTCTTCGGCTACAGGTGCTTCCGCCGCTGGCTGCTCTTCAACCACCGGGGCTTCGGTAGCTGGTTGTTCCGCCGCCGCAGGCTCTTCGGCGGGTTGCTCATCAACCACCGGGACTTCCGTAGCTGGTTGTTCCGCAGCCGCAGGCTCCTCGGCAGGCTGCTCTTCCGCCGCCGGCGCTTCTTCGGCGGGTTGCTCCAAGTCGGCAGGGGCTTCTGTGACAGGTTCCTCGGCTACAGGCGCTTCGAGTGCAGGCTCTTCGACTGCCTCGGGGGCCGGTTCAGCTGGCGCGACGGGAATTGCCTCTACCCCTTCGGCACAAGGCAGGGCTGTGCCATCGGAGCAGATCATTTCCTGCGCAAACGCAGGTGGAACGGGCAGGATCAGCGACAGGCTGGTCACAAGGGCTGTGGTGGTTCGAAAGGGGCGTAACATTGAATTCTCCTAATAGTCCGTACCATTGTAACCAGATAGGAGTGCAGAGGCGCGTTAGGCAATAACGTAGCAAGCAAGCCCCGGGTACCGGCCAACATCTGCTGACGCCAGCACCGTCGACGTAAGTGCCTTTGCCAAAGTCAGCCAAGGAATAACCTTGCGAAAGCAGGGGCAACGCAACTGAACGACAGCGCGGCGCGGACCAAAAACCTGACCCCGATCAGAGTGACCATCCACACAAAGATATCCGATAAGTTTACTAAGGTATTGACCCAACCCTTACCTGCGGCGTAATCAGCGTTCCATAAACTTGACTGAAGGAATCAAGAAATGTCACGCCTGAGCGCACTTACCCTAGCCGCCGCAACCCTTGCAGCCTGCCCCCTTTCGGCAGAGGAAGTGAACGTCTATTCCCACCGCCAGCCTGAACTGGTGCAGCCGTTGTTCGACGCTTTTACCACTGCCACCGGAATTACGGTGAATGTTGCGCATGTCGAAAAAGGGCTTGTCGAACGGTTGCAGGCGGAAGGCAGCCGCAGCCCGGCCGATCTGGTGATGACGGTGGACATAGCCCGACTGGCGCAGATCGTTGACGCTGGCGTGACCCAGCCCGTCGTCTCGGATATTCTGAAAACAAATATCCCCGCCGAATTCCGCGATCCGGCCAACCAATGGTTTGGCCTGACAACACGCGCCCGCGTCATTTATGCCGCGAATGACCGGATCAAACCTGGTGATGTGACCACTTACGAAGATCTGGCGGATCCGAAATGGAAGGGCCGCATCTGCACTCGTCCGGGCACGCATGACTATAATCTGGCGTTGATGGCGGGAATCATCGCCCACCACGACGAAGGCTATGCAAAACGATGGGCCGAAGGCCTTAAAGCCAATCTGGCCCACCGGCCCGAGGGCGGCGACCGGGATCAGGCCAAATCGGTCTGGGCGGGCGAATGTGATATTGCCTTGGGCAATACCTATTACATGGGCCAGATGCTGTCCGATCCCGAGCAAAGGGAATGGGCCAACGCCATCCACATCGTTTACCCGAGCTTCGAGGGCGGTGGCACCCATCTGAACGTGTCCGGCATGGCCATGACCAAAGCCGCACCTCACAAGGAAGCAGCGCTGAAGCTGATGGAATTCCTGGCATCGGACGAGGCGCAACGGATCTATGCCGAGACCAACCATGAATTCCCGGTGAAGCCGGAAGTCAGCCGGTCAGAGCTGGTCCAAAGCTGGGGCGAATTCACGGGTGACCGGATCAACATGATGGATCTGGCGAACCTGCGGGCGACGGCGCTGAAAGTCATGGAAGAAGTCGACTTCGACGGCTGATCCGGGCCGCCGCGCGTGCGATCCGGCCGGGGCAGTCGGTGACGCCCCGGCCTTTTTTTATGGCGACTGCTCTTGCGCGAACGCGCGCAAGTCCTCAAGCGCGGGGTTCGCGTCGCGCACAGAGGCCACTCCAGACCGGGGGGGCGCCCCGACTGGGCGGGCTCGGAAGTAATGGGCCTCGCGCGCGCCGAAGTAGAACCCTACGATTGCGGCAAGCAGCCACCAAAGTGGTTCGGGCACATAATTAAGGCCCACCATCCGTTGCGCGAAGCTAACCGGGTCGATCATCGCGTAGACAAACAGCCCCATCGTTCCCATTGCCAGCATTGGTCGCGGCAAGCGGTTCAGGCCGTTGATGAGCCTATCAAACCGACCGGGACTGGCATACTTGAACTCGATGCCATGTTCGTCGATGGCCGCCATGTAGGCGTCCTGCGCAGCCAGCATCTTTTTCGTGGCGTTGGGAATAAATACCTCCGCCACACGGGTCGCAGTTTGTCCCAGTGCCGTGTTTGCAGCTCCGCCGCCCAAGACTTTGTCGATCAACCCCATGCGGCGATCCTTTCGCGATGCTCAGCCTCGGTCAGGTGAAAGCGCAGCGAGATGAATTCCTCTGCTCGCAGGATCCACCCACCTTTACCGCCATCCTTGCGGCGCACGAATTTCCGGCTGGCCGGGCGTGCATCACCCAAGCGGTAGTAATAATTGCGCCTTGCGATTCCATAGGCGTCGGCCAGAAGGGTGGCATTGGCTTCGGCCACCTGAACGACCGCGGCGATCGTCTGCGGGCCTAACGTGCCGTCAACATCAATATCACCCCCCATATCATTGATAAGGCGCTGCAATATCTTGACGGCATTGGATCCTGAGTTGACATACATGTCAAAGACAGACGGTTGCAGTGCTTCCGGCAGTGCGCTCAGGCGCGGTTTTTCGAAATAGTGTTCAACAAAGAGTTGCACCGCCTGCTCGCGGCTCAGAGCCCTGAGATCGGCCTTGTCGACAAGCCTGTCACAGGTCAGGTCAATGCCCAGCCGCCGCAGGGTTGCAAGCGTAACGCCATATTTGGTCGGCCCGCCGGGATCGTTGGGATCATCGATAAATCCCCCCTCGCGGGCGACGATTTCAGCGGCAATATCAGAGACTTTCTTCATCGGCTCTCCCCTGATGATCGGGGATCAGCCTTGGGGCGGAATGGTTAATTCGATGCAGGCGCTGCGTTCGGGTCAACGTAGGTGCCTTGTTCCTTCAGTGCATCGATCACTTCCTTGGGCATGTAGTCTTCGTCATGTTTGGCAAGGATCTCTGTCGCGACAAACAATCCTCCCTGCATCCGTCCGGTTCCGATCATGCCTTGGCCTTCGGCAAACAGGTCTGGCAGTATACCAGTGAATGACACCGGCACCGTTGCATTCCCATCGGTCACCCGGAAGGTCACGGTAGCACCTTCGCCGCGCACCAGACTTCCCTCTTCGACCAGACCACCAATACGAAACGTCTCGGCTTCGCCTGGATGGTCGGCCAGAACCTGTGTGGGCGAGCGGAAGAAATTTATGCCGTCCCGCAAACCGTATCCGATCAGCGCCGTGGCGGTGATCAGCGCGACCACCGCCAGAAGAATGATCTGTATCCTGCGGTTTTTCTTTAGGTTTCTCATGGAAATACCGGTGCCAGCATCAGGCCGGCGGTTTCATCCAGACCCAGCATCAGATTGGCGTTCTGGAGCGCCTGCCCCGAGGATCCCTTGGTCAGATTATCCAAAGCCCCAACGACGATCGTGCGCCCTTCGATCCTGTCGCCCACCACGCCGAGATGGACAAAGTTCGACCCGGCGATCGACCGTGTTGATGGCAACTGCCCGAAGGGCAGCACATGAAGGAACGGCTCTGCTGCATAACGGTCTGCCAGCGCCTTGCGGACAGCGTCTGCATCCCCGCGCACATAGACAGTGGCCAGAATGCCTCGGTTAAAGGGCATGAGATGAGGCGTGAACTGGATACGCACCGGGCGTCCTGCAACCTTTGAAAATTCCTGGTCAAACTCGCCCAGATGACGGTGGGTGCCACCCGCAGAATAGGGATGGGTTCCGCCCGACAGTTCGGCATGCAACAGATTTTCCTTCAGAGACCGGCCCGCGCCGCTGACACCGGCTTTGAGGTCCAGAATGATGTTGTCTAGATCAATAACCCCTGCCTCGATCAGCGGGCGGATGGCAAACTGGCCGGTCGCAGCATTGCAGCCGGTGCCTGCCACCAACCGGGCGCGACGGATGTCGTCGCGGTAGAACTCGGTCAGTCCATAGACTGCCTCGGCCTGAAGATCGACGGCGGCATGGGGTTTGCCATACCATTTCTCATACTCCGCAGGATCGCGAAGCCGAAAATCGGCGGACAGGTCCACAACCTTTAGATCGCGCGGCAAAGCGGCGATTACCGCCTGACTGGTCGCATGCGGCAGCGCGCAAAAGGCCAGATCAACTGCAGAGAAATCAACATCCTCGATCTTTTGCAGAGTCGGAAGCTGAAGGTGGGCAAGAAAGGGAAAGACCTCGGCCATCGACATGCCCGCTTTGCGATCACCCGTCAGTGCCACAATCTTCATGGCTGGATGGGTGGCGATCAGGCGCACAAGTTCGGCCCCCGTGTAACCGGACGCCCCCAGAATGGCGATTCGCTTCGTCATGCGTGCCTCCCTACCGTTGGGTTGGTCATGCCGGGCATGCGGCGGGGTTTCAACCGCAAACTTACGTAGCGACGATCCGTCGCCGTTATGGCACGCGGCGAAGGCGACGCCGGAACACCAGCAACGAAAGCCCGACAAGCCCCTGCCAGAAGGTCGCGGGCAAGGGCACGGCCGCAGGGGTGGCAGCCGCAGTCTCGAGCGGCAAGACCGCTGTCACCGCTTTGAAAGGTATCCGCGCTGCTGCGGAATCGCGGAAATTCAGGCTAAGGTGAAGCCCACCAGACTTCCCCATGAGCAACTGAAGGGACCATGGGCGACCGGCCAGATGAAATGACGTAACTTCAACGGCTTGACGAATATAACTCTTGTGCCAGGGCGTGGGCAGTGTACTGGTCACAACCTTGCCATTGCGTGCGAAAGAAAAGATCGCACCGCCAGTTGGCGCCAGGCTGAAGGTAAGTTGCGCTACTTTTCCAGGTAGAGGCGCTATGATTTGCGGTTGTGTTTGCCGATGGGGTAAAGACATCGCCAGACTTGCAAGCCCCATCCCCCCTGACAGGTTCTGCTGCCAGACAGTCGGCCAACCGGATATCGGCGTTTCATGGGCACCCACCGTCGCGGCCGACGACCCGGTTGCAGACGAAAGTCCGACAACCAGAGCCAGAAAGATCTCAGGTATGATGCCAGTCTGTGGGGCCGACATAGCCTTGTTCCTATCCCGCATGCCAGACGAGACTAGGCAACCATTTGGGTCCGAGCGTGGCAAAATTGCGAAAGTAAAGGCCGCAAGCCAATCAAAGAACAGAACGAATTGGGCCGATCGGCGGGCGCTATGCCGCGGTAAACGTGATTTGATGGCGCAGGAACTGGGTTGCGCGGTCGGACACAGCCAGCGGATCCCCGGTGGTCAGAAATTTCGACACTTTCCCCTGCCCCGCGAACTCTGGCCGCCGCATCAGGTAATCCGCAAGGCTTTCGGCCACCAGCTCCGCCTGAGAGAAGACCGTCACCGTCGGGCCCAACGCGTCCTGGAAGGTTTTTTGCAGCAATGGGTAGTGTGTACATCCCAGTATGCCTGCCTCTGGCTTCGGCATCCGACGTTTCAGGGCCTCGACATGGCTGCGCACCAGGGCTTCAGCCAAAATCTCGTCACCCTGTTCGATTGCGTCCACCAAGCCTCCGCATGGCTGCGCCTCTACATCAACGCCGATGGCACGGAAGGCAAGTTCGCGCTGGAAGGCACGGGTGGCTACGGTTGCCGGAGTGGCAAACAGCGCCACATGTTTGACCGCCACTTCACGCGGCGGCGAATTATCGCCCCATTGGCGTTCTGTGAGTGCTTCTATCAACGGAACAAACACACCCAGAACCCGCTTGCCTTCCGGCACCCAGGTTTCCTGCATCCGCTTCAAGGCCGCCGCCGACGCAGTGTTGCACGCCAGAACCACAAGATCGCAGCCTTCGTCCCACAGGCGCTCTACCCCGGCACATGTAAGCCTGAAAATATCATCCGCAGTCCGGACCCCGTAAGGGGCATGTGCATTGTCGCCGTAATAAACAAAAGGAACGTCGGGCAAACGCTTGGACACGGCTTCGTAGATTGTCAGCCCACCCAAGCCGGAATCGAATATTCCAACCGCCATATCTGCCTCCGGCCCTGCGGGCCATCGCATCAGGCCCGGTATTTATCTTCGAATTCAAACCCGTAAGCAGTGCTTGCCATAGGTTCCGGTGACAAGTCATACGTGGTCTTGCGCAGGAAATCCATCAGCGCCTTTGCGTCATGTTTGCGTGCGGCAATCTGAACTGGCGCAATCGGTTGTCCGATGACGATCCGCACGGGTGCGTCAATCCGGGCGCGGAACTCCTTGATCAGCAAGGCCATACGGAGGCGGTAATGCAGATGGCTCGCGACCTGAAATAGCCGCGAATTGCAGCCGTCAAAGAAAATCGGCACCACTGTCGCGTTGGATTTTGCAATCATCCGGGCGGTGAAGTTGCGCCAAACCGGGTCGCGCGGCTGACCGAAAGGGTGAGCGGCGGTTGACACCGTGCCACCCGGGAAAATGCCTATCGCCCCGCCTTGACCAAGATAGCGCAGCGCTTCGGCACGGGTATCGATATTTTGGCGTAGCGCCGCATCCGTCTCATCAAAGTCGATAGGCAGGATCACACGGTTGAACATCTCTGAACGGCGGAAGATCCGGTGGGCAACAATGCGGAAATCGCCGCGCAGGCCTGACAGGATATAACCCATCATCAGCCCGTCAAGAATCCCATAGGGATGATTGGCGATCAGGATCAGCGGCCCTTTTGCCGGAATATTGTCAAGACTGCCTCCGACCACATCCAGGCTGAGGCCAAAGCGTTCGGTCATCAGGCGCCAGAAATCGGCGCCCTGTCCCAAGTCCCGCTCATAACCTGCCGCGCGGCGTATCAGACCAAAACGGCCCGTCACATTTTCGATTCCACGGATCATCACTTGCGCCGACTTTGAGCGGGCCGTCGAGGCGCAGCTTATCTCACGCGCGATATACTTGTTCACGACACGTCTCCTCTTCCCGGCCAGGGAAACTGGCACTTGGATCGGAACATGCTCCGGCAAGGTGACAAACGCGTGACGGTCGCTATTCAGCCGCCATCGGCACAGGAGCACCACCCGTCTGTATGGCCGCCAGTAACTCAACTCTCCGGCGAGCAGCCCGTTCCGCCCCAACCGCCCGCACCGGCCCATATCCCCGCACCGAGAGCGGCAGTTCGGCCAACTCAAAGGCTGCGCCCCGTATGGCCGGACCAAATGCTGCAAAGACACGAACCATGTCGGTTTCAAATTCCACAATCGCCGCGCGTTCGGCCCGTCGTTCGGCAGTGTGGCCAAACGGATCAAACGCAGTCCCGCGAATGGCTTTCAGCCGCGCGAGCAGACGGAAGACCGGGATGATCCATGCCCCGAACCGCCGTTTGACCGGTCGCCCGTCCGGGCCTTTGTGACTAAGGATCGGAGGAGCAAGGTGGAAGGACAGTTTCAGTTCGCCGTCAAACAATTCTTTCGCCCGGTCCAAGGTGGTCAGATGCAGGCGGGCAACTTCGTACTCGTCCTTGTAGGCCAGAAGCTTGTAATAGGACTTTGCGACGCTTTCGCGAAGCGCCTCGGGGGCCGCTTCAACAAGGCGCCGGTAGCGCGCTGCGTAGGCTGGGTTCTGATAATCTGCAAGACGGCGCGCAAAGTCATCAATCTTTTCTTTTATATTTAAAGGCGCTGCAAACTTTTCATCAAATAATTCTCCTGCGGCCACCGGATCAATTGCCGCCCAACGCCCAATCTCGAATGCGCTCTGGTTGCCTTTAACCGCCGCCCCGTTCATCTCGATTGCTTGCAAGATAGCGGCGCGCGACAAGGGTAACAGGCCCCGCTGCCAGGCGGCACCAAGCACAATCATGTTCGAATAGATGGAGTCGCCCAGAAGCCTCTCCGCCAGTCTAGAAGCGTCAAAAAAGCTCACCGCCTTTTTCAGCCGCGCTTCCAACGACAACCGCAGCCGGTCGGCAGGAAGGCGAAAGTCGCGGTTTTTGGTAAAATCGCCAGTGACGATCTCATGTCCGTTGACGACCGCCCCAGTACGCCCGGCGGTCATCAGACCAAGGGTTTTTGCACCGGCGGTCACCACCAGATCACCCCCAATCACACAATCCGCCTCACCTGTCGCCACGCGGATTGCTGAAATATCCGATGGTTGGTTGGCAATCCTAAGGTGAATATGTACAGCGCCGCCCTTCTGGGCAAGGCCGGCCATTTCCATCATGCCAACTCCTTTGCCGTCCAGATACGCCGCCATCGCCAACACGGCGCCAACCGTCACCACCCCTGTCCCACCTACCCCCGTCAAGACGGTGTTATGGGTGCCCCGAATAACGGGCAACGTGGGTTCCGGCACGTCTGGCAGAGTGAACTCCGTTGCCGCCGACTTGCGGACCTGCCCACCCTCGACCGTCACAAAGGAGGGGCAAAAGCCCTTTAGGCAGGAGAAATCCTTATTGCAGGACGACTGATCTATGCCACGTTTGGTACCAAGCGCAGTTTCGACCGGAACGATCGATACGCAGTTCGACTTAACGGAACAGTCGCCACAGCCTTCGCAAACATCGGTATTGATAAAGACCCGCTGGTTCGGGTCCGGGAACGTGCCCTTCTTGCGGCGGCGGCGCTTTTCGGCAGCGCAGGTCTGCACATACACGATCGCCGACACGCCCGTAATCTGGCGCATCTTTTCCTGGACCGGCATCAACTGTTCGCGGGTGGCAACCTCGATCCCCGCCGGGAAAGAAGAAAGGTCCAATTCCTCTTTTGGATCATGGACAAGCGCGACGTTCTTTACACCCATGGCAAGCAGTTCCCGCACGATCTGCTGCGCGGTCAGCCCACCCTCATTCGCCTGACCACCTGTCATTGCAACGGCGTCGTTATAAAGGATTTTGTAGGTAATCGTGGTTCCCGCCGCCAGGGCCGCGCGGATGGCAAGTACCCCCGAATGATTGTATGTGCCGTCGCCCAGATTCTGGAATATATGCCCGCGCTTGGAAAAGGGCGCTTCGCCGACCCAGTTTACGCCTTCGCCACCCATCTGGGTAAAGCCGGTGGTTTCGCGGTCCATCCACTGCACCATGTAATGACAGCCAATCCCGGCGTAGGCACGGCTGCCCTCGGGCAGTTTTGTCGAAGAGTTGTGCGGGCAGCCCGAACAGAACCACGGCTTCCGGGTAAGGATCTCGGGCGCGTTGTCCGCGCGTCTGGCCTCATCAATGGCGTGAAGGCCGGCCTTGACGTGATCGGTGCCGCGCCCTTCTTCGATCAGGATTTCCCCTATTTTTTCGGCGATCATGACCGGATCCAAGGCATAACGAGTGGGGAACAGCTCCACCTCTGTCCCGCCCTTTTTCCAACCGTAAACTCTGCGGCCGCGACGGTCGTCGAAGATGCTTTCCTTGACCTGAACTTCGATCAGCTTGCGCTTTTCCTCGACCACAACGATCAGATCAAGACCTTCAGCCCAGTCGTGAAAGCCTTTCATGTCAAGCGGGAATGTCTGTCCGACCTTGTAGGTGGTGATACCCAGGCGTTCCGCCTCTGCCGCATCAATACCAAGCAGGTCGAAAGCGTGGACAAGATCCAGCCAGTTCTTGCCGGCCGCCACAAACCCGATCTTGGCGCCTGCTTTGCCCCAAACCCGTTTGTCTATCCTGTTGGCCCGGGCAAATGCTTCGGCGGCGAAGCGTTTGTGATCAAGCATCCGGGCTTCCTGTGCAACGGGGGTGTCGCCAAGACGGATGTTCAGCCCACCTTCGGGCATCGGGAAGTCGGGGGTCACAAAGGACATGCGCGTTGGGTTCCCGTCGACCACCGACGTGGCTTCAACAGTGTCTTTCATTGTTTTCAACCCGACCCAGACCCCAGCAAAGCGCGACAAGGCCCAAGCATACATCCCGTAATCCAGAATTTCCTGCACACCCGCGGGTGACACAACCGGGATATAGGCATCCACCATCGCCCAGTCCGACTGATGCAGCACGGTTGAACTTTCGCCGGTATGGTCGTCGCCCATCGCCATCACTACGCCGCCGAACTTCGATGATCCGGCCATGTTGCCATGCCGCATCACGTCGCCCGACCGATCGACCCCGGGTCCTTTGCCATACCAAAGCGCGAAAACCCCGTCATAGCGCCCCTCGCCGCGCAATTCGGCCTGCTGGGTCCCCCAGACCGCAGTGGCCGCAAGGTCTTCGTTCAGTCCGGGCTGAAAATGAATGTCATTCGCCATTAGCAAATCCGCCTCGCGACCCATCTGCTGGTCGACCCCGCCCAAAGGCGAGCCGCGATAGCCCGAGACATAGCCGGCAGTGTTCAGTCCGGCCGCAATATCGCGCGCCTTTTGCATTAGCATCAAACGCACAAGCGCCTGTGTGCCGTTCAACAGCACCGGCGATTTGGTAAGATCGAACTTATCGGAAAGCTTGATATCCTTGCGCGTCATTCTTTGCCCCCGGGCCGGTGATGGTCGCAAACCCATTGTAGGTCAAAATTACTGACCCATAAAGAAGTTTGTCGGCCCCTTTCTAACTTAGGCTTTGGCACCAGATTGCATATCAGCTATGAACCAGCCGCATGGGGCTTCATCCATTCAACGAAACTTTCTGCGGCATTTGGGCAGCGCCCCGACAGGTTAGATCATGATGGACTGGGACAAGCTCAGAATATTTCACGCGGTCGCTGACGCCGGGTCGCTGACCCATGCCGGCGAAACGCTCCATCTTAGCCAGTCCGCCGTCAGCCGTCAGATCCGTGCGTTGGAAGAAAGTCTGGACACCACCCTTTTCCACCGCCACGCCCGCGGGCTGATTCTCACCGAACAGGGTGAATTGCTGTTTGAGGCTACCACCTCGATGAACAAACGTCTGGATACAGCCGCAGCCCGGATACGCGACAGCGAAGAAGAAGTATTCGGTGTTCTGCGGGTGACCACCACCACCGGCTTCGGTACGCTTTGGCTGGCCCCACGCCTGCCCAAACTTTACGAGAAGTTCCCAGATCTGAAGATCGAGTTGATGCTGGAGGAGCGGGTTCTTGACCTGCCTATGCGCGAAGCTGACGTGGCCATCCGCATGAAAGAACCAGCGCAGGCCGATCTGATCCGGCGGCGAATGATGAATATCCGCATGCGTCTTTATGCGACGCCCCAATATCTGGCGATGAACGGCACCCCCCAAAAGCTGGCCGACATTTCAGAGCATCGTTTGATAAGTCAAAACCCTAACACGGCACAGGTCGCTGCCGGCGCCGTTCTGGTGCAGACTTTGATGGAGTACGATATCCGCTCGACCCTAACTGTGAACAACTACTTTGGCGTCCTGCAAGGCGTACTGAACCATCTGGGAATAGGCGTTTTGCCTGATTATCTCTCAGAGGACTTTCCGCACTTGCTTCGTGTTCTTCCCGACGTGGAAAGCGAAGAAGTGCCCGTGTTTCTGGCCTATCCCGAAGAACTGCGCCAATCCAAGCGTGTCGGCATCTTTCGCGATTTTGTGATGGAAGAAATCATGGCCTACCGCAAACGCCAATCAGAGGAGCGGGCGCTTTAGCGTGACCGCGTATGGTTCTGGTATGTTTGTAGCGCATATCGGCCATGCTGCACTTGCAGCATCTTCGCCCTTGATCGTCTAAGGGCGCAACATTATTTAGCGTGTATGGAACGGCGGTGGAGGAAACTCCCGGCGTTTCATACCTCCCTGTTGGACTTGGGCCGAGCTTTGTCTCGGCCTTTTTTTTCGTCAAACGCGATCGCGCCGTCGCGGGCGGTGATCACTTCCGCACGCCGTTTGCGCAAGAAAGGCTGATCTTCGGGCCGGGTTGCCAGACGAATCGCTTGATCATAGTCGTTCAACGACAGCTCGCTCAGCCCAAGCGTCGCGCCAGATCAGCCAGCACCGCATGGAAGGGCTGATAGTCCAGCAGGCTTCTCCCCAACTCTTGCACCAGTTCAAGCGCATCCTGTGGTCGACCGTTTTCAGCCATCGCCACCGCCAGATTCAGTTGTACGACTGGGGTTGGCTCATAGTAGACCAAGGCCTCAAACAGCGTCAGCACCTGCGGCCAATCGGGTAGGTGGGGCAAGAACTGGCCTGCGGCAATCGATGCTTTGGCAAGCCCCATCAGGATCAGCGCCATCGCTATGGTTTCGGACAGGTTGCAATGCTGTCGAATACGTTCCAGCAAAAGCGTATCGCCGCCATCACCCAGAGCAACGCCCATCTTGCCACGCCGTAAGCTGACACGGACGGACAGAAAAGCCACCAATAACCCAAGTGCCACAGCAGCCGGGGCCGTAATAACAAACGTAGCATGCTCCTTTTTCGGTTTCAGCACCCCAAGGACGCTCGGCCACACGGGAATTCGACTTCCGATCCCCCCTGAGTTCAAAAAAATCCGGCCTGCCCCTTTCCGCTCCCGCCGCCATGTCCTATGAGGCGGCCATCCAGCGCAGCCGAAGGGGTAAAGGCCATGACCGAGCCGAAGATCACCGAGGAGCTTATTGCAGCACACGGGCTGAAGCCCGACGAATATGCGCGCATCCTGACGATCATCGGGCGCGAGCCTACGTTCACCGAACTTGGCATCTTTTCGGCCATGTGGAACGAACATTGTTCCTACAAATCGTCAAAGAAGTGGCTGCGCACCTTGCATACTACAGGTCCCCAAGTGATCTGCGGCCCCGGCGAGAATGCCGGCGTCGTCGATATCGGCGACGGACAAGCAGTGATCTTCAAGATGGAAAGCCACAACCATCCGTCTTACATCGAACCGCATCAGGGGGCCGCGACCGGTGTTGGCGGCATTCTGCGTGACGTGTTCACCATGGGTGCGCGTCCGATCGCGGCGATGGATGCCCTAAGCTTTGGTTTGCCCAGCCACCCCAAGACCGCGCATCTGGTCAAGGGCGTGGTCGAAGGGATCGGCGGTTATGGCAATGCCTTTGGAGTTCCGAATGTTGGTGGCGAAGTGCGTTTCCACGCCGCCTACAACGGCAACTGTCTGGTGAATGCCTTTGCTGCAGGCCTGGCCGATACCGACAAGATTTTCTATTCGGCAGCCTCGGGTGTCGGCATGCCGGTCGTCTATCTTGGTGCAAAGACCGGGCGCGATGGCGTTGGCGGCGCCACCATGGCCAGCGCCGAGTTCGATGATACCATCGAGGAAAAGCGCCCTACCGTTCAGGTCGGCGATCCCTTCACCGAAAAGCGCCTTCTGGAGGCTTGTCTGGAGCTGATGGCCTCGGACAGTGTCATTTCCATTCAAGACATGGGGGCGGCCGGTCTGACCTGTTCGGCGGTGGAAATGGGTGACAAGGGCGGGCTGGGGATCAGGCTTCAGCTTGATCATGTACCGCAGCGCGAAGCCAACATGACCGCATACGAAATGATGCTGTCCGAAAGCCAGGAGCGGATGCTCATGGTGCTGAAACCGGAAAAGGAAGCCGAGGCACGGGCGATCTTTGAAAAGTGGGATCTGGATTTTGCCATTGTCGGAGAGACGATAACCGAAGACCGCTTCGTGATCCTGCACGGCAATCAGGTCATGGCCGACCTGCCCTTGTCCAAACTCTCCTCCAGCGCGCCCGAATACGACCGCCCCTGGGTGGAAACCCCGAAGGCCGCACCCTTGGGCCCGGTACCCGCCATTGACCCGATCAAGGGCCTGAAGGCGCTGATCGGTTCGCCAAACCATGCCCACAAGGCCTGGGTCTGGGAACAGTATGACACGATGGTCATGGCTGATACTGTGCGGGCGCCCGGTCTTGGCGCGGGCGTGGTGCGTGTGCATGGCACGCCCAAGGCGCTGGCCTTCACATCGGATGTGACGCCCCGTTATGTAAAAGCTAACCCCTATGAAGGCGGCAAGCAGGCGGTGGCAGAAGCCTGGCGCAACCTGACCGCGGTAGGGGCAACACCCTTGGCGGCCACCGACAACCTGAACTTTGGCAACCCCGAAAAGCCCGAGATCATGGGCCAGCTCGTGGGTGCCATCAAAGGCATTGGCGAGGCCTGCCGCGTTCTGGACTTCCCGATCGTGTCTGGCAACGTCTCGCTCTATAATGAAACCGATGGCAAGGGCATCCTTCCGACACCGACCATTGGCGCCGTGGGCCTGCTGGCCAGCCTTGAAGACCTGATAGCGGGCCACCCCGCCCAAGGCGATGTCGCCATCGTGATTGGCGAAACCATCGGCCACCTTGGCCAATCCGCCCTTCTGTATGAGGCCTTTGGCCGCGAGGACGGCGACGCCCCCGCCGTCGATCTGGCGCTTGAGCGCAAGAACGGCGACTTTCTGCGCAACAACCGCAAGCGGGTGAAGGCTGCAACCGACCTGTCGGATGGTGGCCTTGCGCTTGCTGCGTTCGAGATGGCCGAAGGGGCCGGCGTGGGTATGCGCGTCGACTCCTCTGATGTCGGCACGCTTTTTGGCGAAGATCAGGCGCGCTATCTTGTTGCGTGCACAGCCAACCAGGCCGACGCCTTCCTTGACGCGGCCCGCGCAGCAGGTGTCACTGCCCGCCTCGTCGGCGTGTTCGGTGGCCAGACTGTAAGCTTCGGTGCGGCATCTGCGCCACTCGCGGAACTTTCAGCCCTTTATCGTGGGGCCTTTGCCAAGGCCGTTGCAGGTTAAGGCGGGGGCTCTGCCCCCGCACCCCCGGAGTATTTCGCCCAAGATGGAACTGCACGGGCATTCATCCTGGTCGGGAATACTCCCGCTGTGGGCATCCACACCATCCGCCTGCGCCACCTTGCAGCGGCCAGACGGGCGGCTTACATTCTCGAAAAGACTAAACGGAAGGACGCCCTATGCCGATGGAAGCCCAAGATATCGAGAATTTGATAAGGGCATCGTTCCCGAAGGCCAAGATCACCATCACAGATCTTGCGGGTGATGGAAATCATTGGTCCGCCGAAGTGATCGACGAATCTTTCCGCGGCCAGAACCGCGTTCAGCAGCAGCGCGCGGTCTATGCCGCGCTTAAAGGCAAGATGGACGGCGCGCATGGTGAGTTGCACGCGCTGGCCCTGACCACAAAAGCACCGGAGTAGAAAATGACCGACGCACTCGACCAGATCCGCGAAACCGTGACGAAGAACGATGTGGTGCTATTCATGAAGGGCACCAAGACCATGCCGCAATGCGGGTTTTCCAGCCGTGTGGCGGGTGTCCTGAATTATATGGGCGTGGAATTTGCGGATGTGAATGTATTGGCAGACGCCGATGTGCGTCAGGGGATCAAGGATTTCTCCGACTGGCCAACCATTCCGCAGCTGTATGTGAAGGGTGAATTTGTCGGCGGCTGTGATATTGTCACCGAGATGACCCTGTCAGGCGAACTGGACCAGCTGTTCGAGGCGAAGGGCGTTGCCTTCGACAAGCAAGCCGCCGACAAGATCCGCGAAGCGAACGGCTGAGCCGATACGGCATTCAAGGCGCGCGGGGGCAAACCCGCGCGCTTTAGTTGTCAAAGCTGTTCATCCGCTCAATTGGCCGGACAGGACCAGTCCTGAACCGTGAAGTAGGACGGATCATAGGCTTCGGCATCGTGCAGCCAGGCGACCCTGCCCGCATCCCACCGATTGACGTATTCCCACACCACCTTGCCTGAAGGCGTGACTTCGAACGCACGCCCCTGCTGCGCTTCGGTGATCATCAAGTCGCCAGAGGCCTGAAGCTGATGAGTGCTGCGTTCGGGCGAATAGATTCTTTGCCCGTCCCGTCCACCATAAAGCGTGCGTGCGGCGCCGGACGTCACATCAATTTCCCAAATACGTGAGCCGCCGGCATGGTCTGCCGTCATGCTGTCGTCCGAGTGATTATCGAACAAGGTGATCTTGCCTCCTGATTGGAAGTCGGGATCATGCTGACGCACGAAGGGGCCTACCTTCCACCACTTGATCCTGGTGACATTGGCGTCGGTCACAAGGATCATGTTCCGATTGCGGATGGAAAGTAGCAGGTCACCTGCCTGAAACATCGGGTAGTCGGCGGCAAGCGAGGTGGGCAGTTCTTCCACCTCATTCAAATGAAACTCGCCATTCACCCTGGTTGAAAATTGGCCCGTCGCCGTCATAAGCGATTCCAGCCCGTTCTCGATCATGAGTGTGGTCAGCGCCTTTTCAAAAGTCTTCTTACCGTCCTTGTCGAACTTGAATACCAGATCTTCCCAATAGGGCCCGTCAAATGGCCAGGCGACCGGCTCTGGCCCCTCCATGTGGCGCCCGCCTGAAATGACAATGTCGCCGTTGCCAAGCCAGTTCGGCGAATGATGAGTGATCTCTGTCGAGGCCCACTTGACCGCGCCGCACCGATCCATCCGCACAAGACCGCCGCTTTCAAATGAAAAGACAATATCGCCGTCGGGCGTGATGATGGTGCCGTGTGTAATGGCATTCCAGTCAGTCATCGGCGGCTGGCGGAAAAAGCTGGTGTCCGGGTAAATTTCTGAGGCGCGCAAGACCCACTCGGCAATCTGGGTGCCATCGCGGCGGATCAGCCGCACTTTGTTGTCATCTTCCAGAAAACCCGACAAAAGGATCAGATCATCGGCCTTTGCACCGTCGTTCACCGTGACACCCTGCCCCTCATAGCGGGCAGGACGCAGGAAATGGATCGGCTCGGTCCCGCGGAGATTTGGAATCTCTTCGATCAGGGTCTTTACGCTGTCGAGTGTACCCCAGACCGCGTGATAGATGCCCATGTCGCGTTTCACCGACATCATCCCGCCGACAAATGTGCCGCCGAGCAGCAAGAACGCCGCGCCGGTCAAAAAAAATCCTTTTGAAAAATCCATCTGCTTCTCCTTTGCGGGCCTTTTCTGCTTCAGCTTCGCCCCAAGATGCGTTTCGCAATTCCAACCAGATCAATCACCACCCGGTCAGACCATGTTTGGGGCCATTTCGGGCCACGCCCGAACATGACATCGCGCGGAGTTGCCAGCAGGGCAGCACCAGTGTCATAGGGAAGTTTCTGTGAACGGTGTTGATCGAACAAAGCCATATCGCGGATATAAAGGCCGTATCCCTCATAACTGTCAAACAGGGTTCCATCTGCGCCCGTGGCTTCGGACAAAGGCTTCACGATGTAGTTGATTGCCTGCCCCTCGGCTTTCGGGAATTCGGAATAATACCACCACACCAGCGGTGCGCCGTAAAACCGCTCGCCTGGTTCGGTCGTCCCGTAGCCGATCGGCAAAAGCCGACCGAAAAGTTCGTGGAAGACATCAAGCGCGCGCGGGTCAAAACCGCGGAACCGTTCGCCATCGGCAGGCTTGCCGCTGTCAAAGAACGCACCCTCGGTCTGGATATACGCTGCGAAGGCACGATCATGGGCGTGAAGCCCCATATCCTTCGGCCACGCCAGCAGCAAAGCCGCTACAATTCCAATCGCTGCGGCCAGCCGGCCGACGGCCCCCTCCATCAATTCAGACCGCCACATGATGACGAGCGGTGGCAGCATTGCCGGAATGAAATGGTGCAGCAATACCCGGTAGCCTTGCAGGTAGAAGAAGGCGAAGAACACGACTGTCACCAGAGTCAGCGCGCGAGCAAGCGGATCTTGCCACTTCCAGGTCAACAGGAACAGGGCGGGCAAAATTCCCACCGGCAAGGCAAGAAGGGCGAAACGCTGCCAGTCCACAAGTGCCACGTAGCGCAGACGCTGAATGATCTGGGCGGCGTCAAACTCATCGCCCGGAAAAGGCAGACCCGAAAGCCGGATCAGCACAGGCCCCAGAATTGCAATGGCTGCACAAATGGCCAGCACGACACCCGCAAAGACCAGCCTGGCCTTCGGGACCGGACGCCAGACCACTGCGACCGCCAATGGCCAAAGCAGCAACCAAAGTCCTCCGGTCGGGATCGACAGATAAGACATCACCCCT